>JAJFLJ010000042.1 GCA_021772755.1 Candidatus Sumerlaeota bacterium
CCCTGATGCGCAGCGGGTTCTTCCTGCCGAACGTGTTCGACATCTACGTCGTGGGCGTGATCTGGCTGATGATCTACAACCCGCGGGGCGGCATCGTCTCTCCCATTCTCGACTTTCTCGGGTTCGAGTCCCTCGCGGCGAGCGGACTGCTGAACAACGCGTGGCTGACGCTGCCGGCCATCGCGCTGGTCCTGGTTCTCAAGAACGCCGGCTTCGGGATGATTCTCTTCCTGACGAGTCTCAACACGATCTCCGAGTCCGTCTTCGAGGCGGCCGACGTGGACGGCGCGACGGGGTGGCAGAAGCTCTTTCACATTACGATCCCCATGCTGCGCCCCACGATTCTGTTCCTCTCCATCACCGGACTGGTCGGAGCGCTGAACGCGTTCGCCGAGATCTACGCCCTGACCGACGACACCGGGGGAACGAGTCTCGAGGTCGGCGGCACGACGCTTCGCAGCGCGAACGTCAGCGGCTATCACCTCTTCAAGGTCTTCAACGAATCCATGTACGGCGAGGCCGCCGCCATCAGCTTCGTGCTGCTGGCGATCGCCATCGCCATCGCGTGGATCAACTTCCGCGTTCTCACGCCGCGAGACTGACGTGGCCGACTCCTCCTCCGAACGCCCCGCTCTTCGCGACCCCGACCGCCTGGTTCCCATGCTCCGGTCCGCCGTCGTCTGGTCGGCGCTGGCCCTGCTGCTGGCGTTCGTCATGCTGCCGCTGGTGTGGATGATCGTCACGGCGTTCCGCACGCAGGGCACCGCGTTCCGCCTCCAGTTCATCCCCGCGACGGAGCTCGTGTTTCCGCCGCCGGAGCAGGCGTCGTGCGAGCTGCCGCTGCTGGACGCCGCCGCGAAGTACGCTCACATCGAACTGACGCTTCCCCAGGCGACAACCGTCGCTGTCGTTTCCGAGGACGGGAGCTGGCCGATGCGCCTCGTCATGGACGGGCGGTGGATAGCCACCGTCGGGCCGGTTGGCGACGGGGGGCTGACCTACCGGTTCGAAACCAACGGAAGCGAGATCGTTCCCGATCCTCTGGCCGATACGGACGAAGAGGGCTGGGCGACCGTTCCCGGCGCTCTCCCGGCAGACCTTTCCGACGAGGCGACCCTGCTCGGGTATCGCACCACCAGCGAAGCTGTCTTTCAGGTCGAGTCGGAGCGGTCGCCGCTCTTCGTCCGCTTCGACTCCGGAGACATGCACCGCATGCCGGAATCGGGGCGCCTGACGATCGCGAACACCGACGCGAGCGCCTTCCGGCTGGTCCACCAACGCGGTTTCGCCGAGGCGATGGGCGATCTCTACACATGGAACAACTTCCGGACGATCCTGACGGGCGACGGCTTTCACTTCGGGCGCTATTTCATGAACTCGCTGATCGTCGCCACCTCGGCGGCGCTGCTGACCGTTCTGCTGACGACGATGGCCGGCTACGCCTTCGCGCAGAAGCGCTTCTACTTTCGCGATTCCCTTTTCGGGCTCCTGCTCGCCTCGATGCTCGTACCCGGAATGATCTTCATGGTGCCGCAGTTCAGCATCACCGTCCGGCTCGGGTGGCTGAACAGCTTCCACGGAATGGTCGTTCCCCATCTGGCGAACGTGTTCGGCCTCTTCCTGCTGAAGCAGTACATCGCTCAGATTCCGCGCGACCTGTTCAACGCCGCCGAGATCGACGGCGCGGGGGACTTCCGCATCTTCGCGAACATCGTCACGCCCGTGTGCCTGCCCATCATGGTGACGCTCTTCCTCCTCGTCTTCGTCGGCCAGTGGTCGAACTTCCTCTGGCAGCTCATCGTGAACACCGGAGACCAGGCGACGATGACGCTGCCCGTCGGTCTTCAGCAGTTCAAGGGACAGAACGCCAACGACTGGGAGCTGATCATGGCGGGAGCCTGCTTCTCCATCCTGCCCATCGCGGCGCTGTTCCTCTCGCTTCAGAAGCACTTCCTCAGCGGTCTGACCGCGGGAGCGGTAAAGGAATGACGTCCTGGCTCCGAATCGCGATGGCTGCATCCCTCGCCGCGTCCGCAGCGCTTTCGGGGTGCTCCGCCCCCCCGGACGGCGAACCCGCCGGACTGGAGGTATGGCACGCCTTTACACCGGAGGAAACCGCCGTCTTCGAGGAGATCGTGGGGGAATACGAGGCCGACTATCGCGAGCGCACCGGCGAAGCCCTGGACGTATCGGTCAAGTACGTCTCGTACGGCGATATGTTCACGAAGCTGAAGACCGCGGCGCTCGGCGACATGACGCCCGACGTGGCTTTCGTCGATGCGATCAAGGTCACCGATCTCGCCTTCGGACGCGCGCTGACGAGCCTGCCGGAGCTCGAGGGGTTCCAGGCGAGATACGAGAGCATCGAAGCGGCGCGCGAGGAGTTCGTCGGCGCATCCTTCGACGCCGGCGTCGTGAACCGCCTCGGAGAGACGGGCCTCTATGCGCTTCCCGTCCAGACGACGACCGTGTCGCTCTTCTGGAACCGCGAGATGTTCCGCGCCCGCGCCGGGGAATTGCGCGATGCGGGACTCGATCCGAACCGTCCGCCCCGCGACTGGGACGAACTGATCGAGTACGGCGAAGTTCTCACGGACGAACGGACCGGCGTGTACGGCTTCGGCATGTCGGGTTCTCTCTGGTTCAACTTCCCGGTCTACAACATGTACGGCGTCGAGTTCGTGGAGTACGACGACTCCGGACGCGCGTCCGCGCGCATGAACGACAAGAACGGGATCGCCGCGCTGCGGCGCCTCCGCACCCTCGCCGAGAGCGGCATCGAGGGTGGCGCGTGGAGACGGAGCGCGCTGAGTCCCGACGCCGGATTCATCAACCGCCGCTATGCGATGATCATGACCGGCCCCTGGCAGGTGGAGGCGTTCTCGAACGCCGGGCTGGACTTCGACATTTCCATGATTCCCTCTCCCCCGCAGCACGAGATCGACGAGCTTGGCCTGCCGCCAAGGGCGCCCGAAGACGTGGAGCGCCTTGGAACCCTGGCCTGGTCGTCGAGCAACGTCGGCGGCCAGAGCGGTGTCATCATGCGGTCAAGCGACAGCAAGGAGGCCGCGTTCGAGTTCCTCGAGTACTTCACCAGCGAGCCCGTTCAGCGTCGCTGGGCCAGCGAACTGGGCCAGATTCCCGTGCGCCGCTCGGCATGGGACGGGCTCGACACGAGCCGGTTCCCCTTCATGACGAAGTTCATGGACCAGTTGAAGACGTCGAAGCGCATTCCGCAGATTCCCCTCTACGGCATTCTCGAAAGCAACATCTACAACCCCGAGATCGATCTGCTGCTGCAGGGCCGCCAGTCGCCCGAAGACATGCTTCGCAAGATGGACGAACGCATGCAGGCAGACATCTTCGACAACATCAACGAGGCGATCGGCGACGGGCAGGAATAGCCCCGCCGCCTATCTCAGCATCCACATATCGCTCGCGACCGACGCTGTCGTCGCGTTGCGCGCACCCGGCGTCGGCATCGACGCGTCCACGCCGCTTGTGCGGTCCCAGTCGCCGGCGAGGTCCGTGTCGGAACTGTCCCCGTCGCGGGCCAGGGAATGGGGAACCTGCGCGTCGGGTGCCGCGATCATGCCGTCGAAGAACGTCCCCGCCGGCACCATGCGGTTCACGGTGTTGCCCTGCGTCGAGGCGATGTCGGACCAGTCGACGTAGTCCTTGCCCACGCCGAAGGGATCGACCAGCGCGACGGAAGCCCCCCGCGACGGGTCCCACGGGATATTGAATCCGGCGTAGTGCGTTCCCGCCACCGGACCCGGCGGCTCCGATCCGCCC
>JAJFLJ010000043.1 GCA_021772755.1 Candidatus Sumerlaeota bacterium
GGCGAAGTGTTCCTGGCGACGGCCCTGGCCGGCGACATGATGGTCCACGAACTGAACGGCGGAACGCTCGTCGTGCAGTCGGGGTCCTACGTCGCGTCGGAACCGGACGTGACGATCGACTTCGGATGGCAGGGCTTCAAATCGTTCTTCTCCGGCGAGCGGGCCTTCTGGCTGAAGATCGGCGGCCGGGGAAAGGTCGTCCTCAACTCCTTCGGCGCGGTCTATCCCGTCGCGGTGGCGGGGGCGCAGATCGTCGACACCGGGCACATCGTCGCGTTCGACGAGACGCTCGACTTCAAGATCAGCAAGGCGGGCAAGAGCTGGATGTCGTCGTTCCTCGGCGGCGAAGGCCTCGTCTGCCGCTTCGAGGGCCAGGGCACCGTCTGGTGCCAGTCGCACAACGCATCCTCCTTCGGGCGCACCCTGGGCCCGAAACTCAGACCGCGATAGGGAGCCGCGCACCATGACCGACACTCGGAGCGATTACCCGTTTCAGATCCACGGTCGGCCGGACTTCAGCTACCTGACGGTGCAGATTCCCGCCGGACAGACGCTGAAGGTCGAGGCCTCCGCCATGGCCACGATGGACACGACGCTGACGATGAAGACGAAGATGAAGGGCGGGCTCGGGCGGTTCCTGACGGGCGAGTCGCTCTTCATCAACGAGTTCACCGCCGAGGGCGGCGTCGGCGAGATCGGCATCGCGCCCGGGGCGCCGGGCGATCTGGAGCACCTGCACCTTCAGGGACAGACCGTCTTCCTCCAGAACAGCGCCTACGTCGCCTCGACGCCGAACGTCGCCGTCGAATCGAAGTGGCAGGGCATGATGAAGGGCTTCTTCTCCGGCGAGAGCCTCTTCCTGATCCGCTGCTCGGGCCAGGGCGATCTCTGGTTCAACACGTACGGGGCGATGATCGAGGTCGACGTGAACGGCGGCTACGTCGTCGATACGGGACACATCGTCGCGTTCACCGAGGGGCTGGAGTACCACGTCACGAAGGTGGGCGGGTACAAGTCGCTGTTTCTCTCGGGCGAGGGTCTGGTGTGCCGGTTCACGGGACAGGGGAAAGTGTGGATCCAGACGAAGAAGGTTCGCCCGCTGGCAAGCTGGGCGTATCCGTACCGTCCGGTGAAGAATAACTGAGAAGACGCGCGCATGCCGCCGCGAGGGCGATGGCCAGCACGAGACTCCATATCCAGTAGCTCTGGCCGACAGTCATCCGCCAAATCGCATCGCCCAGAGTCTTTCCCAGGACTTCCAGAGCGGTTGAGGCAGCCGCGATCGCGACGAGGGATGCGGAAACGCGGAGGGAGAGTGGAAGTCCTGCGGATGAACGGAGAACCGCGTGTCCCGCCGCGATCATCGCGAGGGGAACGATCGCGAAGTCTATAAGAACGTAAATCGCATTGAGTGCGATGACTTCGAGAGGCAGCCATCCCAGGCCGAAGAGCAACAACGTCGCGCTCGCGACCATCAAGAGCAAGTAGACCCGTCCCGCAAGGATGGCAGGGATGGCTGGGCGACCGACGGGTTTGTGGTCGCGCCCGATGGCGAAGAAGAGGGATAGCGCCACCAGATAGATGCACCAGAAGCGTGGCGACGCAAGTATTCCCTGGGAGTGTGCGGTGGGTACCTGGATCCAGTGTTGCCGCTCATCGACCGCAGACAGCGAGGACACCCACCAGCCCGCCCCGCGAGTCGCCCATTCGACGGCGAACCCGAGGACCAGCACCAGCAACAGCGTCTTCCACCCCAGTTGCCGCGCGCCGCGACCCAGTTCCGGGATATACAGTGGCCACGGCGAAACCATCCGCGCCAGTAGGCCGAGGCCCGTAATGCGCCCCGCGTTCCTCTTCGGAACGCCGACGCCCTCGGGAATGTCGTTGGGGTCGCCGATCATGCGCGTCCAGACCAGGCTCTCGGCGCGCAGGTAGAGGGATTTGCCGCGGGCGAACGCGACCGAAGCCAGGACCGCGAACAGGATGGCAACCATCCCGAAGATGGCGGGGGAGGACGCGTGGCGCGCGAAGTACGCGAACCCCGCGATGGCGAGCGCGGCGAGCACGGAAATGGGCACCGAAAACGCCAGCCTCAGGTACGAGTACCGGCTCGCCGCGAAAACGCGCCATTCCATGACGTACTGGAAGACGCCGGCGACCCACGTGAGAAGCACGATGCCGAGCGTCAGCGCCGTCGGTCGCCAGTAGGCCTCCTCGACCCACATCCATCCCCCCGACAGCATGTACACCGCCGACGTACCGAGCATCAGCGCCGCCCACCCGACGATGACGTCGTACCGCAGGCAAAAGAGCAGGAAGTGGTGCAGGTAATACTCGTTGGGCCCGACGCGCGAGAGCAGGAGATGTTCGAGCTGGTCGCGGCCGATGGACTTCAGGTGGTGGGACTGGTCGTTGACGAAGAGATGATAGCGCAGCAGCAGGAACGCGAAGAACCCGACGACCGCGAAATACATCAGCGCGCCGAGGGGCGCGAAGAGCGGCATCCAAAGGAGGAGGGCGAGACCCCCCTGGGGGAGAGAGCGGATGCGCACTCCCCACGGGTTGCCCCGGGCGAGAGCGTTCAGTTCCGACTCTGTCTCGTATGCCGGAAGCATCAGGTGCCAGCCGATGAACAGGAGCGTGGCGAGCATGACGAGGCGAAGCGCCGTTCGCCACCAGCGTCCGAGCCGTCGCCGCGAGTGGGTGACGAAGGGGTTGTCGGAGGCGTCGGTCTCGTCCAGGAGACGCTGGGGGAAGAGGAAGTCCCGGAAGCGGAGATTCGTCATGGGTCGGAGGTGTCTTCGTCGGAAACGGCGGGTGCTTCCGCTTCGTTGACACCGCCTTCGATCAAATCGCGGATGTCGTCGAAGATATCCTCGATCTCGGGGTCTGCGGGATTGTCCCCGGCGCGCTGGATCATTTCGAGCGCCTCCTCCCTCTTTCCCTCCCGCCAGAGCACCAGCGCCATCATCGCCTGGTAGTCGGGGTCTTCGGGCGACTCGTCGTGGTATCCCCGCAGCCTGGCGGAGGCGGCCTCGACGTCGGTTTCCGCGATCAGACGTCCGCAGTCCGGCAGAATCTTCATCCACTTGTGGTGGTGGTCCGCCGAGTCGAGCATGGCGATGCCCTCCTCCCCGTCGCCGGTCATGACGAGAGCGAAGCCCATCAGCGCGTCGCGGTAGCAGTGGTGGGCGTTGACCACCCTGTACTGCTTGCCCTGGCCACCCCAGTAGAAGTCCTCGCGCATGAGGCGCTCCTGGAACTCGCGGTAGTCCTTCCAGGGCACCTCTCCGAAGAGGATCAGCTGCATCTGGAAGATCGTCTCGCGCTCCCAGTCCTCGGGGCAGTTGCCGCGCGCGACGTCGAGCACGTCGGGGTTCGCCATGACGATTTCCCGTGCGAGGTCGTGGTCGCCGATGGCGAAGGCGCAACCGGCGGCATGGGCGGCGGCGCGGGCGTCGTCGCTCGTGCGGAGCCGCTCGATGGAGCGCCGAAGCTGCTCCTCGTGCCTGGGGTACTTGTCGCAGTACTCCCGGAGCATCTGCCGCTGGTCCTCGATGCCCTTGAACTCCAGGCGCGCCTCCCGCCAGTGGTAGGAATGGGCGAGCTTGCCCATCTCCCAGTTGTCGGAACCGGCGAGCGCCTCCTCGACGATTTCGTACGCCTCCTCGTGCGATCCGCCC
>JAJFLJ010000044.1 GCA_021772755.1 Candidatus Sumerlaeota bacterium
CCTCTTCGCGCGTCGGCAGCGGAGGAGGATTCTCGGGGCCGACGACGCCGTTGCGCACCACGGCGATGCGGTCGGCCGGGATGGAGAGCTCGACGAGGGAGCGCTTCACCGATTCGCCGACGGCGAGGTAGGCGTCGGGGCGGTCGCGCATACGGGCGATGCGGCGGGCCTGGTTCGGGTTCTTCGTGACGATCTGGTTGTGGTATCCGTTCACGGTGCGCGGCCGCCGGCCGAACCGAAACGCGGCATTCACCGCCACGTCGGCGGCGTACATGTGGCCATGGACGATGTCGAAGCGGCGGCCCAGCAGGTGCAGGCGCGGGACGCCGATGGGGCAGAGCCGCGAGGAGAAGTGAATGCGGTGGACGGGAAAGCCGTCGCGCTCGAAGGACTCCGCCAGGGCGCCGCGTTCGTCGATGCAGCAGACCTCGCACGTCAGGCCGCGTTCCCGCAGGCCGCGAAACGCCAGCAGCATCTGCCGCTGGACGCCTCCGACGTCGAGCGTCGGAATGACGCGCAGCACCCGCATCAGCGAATGTCGAACATCATCGGATGGACGGCGAGGATGCGCGGCTCCGGTCCGGAGAGAAGTTCCGTCATGGTGCGCACCGTCGCGACGTGGCGCGCGGGGACGGCGCGTTCCGCGACGGCCATGAAGGGGTCGGGCGCGGCGACGGAGAGTTGGCCGCTGAGCATTTCCTCGACGAGTTCGAAGAACTCCTTCTCGCGGGGATAGGAGACGACGGCGGCATCGGGCGCGCCGGCGATTTCGCGCGCGGCGGCGATGGCGTCCGAGAGACCGCCAAGCTGGTCCACCAGACCGTTGGCGAGCGCATCGGTTCCCGACCACACGCGGCCGCCGGCCAGTTCCTTCACCTCGTCCTGCGTCATGCCCCGCCCTTCGGCGGCCTTCGCCGTGAAGACGTCGTAGATTTCCTCCAGCAGCGCGACGACGATCGCCTCCTCGTCCGCGGTCCACGGACGCGTCTCGTCCAGGATGCCGGCGTTGGGGCCCTTGCGGATCGACTGCTTGTTGACGCCGATCTTTCCGTACGTTCCGCCCAGAACGAACCGCCCGCCGATGACGCCGATGCTGCCGGTGATGGTGGTCGGTTCGGCGACGATGCGGTCGGCGCCCATGCTGATGTAGTAGCCGCCGCTGGCGGCGACGTTGCTCATGCTGACGACGAGGGGGATGCCGTCGGCCTGAAGTTCGCCGAGACGGTTCCAGATGCGGTCGCTGGCGATGGCGCTGCCGCCGGGGCTGTCGACGCGCAGCACGATGGCGGCCGGCGTTCCCTCGTCGAGAATCTCGTCGATCAGTTCGAGGAAGTCCTCCGACGCGATGACCTGCTGCGCGGCGAAGGGGTTTTCATCGGAACGGCCGTCGACGATGGGACCGGTCGCGCCGACGACGACGATGCGGCCTTCGGTGGACCGCCTGGCGGCGGCGCCGCCAGCGGAGAGACCGCTGAAGAGACTGAAGAGACTCGGCGTCTTCGCCACCGCGACGGGTTCCGCGCCGTACTTCTCGTCCGCTTCGAGATTCTGTGCGGCGAGCCACTCCTCCAGAAACGCGTCGAGATAGGCGATGTCGGTGACGAGGCCCGCCTCCTTCGCCCCGGCGCTGGAATAGGGTCCGTTCCAGAGGGCCTTGCGCGCGGCGTCGGGCGTCATGCCGCGCGCGCCGACGATGCAGGAGACGATGTGGTTCTCGTGACTGTCGAGAAGCGCCTGCACCTGGATGCGGGTGCCTTCGCTCATTTCGCCGTGGGTGAAGGGTTCGAACGCCGTCTTGAACCTGCCGGTGTTCACGGCGTGGGCCTCGATGCCGAGCTTGCCGAGCATGTCGCGGAAGAAATACATGTCCGCGGAAAGGCCATAGACGCCGAGTCCGCCGACCGGGGTCATCACGATGCGGTCGGCCGCCGACACGACCAGGTAGTCGTTGAGCACCGCCGCGTCCGTCAGCGCGACGACGGGCTTGCCGGTTTCGCGAAACGCGAGGATGCCATCGCGAAGCTCCGCCGCCTGCGCCCACCCCATCATGGGGCGGATCGTGCGAACGACGAGAGCGCCGACGCGGTCGTCCTTCGCCGCGCGATCGATGGTTCCGGTCAGTTCCCGCAGCGTGGATTCGCCGGGGCCGAGAAACGCCAGGGGGTTCGCCTGCTCGACGACGGGGCCGTCGAGAGTGATGACGACGGCCTTGCGCGGTCCGCCAAAGGGGTCGGGCTCGGCGGTGGAATCCTGCGCGGCCGCCGTCGCAACGGCCAGGGTCAGGACAACGAGAATCGGAAACCGGAGAAACGCGCGCATGGGAAACTCCCGGGCGGGGATGGCCAAAGGCTGCGATCCCCTACCGGCGGGCGCACGGAAAATTCACGGTTCGTCGGCGGTTTTCGGGGCGGCTTTCCAGATGGGAACGCTCTTCTTCAATTCGTCGATCAGGAAACGCGCGGCCTCGAATGCTTCGGCGCGGTGGCCGGCACTGACGGCGACGACGATCGAGGGCTCCCCAACCCCCACCGGCCCGACGCGGTGAACCATCGCCGACCGGTGCACGGGCCAGCGCTCGCGCGCCCGCCCGGCCAGCTTCGCCATCTCCTTCTCCGCCATGCCGGCGTAGTGCTCGTAGTCCAGCCGGGGAATCTTCGAATCGCCCTCCGTCTCGCGCACGATGCCAGAGAAGGTCACCAGCGCGCCGGCCTCGGGATCGTCGCCCGGCGGATCGCCGACGGCGGACTGATGACCGAGTTCCCGCACGATTTCGTCGAGGGAAAGAGGGTCGGCCTGAATGCGTACGATGTCGGTCCCGTCCATGTCCCACTCCCGGATGCGGCGGCTGGGGCCACTCTTGGCGGAGACGGCGAGTCGCGCAAACCGAATGAGGAGGCGCGATTCGCGTTCTCCCACCAAACTGGTAGGATTTTTGCCTGCGGCGTAGGTGGTAAGCGTTGACGCGGCGGGTCCGGGCCCTCTGCATACCGCCCACTTTGGCTGGCTGATCGGAGTTTTTCCAGGCGATGACTGCTCGAGCGGACGAAACCCGGCCTTCCGGCGGCGGCAATCTGACGTGGCACCGCCCCGCCGTGACGCGGGCGGGGCGCGAGGCGCTGAACCGCCATCGCGGGGCGACGCTCTGGTTCACGGGGCTGTCGGGGTCGGGCAAGTCGACGCTGGCGAACGCGGTGGCGGCGGAATTGCACCGCCGCGGGGTCAGGACGTATGTGCTCGACGGCGACAATATCCGCCAGGGGCTGAACAAGGACCTGGATTTTTCGGCCGATGGCCGGGTGGAGAACATCCGCCGCATCGGCGAGGTGGCCAAGCTCTTCACCGACGCGGGGCTCGTGACGCTGACGGCGTTCATCAGCCCGTACCGCGAGGACCGGGCGCTGGCGCGTTCGCTGCAGCCGGAGGATTTCGTCGAAGTCCACGTCGATGCGGACCTGGCGACGTGCGAGTCGCGCGACCCGAAGGGGCTGTACGGAAAGGCGCGGGCCGGCGAGATCGCGAACTTCACGGGAATCGACGCGCCCTACGAGGCGCCGGAGAATCCGGAGATTCGCGTCGATGCGTCGAACCGGTCGGTCGGCGAATGCGCGGCGCAGATCGTGGCGGCTCTGGAAGAGCGGGGAATCGTTCCGGCGCCGGACGCCGAACGGGAAGACGATGACGACGATGAAGAGGAATAGACAAAGAAGGCAGACGGCATGACAAAGACCGAAACGGCGCATTCGAAACGCGCCGAACACATCGCGGTGCCGGGATACAACCTGACGCACCTCAAGCAGCTCGAAGCGGAGTCGATCCACATCATCCGCGAGGTAGTGGCGGAGTTCGAGAACCCGGTGATGCTCTTCAGCATCGGCAAGGACTCGATGTGCATGCTGCACCTGGCGCGCAAGGCGTTCCACCCCGCGCCCCCGCCGTTCCCGCTGATGCACGTCAACACGACGTGGAAGTTCCGCGAGATGGTGGAGTTTCGCGACGCGTACGTGCGCGAGCACGACATGGATCTCATCGAGTGGATCAACCAGGACGGGGTGAAGCAGAACGCGAACCCGTTCGACATGTCGTCGAACGCGTATACGGACATCATGAAGACGGCGGGGCTGCGGCAGGCGCTGAGCCACCACCGGTTCGACGCGGCGTTCGGCGGCGCGCGGCGCGACGAGGAGAAGTCGCGCGCGAAGGAGCGCGTCTACTCGTTCCGCGACAAGAGCCACCAGTGGGACCCGAAGAACCAGCGGCCCGAACTCTGGAACCTGTACAACGGGCGCGTGAACAAGGGCGAGTCGATCCGCGTGTTCCCGCTCTCGAACTGGACGGAGCTGGACGTCTGGCAGTACATCTATCTCGAGGACATTCCGATCGTGCCGCTCTACTTCGCGAAGGAGCGCCCCGTCGTGAACCGCCACGGCACGCTGATCATGGTGGACGACGACCGGTTCCGCTTCGAGCCCGGCGAGAAGCCGGAGATGAAGACGGTGCGGTTCCGGACGCTGGGGTGCTATCCGCTGACGGGCGCGATCGAATCGACGGCGACGACGCTGCCGGAGATCATCCAGGAGATGCTGCTGACGAAGGTCAGCGAGCGGCAGGGCCGCGTGATCGACTACGACGTGGCCGCGTCGATGGAGAAGAAGAAGCGCGAGGGGTACTTTTAAGCTGTCAGCAGCTATTGGCTGTTGGCTATTGGCTGCCAGCTGTCGGCAGGCGCCGTGAAGACGAAGACGAAGAACGCCCGAGGATTGCGCAACATGATCAAGTCGGAAGAGCTGATCGAGAAGGACATCGAGGAGTATCTCGCGCGCCACGAGCGCAAGGAGCTGCTCCGTTTCATCACCTGCGGAAGCGTGGACGACGGCAAGTCGACGCTCATCGGCCGGCTCCTGTACGAGACGAAGCTGATCTACGAGGACCAGCTCGCGGCGGTGACCCGCGACAGCAAGAAGGTCGGCACGCAGGGCGGCGAGATCGACCTGGCGCTGCTGGTGGACGGCCTGGCGGCCGAGCGCGAGCAGGGCATCACGATCGACGTGGCCTACCGCTACTTCTCGACGGACCGGCGCAAGTTCATCATCGCCGACACGCCCGGCCACGAACAGTACACGCGCAACATGGCCACGGGGGCCTCGACGTGCGATCTCGCCGTGATTCTGATCGACGCGCGGCACGGCGTGATGACGCAGACCCGGCGGCACAGCTTCATCGTGTCGCTGCTGGGCATCCGGCACGTCGTCGTGGCCGTGAACAAGATGGACCTGGTGGACTGGAGCGAGGACGTCTTCAACCTGATTCGGGCGGACTACTCCTCGTTCGCCTCGCGGCTGGGCATCGACGACGTGCGCTTCTTCCCGGTGTCGGCGCTGAAGGGCGACAACATCTCCGAGAAGAGCCCGAACCTGCCGTGGTACAACGGCGGCACGCTTCTCAGCCATCTGGAGAACGTTCACATCGGATCGGACCGCAATTTCGCGGACTTCCGGTTCCCGGTGCAGTACGTCAGCCGGCCGAATCTGAACTACCGCGGCTATGCGGGCACCGTCGCCTCGGGAATCGTCCGGCCCGGCGACGAGGTGATCGCCCTGCCGAGCGGGGTCCGCGCGAAGGTCAAGCGCATCGACACCTTCGACGGCGACCTGCAGGAGGCCTTTCCGCCGCAGGCGGCGACGATCCTGCTGGACCGCGAGATCGACCTCAGCCGCGGGGAGATGCTCGCCCACCCCAACAACGTTCCGAAGGTCGGGCGCGAGTTCGACGCGATGATCGGGTGGATGGCCGCCGACGCCGCCGTTCCCGACCGCCCGTACTACATCAAGCATTCGGCGAACATCGTCGGGGGACAGATTTCGAAGATCCGCTACGCGGTGGACGTCAACACGCTGGAGCAAACGCCGGCGGACCGCCTGGAACTGAACCAGGTGGGGCGCTGCCGGGTGACGCTGAACCGCGCGATCCCCTTCGATCCGTACCGCCGCAACCGCCAGACGGGCTGCTTCGTGGTGATCGACCGCGTCACGAACGTGACCGTCGGCGCGGGCATGATCACGAATCTCAGCGGAAGCGAGGACGGCGACGGGTCGTTCTGGGACGCGCCGCCGGCGAGCGAGTTCATCCACTCGAAGGCGAGCCCGGTGACGGCCGAAGACCGCGAGCTGCGTTCCGGCCAGCGCGCGGTGACGGTGCTGGTGACGGGTCTGACGGGCGCCGGCAAATCGACGATTTCGGCGGCGCTCGAACGCCGTCTGTTCGACGCGGGCCGGGCGGCGACGGTGCTCGACGGCGAAAACATGCGCCTGGGCATCAGCCGCGACCTCGGGTTCACCGCGCGCGAACGCAGCGAGAATCTTCGCCGCAGCGCGGAAGTGGCGAAGCTGCTGAACAACGCGGGACTGATCTGCATCTCCGCGTTCGTCGCCCCGCAGGCGGATGTCCGCGAGAAGGTGAAGAACGCCGTGGGAGCGGACCGCTATCTCGAGGTCTCCCTGAGAGCGCCGATGGAGGTCCTGCGCGCCCGCGACACCGAGGGCATGTACGCGAGGGCCGACAGCGGCGAGATCGGGGACTTCCCCGGCGTTTCCATCAAGTACGAGGAGCCGCAGTCGCCGGACCTGGTGCTCGACACCGACCAGCTCGACGTCGAACAGTGCGTCGATCGCATCGTGCAGTTGCTGGAAGAGAAGAAGGTCATTCGCTAGAAACCGCGATCGGCGTCCCGAACCGGAAGATCGCGGTTCGTCCCCATCGCCGCTGGACTTTCCCCGGCGCGGGGTCCAAGGGTGCGGACCGCCACCGGGAGGATGAACCCATGCGCACGGCAGCTCGATTCGGCATTCTGGCCCTGTTGTTTCTCGCGGGATGCGGGAGCGAACAGTCGATCGGCCAGGGCGAAACCGCGGAGCGCGAGGTCGTCGTCTACACGGCACTCGACCGCCAGTTCAGCGAACCGGTCCTGCGGGCGTTCGAGCAGTTCGCCGGCGTGCGCACGCTTCCCGTCTACGACACCGAAGCCGTCAAGACCGTCGGTCTCGTGAACCGGCTCGTCGCCGAACGGAACCGGCCGGCCTGCGACGTGTTCTGGAACAACGAGATCGTACGGTCGATCCAGCTCAAGCGCGACGGCGTCACCGAACCCTTCGATTCGACGTGGCTGGAGTCCTTCCCCGCACCCCTCAGGGATCCCGACGGCCACTGGGTCGGGTTCGCCGCCCGCGCGCGGGTGATCCTGGTGAACACGGACCTGCTGCCCGACGAGAGCAACCACCCGGAAAGGGTCGCCGATCTTGCCGATCCCAGGTGGCGCGGGCGCGCGGCCTTCGCCAAACCGCTGTTCGGCACCACGTCGACCCACGCGGCGATTCTCTGGGCGCGCGACGGAGAGGCTTCGCTCGAATTCTGGCGCGCGGCGATGGACAACGCCACGATGTACGCCGGCAACGCGCAGGCCCGCGATGCCGTGGCGGACGGCGAAGTGGCGTGGTGCCTGACCGATACGGACGATGCCTATGGCGCGATTCTGGACGGCAAGCCCGTCCGGATGATCTATCCCGACGTCCAGCCGGGTGGCGACGGGCTGGTCCTGATTCCCAACACGGTCGTGAAGATCGCCGGTTCGCCGAATCCGGTGGAGGCCGGAATGCTGATGGACCATCTGCTCTCGCCGGTCGTGGAGGGGATTCTGGCGGACTCCCGGTCGGCCCAGATTCCCGTCCGCGACGGCATCGCCCCTCCCGCAGGGATTGACCCCGTCGCGGGACTCCACTTGATGGAGATCGACTGGGAGGCGGTGGCGGACGCGTTGTCTCCCAGCCAGCAGGCGCTGGCCGAATTGCTCGGCGAGCGGCAATAGGACCCAACCCCTCCCCCGCCCCGGCGGTCGGATAGCGAAACGACGCAGGACCCGCGGCCCGACGAATGACCATGCTTCGACTTACAGCGACCTCACTGGCTGGAACCGCACTGGCGGCGGCGATCCTCGCCGGTGCGCCCGTTTCCGTCGCCGCGCAGAACGAGGAGCGCCAGCAGCTGACCGAAGAGCAGCGCGGACAGGTCGAGCGCATTCTCGAACGGCGCGAGGAGGAGCGGCAGCGTCAGGAGGAGAAGGAAGGCGAGCCGCCGGCCTCCGAACAGGAAAAGCCCGAGTCGAAGGACAGCCCGCCGCCCGAGACCAGGAAACCGAGGCGCCCCCCCGCCGAACAGACCGGCGAATCCGGCGTGAAGACGGGCGAGTTCAACCTGCTCTCCGAGAACCGCTACGCGATGCTGCGCATGACGGCCATGAACGACCGCGTGGCGACGGACATGGACGCGGTCGAGGGCGGCGAATTCGTCACCGACGTCGAACTCGCCAATCCCACCTCGCGCGAGATCGACCGCGTGCGAATGGTGATCGACTACAATCCCGCGTTCGTCGAACCGATCTCGATCAACGACTCCGCCCTGCTGGACAAGCTGGGCGCCTCGCCCATCGCGCGGGTCGATCGCGCTCTCGGCCAGATATTCTACGAAGTCGATCTCGCCAACCCCGTCGTCGAACTCGACGTTCCCCTGATCTTCATCACCTGGATTGCGAAGAAGCCGGTGCTGAACACGGGGATCCGGTTCGGCCGCACCCGCGAGGGGCTCTACTCGGAACTCTACGAGGGCGAGAGCAAGGTTCTCGGCGCGCCCTACGAGGACGGCGACGGCACGGTGTCCCTGGGGTTGCGCGTGATTCCCTCCGACCAGGGGGAGGCGCTGCTGATGCAGGAGGAGCCGCAGCTCTATCTCGGCAGCGACGAACGCGTCGGCGGCGTGCTGCTGGCGATCCGCGCGCCGGAGCAAACGCCGCGCGTCGGCGAGCCCTTCACGATGGACATCGTCATGGACAACCTGGCGTACTCGCAGATCGACGGACTCTCCATGATGATCCAGTTCGACCCCGAGGTGCTGACGATCGTCGATTCGGACCTGGACAACTGGATCACGCTGGGAACCAACATCCTGGACGGCCCCTCGCGCACGATGTTTCCCTGGGACTATCACATGGCGAACGCCGTGTACGGCGCGCGCGGGCTGATCGAGTACCGCGTCGGCACGTCCTATCCCGACGAGTTCCTCGGCGCTACGGGCGTGATCGCGACCATTCACGCCGTCGCGAAGCGTCCGACCGCCGGCACGTCGGTGCGGTTCGCGTTCGCGCGCCAGCGGGGCCAGCGCACCACCGAGGCGTCGTATCTGGGCGAAGACGTGCTCGGCGACACGACGATCCGCAACGACGGCGTCAAAGGCGCGTACTTTCCCGTGCTGCCGGAGTAGCTACTCGGCGGCTTCCACCGCCTTTTCCAGCGTCTGTTTGATGACCCGCCGGGGGACGGGGTCGCGGGCGAGCTGTTCCGCCGCCTGGTCGTAGGTGATGCCGCCCATGGCCAGCAGCAGCGCGATGGGGACGACGCGCGACGCGGTGGTGCCGGCCTGGATGATGGCGCTCGGCGGCGCGTCGGTTTCCTCGGGAGAAAGGGCGTCGCGCTTGTAGACGGCCCGGTGCAGCGCGAGCCGGGCGGTTTCCTCCTTCGCGCCGGTGAGAAGGCAGATGGTGCGAATCGCGCGGAAGTAGAGCTTGTTGTTGGAAATCCGCAGGTCGATCATCCGGTTCTCGTAGACCTTGCCGATCTGCACGTGCGCGCCGGTGGAGAGCGCGTTGAGGCAGAGCTTCAGCGCCAGTTCCGCCAGGTTCAGCACGCCGGGCGCGAAGCCCAGCGAGGGAACGATTACGGTGTGCATGAAGTCGACGCCCTCGACGAGGTCGCTCTTGGCCGGCGGCACGGCGGCGATCAGCAGCACGCCCGTCGTCGCCCTGGTCTTGCCGGCGTGTTCGAGGAGCAGGCGCGTGTTGGCCCCGACTTCGCCGATGGCGATGCCCATGACGAGGTCGCCCTTGGCGAGATCGGGCAGCTTGTTCTTCTCGAAGGACTCGAAATCGATCTGGAACTCCGGGCCGGAGGAGGAATAGTCGCTGTCCTCGTCGAGAAGTTCCTTCCATCCTCCGCGCAGATGGCCGCGCACGTCCTCGTGGTTGGCGCCGAAGGTCGGCACGCACTCCGAGGCGTCGATGAGACCCACGATGCCGGCGGTCTCGCGGCCGAGATAGGAGATCTTGCCGCCCTTGCGCAGCGCCGACCCGCCTTCGCGAATCAGGCTCTCGATGACGTCGATCTGTTCGTAGACGTGGGCGACGGTCTCGCGGTAGCGGCGCAGCAGTTGCAGCACGCGGCGCTCGACGCTTCGGGGATCGCCGGACTCCGCGCGCTTGCTTCCCTTTTCCGGCTCCGAGGCCCCGACCAGTTCCAGCGCCGTGAAGAAGATCGCGTCGAGCACGATCTTCGTGGCCGATCCGCCCTTCATGCGCGTCGATCCGAGAACCGCTTCGGGGCCGTAGACGGGGTTGAGAACCGTCAGGCTGCCGTCGGCGACCTGCTGGCGAACGACATCGGCGAACGTGCGGTCCCAGCCCTCGATCCGAACGTTGCGCGCCCGGTCGATGGGGTTGAACCCGAGGAGCACCCGCACGGCGCGCTTGTCGTTCTCGAGCCGGTGCAGCTGCCCCGCCGTATACGGGGCGGCGAGTCCGCAGGTAATGCCGACGTAGAAGATGCTCTCGGTGTCCTGGGGGAGGCGAAGATCGAGGTCCCTGGCGGCCTGGCCGGGATCGTCCTCGGCGCCTTCCTGCGCCTTGACCAGCGCCAGGTTTCCCCCGGCGACCAGCGGCTTGAAGACGGGATCGAAGTGCGCCGTCTTCAGGAGGCGGTTGAACTGGCGCGCCAGCATCTGCGCGAAGCGCCCGCTGGTACCGGCACCGGACAGGAAAATGACGCCCTTGTCCTTTGCCTGGATCGTCTTCGCGGCGTCGATGGCAAGACGCGCGCAGGCGGCCACGTTCTCGGGATCGGCCAGGGCGTGGCAGCCGCCGTAGCCGGCGAAGAGCTGGGCATCGGCCTGGCGAAAAAGGCGGGCCATCTCCAGGGACTCGGAGATATCGAGGTCCCGGGTCAGCTCGTTGGCCTGCTCGGTAATGGGAATCTTTTCAGAGGTCATGGAAAGAGGACGCGATACTCCTGCGAATTCGGCTCGTCCGGGAAAGATGCGGAGGTGCCCTGGACGCCCGACGGCGTCAACAGAGGGGTCTGGAGTGAGCGGTGCTAACCGTTCAAGTCGTTTTTTTTCAATGATCCGGATGAACACTCAGCGCGACCGGAAAGCCGCTCCGCAGCGTGGTTTCACCCGATGATGATCTTTTCCCCGCGTCGGCGGCGAATCGCCGAGTCCTCGGGGGATGGCGGCGGACCGATGTCCTCGGGTCGCTCTTCCTCGTCGCCGGTATCGGGCGTGCCGGGGTCGAAGGGGAGAACGAGCCGAAGAATGGCGCCTTCGCCGGTCTTGCTTTCGGCTTCCATGCGCCCGCCCATCGTCTGGGCCAGCCCGTAGGAAACCGAGAGTCCCAGGCCGGTGCCCTTCCCTTCGGCCTTTGTGGTAAAGAAGGGGTCGAAGACGCGGTTCAGGCTTCCGGCGGGAATCCCGGGGCCGGTGTCGCGCACCTCGATGAAGTAGAAGTCCGGCGACTTCTCCGGTCTGCCGGTGACGATTGTGACGATCCCGGCGTCCTGGCCCTCCATCGCATCGACGGAATTCCGCAGCAGGTTGATCAGAATCTGGCGAAGGTAGTCGCCGCAGACCACGATTTCGTCGATGGAGGGATCGAGCTGGAGTTCGATCTCGATGCCGCGCTTGCGGGCGGACGCCTCGAAGAGTTCCAGAATCTTCCGAATCTCGGTTTCGAGCTTGAACCGGCGGTTCTCCGGCCGCGAGGGGCGGCTGACCTGGCGCAGCTGCGAGACGATGCGCGCGATCCGGTCGATTTCCTCGCCGACGACCTCCAGACCCTCGCGCACCGTCTTCAGATGCTCTTCCGTCCGGCCCGGCTTGTTGAGCTTCCCTTCCATGAGCTTCATGTAGTTCTTGATGATGGAAAGCGGGTTGTTGATTTCGTGGCCGATATGGGCGGCGATGGACCCGGTCGCCGCGAACTTTTCGGTCTGAACGAGTTTGGCCTGGGCGGCGCGAAGCTCCGTCGTCCGGATTTCGACGGTTTCCTCCAGCTCCTCGGCGAACCGCGCGACCCGCGTATAGAGACGTCCGTGCTCGACGGCGAGAGCCAGACTGTCGGCGATGCGCTCCAGCAGCTTGATCTCGCTGCGGCCGAAAGCGGTCTCCGCGTCGGACGCCAGGTTCAGCGTTCCCACGGGTCCGTTCGTCGCGATCAGAGGAACGACGCAAAGCGAATCGATGCCCTCGGGGCCGAGAACCTGGTCCTCGAAGAACCTCCCGCCCGCCCGCAGCCGCCGCATCGTCAGGACCTGGTCCTGTAGCGCGCGGCCCATGACGCTGCCCTCCATCGGAACGACGGTGCCCTTGGGCGCGACGGACCGGTCGGCGGGAAAGACGTACTCGAGAACGAGACCGTCGCGGGACTCGTTCAGCAGGCCGAGAGAAACGCGCTCGCAGGGGATGTGGACGAGAATCTCGCGGATGATGCGGGCGAAGAGCTTGTCGAGATCGAGCACGCGGTTGACGGAATGGCCGATGGAGTGAATCAGCTCGAGCTGCCGGGCTTTCTCGTCGAGCTGTTCCATGCGCGTTCCGAGGTTCTCGTAGGAGAGCCGCAGCGACGCCGCCATTTCGTTCGCCGCCGCCGCCAGCGTTTCGATCTCGTCGCCCGTCCGGACGTCGACCCGGTAGTCCAGGTCGCCCTGCGCGTAGCGCTGCATGCCCTCGGTCAGGCGAAGAATCGGACCGGTGAGCTTGCGCGAGAGCCACGTGGCGAGCGTCACGGCGGCGACCGTGAGAAAGAGGCCCACGATGATGGCGATCCAGAGTTCGCGCCGCAGGGAGTCGAGCACCTCGTCGAGATCGACCGCCTGGATCACCGCCCAGCGGACGGGCTCGACCTTCTCCTCGAGAGTCATCTGGGTCACGGAGCGAAGCGAGCTGTGGGCGAGTCCCAGGCGCGTGCCGCGAACCTCCATCTGCTCCAGTTCCTGGTCGGGCTTCTCCTCCATCAGGGCCTTGGTGCGCCGCCCGAGAGCGAGGGCGAAGTCGCTGTCGCTCTGCGTGGAATAGATCACGCCGGCGCGTTCGGAGATCACGACGAGCCGCTGGCCGAGGCTGGGGTTCAGCCGTTCGACGTCGGAGAAGATCGTGCGCAGAGGCACCAGCGCGGCGAGCAGCAGCGGCGACTCTTCGTCGGCGAGCGTCGCGACGCGGGTCGCCAGGAAGAGCGATGGGTTCTCCCAGTCGGACTGAAGCGGCAGCTCGCCGAGGAACGTCCGCTCGGGAACCTGGCGCGAGATGCGTTCGAGGATCGGCGCGCCTTCGAGTTCGTTGGGCGGGTCGAAGACGGGCATCACGCCCTCGCGCGTGACCTCGCCGAGCAGACGCCCGCGGCCGCTGATCAGGAAAAGGCGGGCGTTCTGCAGTCCCGTGTCCTCCAGCCGCAGATTGTTTTCGAACCGCAGGGGCTGGTTGAGGGCGCCCTGATCGACGGTTCTCCGGATCCAGGGGCGGACCTGTCCGGCGAACTGCCCGCTCTGGGCGATGCGCTCCAGCGACGTCCCGCGAACCATGAACGCGCGGTCGAGTTCGATCTGGAGGCCCGTGGCCATTTCCCAGGTTCGCTCGCGTGCGCTCGCCTGGACCGTGCGCGACGCCGCGTACCACGAAAGCAGCAGCGCGACGTAGCCCGGGACGGTCGCGATCATCAGAAGGACGAAGAGCACGCGCCGGCGAAGCGCTCCCCGATACTGGGTGCGCGCGACGGGGAGTTTGAACTCCTGGGTCTCCTCGGGGTCGAGCAGCTCGCCCGCCTGCTCGTCCGCCGAGACGTCCTTTTCCGGTTCCGCCATCGACGACTTCCTTCCGCGCTCTCTCTTTCAGGGTGACACCCGTGCGGGCATCGTCAACGAGAGAGCGGACGGGGGCGACCAGTGGCCGGGCCGGTTTTCGAATTGAACGATATCGCGTTCGCGTACCGGCGCCAGCCGCCGGTCCTGCGGAATCTCTCGCTGTCCGTCGCGGAGAGCGAGGTCCTTGGCATCGCGGGCCCCAACGGCACGGGCAAGAGCACGCTCTTCGGCGTGATGGCCGGTCTGCTGGCGCCCGACTCCGGCGAGGCGCGGCTGAACGGCGTTCTTCTCTCCGGCATGCGCCGGCGCGACATCGCGCGCCAGGTGGCCCTGGTTCCCCAGACCGAGCATGCGGCGTTCCCCTTCACCGTCGAACAGACGGTCCTGATGGGGCGGACGCCCCATCTCGCCTCTCCCCTGGCGGCGGAGTCGCGGGAGGACCGGCGGATCGCGCGCGAGGTCATCGAAGCCGTCGGACTGGGGCCGCTCGCCGCCCGACCGGTTCAGCAGTTGTCCGGCGGCGACCGCCAGCTGGTGCTGCTGGCGCGGGCGCTCGCCCAGGACGCGCCGGCCCTGCTGCTGGACGAACCGACGGCGTCCCTGGACCTGGCGCACCAGCAGGCCGTCGCGCGCCTGGTTCGCGGACTCGCCGCGGAACGGAACCGGACTGTGGTTCTGATCGCGCACGATCTGAACCTGGCGGCGATGGTCTGCGACCGGATCGCGATTCTCCACGAGGGACGGATCGCGGAGTCGGGCCCTCCGGCGGACGTGCTGAAAGAGGAGTTGATTCGGTCGGTGTGGGGGGCTGGTGTTCGAGTTCACGCTGCGGGCCGAAGAACGCTGATCGCGATCGACTTGTAGCGCGAACAAAGCCTTGATCTACAGCGCGCCGGAGGCGAACATCCCTCTATGAACGCGAACGTGAAATACCCGGCCCTGGACAAGTCCGCACTCGTCGAGTGCGTGCCTTCGGACCAGGGAAACAACCAGGAGTACTGGCTGAGCCGCCCCTCCGAGGAGCGGATCGCCGCAATCGAGCTTTGCCGACGGATTCACTATGGCAGCGACAGAGTTACCGGAAGACTTCGGAGAGTTCTTGAGACTGTTGAATTCCCACCGCGCTGAGTATCTGGTCATCGGCGGTTACGCGGTCGGACACTACGGGCATCCCCGGTTCACCGCAGACCTGGATATATGGGTCGGAACTGCCCGCGAGAACGCAGAACGGGTCGTCGGAGCCCTTGCCGAATTCGGCATGCCGGTTTCGGAGAACGAGGTTCGCTCCCTTTCGGAACGGGGACGCATGCTGCGCATGGGCGTTCCACCCACCCAGATCGAGATTCTGTCCGTGATCTCCGGCCTGGAATTCCGCGACGCGTTTCCGCGCGGAATCGATGTTCAGTTCCCGGGTGTCGTCGCGAAGATGATTTCGCTCGAAGACCTGAAGACCAACAAGAAGGCGACAGGTCGTCTCCAGGACCTGGCCGATCTGGAAAAACTGACATGACGATGCACACACGACCGTATTTCCGTCTCTCGCTCACCGCCGTGTTGGCGCTGTTTCTTTCCGGCTGTCTGTTTCAGGTGCGGCAGTTGAAGACCGAGAACGCCATGCTGGAGCAGCGCGTTCTCCAGCACCAGCAGGACCTCGAATCCGCAGAGGGCCAGGTGCGCGCGTGCCGCAGGGACATCGCGGCCCTGGACGAGGCCATCGCCGCGAAGGACGCCGAGATCGCGTCCCTCAGGGAGCGCGAAGCCGCGACGCGGCGCGTGATGACCGAGGCGCAGAAGTCCCAGGCCGAAGCGCTCGTCACCGACATGCAGGAGCGCGTCGAGCGGGAGAACGAACTGCGTCTTCAGGTGGAGGAACTCGCCGCGAAGCTGGAAATGGCGGAGAACGACAAGCGCCTGCTGGAGTCGCAGCGCCAGGAGAAGCACGCCCTCGCCGACGAACTGCTCGACAAGCTGGAGGAGTCCGCCGACCGCATCGACGAGATGGCCCTGCAGGCGGACGGGATTCGCGCGGAACGCGACGACGCGCGGGCGGAGCGCGACGACTACCGCCGCCAGCTCCAGGCCGCCGAGGCCGGCTCGCAGGAAGCCGCCGCGCAGATGGAGGACCTGAGCACGCAGCTGCGCGACCGCGAGAAGGAGCTCGCCGCGGCGCGCCGCGAAGCGGAGGAGGCGAAGGCGAAGATCGCGGAAAAGTCGCGCATCGACGAAGAGAGCGCGGCGGCGCGCAAGTCCTTCAACGAGTCCGTCGCGGCGGCGTTCGCGAACACGGCCGGCGTCGAAGTCGTTTCCGGCGACGAACCGCGCGTCGTTCTCGTCAGCGACACGCTCTTCCAAACCGGAACGGTCCTGCTCTCCGACGAGGGGCTGGCGGTTCTCCAGCGCATCGCCGCGGTGCTCGGCGAACAGCAGTGGTCGCGACTGGTCATCGAGGGGCACACGGACAACACGCCCGTCCGCAACATGCCATTCGTCGACAACTGGGATCTCGCGGCGGCGCGGGCGGCGACCGTCGCGCGGTGGCTCGCGTCCCGCCCCGGCGTGTCCGCCAGCGCCATCACCGCGACGTCCCACGCGTATTTCGACCCGAGGGCGTCGAACGACACCGCCGACGGGCGTCGGCGAAACCGCCGCGTCGAAATCGTCGTGATACCCTGATTCAGTCCCTGAATTCGGAGTGACAGGACATGCAGGCGTTTTGCAGCGCCTGCCACTCTCCCCGCGCGTCGCCCGATACCGCCAGCTGCGCCGCAAGCGCTTCGGCGGCGGCGGCGGCTTCCATCATGCGCGCCGACATCGCGTCGCCGTCCAGGTTCAGCTCCGCCCGGCGCTTCAGCGTCGAATGGACGATGTTCGCCTCGGCCACCGCGTCCGTGCCTCTCATGTGGCGGGGGGCGGTCCACCCGTTTTCCTCCAGCTCGCGAAGCGCGTCGAAGGACCGGCCGATGCGCTGCATCGCCGGGGCGAGGGGTTCGGGAGCGACTCTCGTCTCCCACCACATCGGCACGTGTTCGGTCACGGTTTCCGTGTCGAGTCGCCGGGCGGGGCCGAGAACGCTCTTCCACTGCGACGCGTCCGGTTCGGCGCCCTCCGCGGAATGGAGAATCCGCATGGCGCGCAGACCGCCCGTGTAACGTTGCTCGTACCACTGGGCCGCGAGCGCCGCCGGAGCGACGGAACGCGTTTCGCCCGGACCGGCGTGGATGTAGTAGTTCTTCCTGAAGTAGGAGAGCACGCGGTCGACATACGCCTGGTCGGCGACATCCACGGGGCCGGCCGGCATGGGAACGTGAAAGGCGAAGATGCCGGCCTCGCGGGCGGCGGCGGCATCGGGAGGGGCGAGATCGATGCTGATGACCGTTTCGACGCCCAGCCGCTTCAGTTCGCGGAACCCGGCGGCGTCGGGCGGAACCGTTCCGGCGAAGATGTCGCTGTCGATCCGCCAGACCTCGCCAAGGCCCTCCACGGAGACGCGCGCGGCCGGGGCGGAAAGCGCCCAGTCGTCGGAGACGCGCGCCCGCTCGATGGCGGCATCGATGTCCGCCGTGTCCGCCGGGCCCAGGTCGAAAGGCGACGGTTCGTCCGCCATGACGGGAGCGAACGCCAGAAGAGCGGCTGTGAGTGCGGAGTAGCGCTTCATTGCCGGTCAGCATCGTCCGACGGTGGCGATGGCGCAAGCGCGAGAAACGAAAATGCCAGGGACGCCGCCCATGCCCGGCGTCCCTGGCGAGGTCCCGACGACTCTGCCCGTCAGGAGGGTAAGCGAAAGCTATCCCCGGGTATCGACTTCGGAGACAGGTGCGACTTCCTCCTCCACGGCATTCCAGTCCAGCCCCGGTTCTGGCTCGGTTTCGCTGGACCGGACGATATTCGCCCCCAGGGCGGCGAGCTTCTGCTCGAATCGCTCGTAGCCCCGCTCGATGTGATAGACTCGCCGAAGCTGGGTCTGGCCCTTCGCCCCCAGCGCCGCGACCGTCAGCGCCGCGCCCGCCCGCAGATCGGAGGCCATGACGGCCGCGCCTTCCAGTCGTCCGACGCCGTTGATGCTCAGGAAGTCGCCGGACTGCGAAGTCTTCGCCCCCATGCGGTTGAGTTCCAGCGCGTGCATGAATCGGTCGCGATAGATGGTGTCGCGTACCCTGGAGACGCCGGGGGTTACCGCCAGCAGGGCGGAGAAGAGCGGCTGGGTGTCGGTCGCCAGACCCGGGTAGGGACCCGTTTCCAGCTGGAGCGGGCGCATCGGACAGTCCGTCGCGCGGCGGACGCGCAGCGCGTCCTCGCCCTGGTGGTCGATCTCGGCGCCCCATTCCCGCAGAGCCCAGAGCGTGGCGGTCATTGCGGTGGGGTCGACGTCGGTCAGCAGTACGTCGCCGTCGGTGACGGCGCTCGCGACGGCGAAGGTCGCCGCTTCGATGCGGTCGGGCTGGACGCGCCACTTCACGCCGCTGAGTTCCTCGACGCCGTCGATGGAGAGCGTCGGCGAACCGATGCCGTCGATCTTCGCGCCCATGGCGGCGAGCATGTTGGCCAGCTCCTGGACCTCGGGCTCGCGGGCGGCGTTGCGAATGACTGTGCGCCCGCTGGCGAGCGACGCGGCCATCAGCACGTTGCACGTCGCGCCGACGGAAGGTCCGTTGTCGCCCAGCAGGTCGATCTCCGCCCCGTGCAGCCCGGCGTGGTGCGCGTGGACATAGCCCTGGCGCTCGACCATCCGAACGCCCAGGGCGCGAAAGCCGCGCAGATGCAGGTCGATGGGCCGGTTGCCGATGTTGCAGCCGCCGGGCTTGGAGACGGCCGCGCGGCGGCGTTTCGAGATCATCGGGCCGAAGGCGTACATCGACGCGCGCATCTTGCGCATCATGTCGTAGGGCACCCAGTCGGTGTCGAACGTCGCGGGGTCGATGACCATGCGGCCGTTCTTGAGAATGGCGCGCACGTTGAGATGTTCCAGCAGCGTCATCATCGAGCGGATGTCCCGAAGGTCGGGAACGTTTTCGAGTACGGTGGGGCCGTTGCCCAGAAGCGCGGCGCACATCAGGGGCAGACAGGCGTTCTTGGAGCCGCTTATCTTCACGGTGCCGCGCAGTGGCGTGCCGCCTTCGATCGAGTACATGTCCATGGCGTGTGTGGTCCTCGCCGTCGTTTTTCGCGGATCAAGGGGATTCCCGGCGACGAAACTCAAACAGGGCGAACAATGTCAAGACGCGATCGGCGGAAAAGAAAGAAGGAAGAGGACCAGGAGGCCGGTCGACGGGGAAAGCTCGCCGGGTCGGGCGCTGTTCGTCGCGCGTGCAAGGGCGGAACGTCCCCGGAAGAGACGATGCGTCCGGGGGGCCCGCCTTCTCTTCGATTTCCCAGACCGGGATTCCCAGGACCGGAATTCCGCCTCCCGCCATCCCGCGAACCCGGGGCTTCGACTCCCGATTGCCGGTACCCGGCGGCCGATGACACCCTTTTGGCCCTCTCCGGACAAATCGCGAATACCGGTTGCGAGGGGGTGCCCGGCGCCCGAGTTTACTGCGGTTGGGCAGCGCCGCACGGGACCAAAAGTCGATAGATGGATTCGGGATTCAACGAGAACCGGGACGGGACGGAGACCGGAGTGCTGGAAAGCCCCTTGGGGATGCTGGGGGCGTCCATCGTTCTGACCCTCGGCATTCTGCTGCTGGTGGCGTTCCAGACCTTTCGGTCCTACCAAGTCTACGTCACGGCGATCCCGGAGAATCGCGAACTGGAAGTCGCCCGCGAGGCATTGGCGAGCGCCGCGGAAGTCACCGATCTCGCCAGAAACGCCGCAAGAACCCCCTCTCCGGAAACCGCGAGCGACTACCAGAACGTCGCCCTGCGGATCGAATCGGCCCTGGAGAACCTGGAGAGACTCGCCCGGGGCAGCAGTCTCGCGGACGATGCCGACGCGTTGACGGCGGCGAACGACACCCTGGTGGCGATCGAATCGAGAGCCGTGGACCTGGCGCTGGGAGGGCGCACGGAAGACGCCGTGGCACTGCTGTACGGTTCCGAATACGTGACCGGCATCGGAAGCTACGACCGGGCCCAGGGGAGTGTCTTCGCCGGAATCGATCGCAAGGTCGCTGCGGACATGAAGCGCCTGGAGCGCCGGGCCCTGATCAACATCGGCGCGATCGGCATCGCCACCCCGGTGATGGCGATCCTCTGGTTCGGGACGCTTTCGCGCGTCAGCAGGGCGATGAAGAAGCAGGCGGTTCTGGCGGCGGAGCTTCGCCGGCTGACGCTCCACGACGACCTGACGGGTCTTCTGAACCGGCGCGGGTTCATGAGCCTGGCGGAGCAGCAGTACCGCGTCGCCCGCCGGTCCCGGCGCCCGCTGATGATCGTCTTTTGCGACATGGACGGTCTGAAACCCATCAACGACCGGTTCGGGCACGAGGTCGGGGACGACGCGCTCAAGGACGCCGCAGCGATCCTGAGGCAGACGTTCCGCGACAGCGACGTGATCGCCCGTCTGGGGGGGGACGAGTTCGTGATCCTGGTGCTGGAGGCGGACGGGCGAACCCGGGAGGCGACGCTGGCCCGGCTGGCCGAGACCGAGAGCGCCCACAACGCCCGCGGGCACCGGGCCTACGAAGTCTCGCTGAGCGTCGGCACCGCCGTGCTGGAACCCGACAGCACGGCAACGCTGGACGAACTGCTGACCCAGGCCGACAACGAAATGTACGCCACGAAGCGAAGCGCCCGGAAGTCGGTGCGGGAGGACGCTCCGGGGGCTCCGGCCACCGGTTGACGGGCGGGCGCCGGGCGGGCACACTTTCCGCTCGCCCGAAAGGCGACCCATTTCCCGCGCCTCCAGGCGCCCATCGGCCCGTCATGTCGCCACTTTGCACCACCGAGGAAGCCATCGAGGAACTCCGCAGCGGACGGATTCTGGTCGTGATCGACGACGACCAGCGCGAGAACGAGGGCGACGTCGTCATGGCGGCGCAGTTCTGCACGGCGGAGTCCATCAACTTCATGGCCCGCCATGCGCGCGGTCTCATCTGCGTGCCGACGACTTCGGAGCGGCTGGAGGAACTCGACCTTCAGCCCATGGTGATGGACAACACCTCGCACCTGAGCACCAACTTCACGGTGTCGGTGGACGCGGCCAACGGCGGAACGGGCATCAGCGCCGCCGACCGGGCCGAAACGGTCCGCGTTCTGGCCGACCCCAAGGCGGCGCCGAGGGACCTCGCGCGGCCCGGCCACATCTTTCCCCTGGGAGCCGCGGACGGCGGAGTGCTCGTCCGCGCCGGCCACACCGAAGCGGTGGTGGACCTCCTGCGCCTGGCGAAACTCTCGCCCGTCGGCGTGCTCTGCGAGATTCTCAACGACGACGGAACGATGGCGCGTCTTCCCGACCTGAAAGTCTTCGCGCAGACGCACGGCCTGAAGATCGCCTCCATCCGCGATCTGATCGAGTACCGCACGGAAAAGGAAAGCCTGGTCCGCCGCGTCGTCACCACGCGCATTCCCAATCCCTACGGCTTGTGGGACATGCACCTCTACGAGAACCTGCTGAACGGCGAGGAAATCGTCGTCCTGGAAATGGGCGAACCCGCGAAGCAGGACAGCGCCCTGGTGCGCGTCCACAGCAAGTGCTTCACCGGCGACACGCTGATGAGCTTCCGGTGCGACTGCGGTCCGCAGTTGCAGGTGGCCATGGCGCGCATCGCCGAGGAGGGCCACGGCCTGATCGTCTACATGGACCAGGAGGGCCGCGGCATCGGCCTGCGGGCGAAGATGATGGCGTACAATCTCCAGTCCCAGGGGCGCGACACCGTCGAGGCCAACGTCGAACTCGGCTTCAAGTCCGACCTGCGCGAGTACGGCATCGGCGCTCAGATCATGCGCGACCGCGGACTGCGGCGCATCCGCATCATGACCAACAACCCCAAGAAGGTCGTCGGCATCAAAGGCTTCGGGCTGGAGATCGTCGACCGCGTTTCCCTGGAGGCCGGCCATCACGAGATGAACGACGCGTATCTGCGCACCAAGGCCGACAAGATGGGGCACCTGCTGCAGGAGGGCCTCGGCCTCGACCGGTGCGGCAACGCCATCAACCGCGAAATCGAACAGGACGAGGGGTCGGGGTCCTAGGCCCGCTCGTCCGCGCTACGGCGAGAGCCGTCTGCCGAACTCCGCTTCGTCCCAGATCGTCACGCCGAGCGACACGGCCTTGTCGTACTTGCCGCCGGGACTCTCTCCGACGACGACGACGTCGGTCTTCTTCGAGACGCTGCCGCTGACTTTCCCGCCGCGCTTCTCGATCTCCTTCTTCGCGTCGCCACGCGTCATCGCCTGCAGCTCGCCCGTCAGAACGAAGGTCCTTCCGTCGAAGTCCGCGTCGAGGTGCTGCGCGCGCTCGGCGGAAGTCGTGTCGGGCGGGGGATTCACGCCGGCCTCGCGAAGCCGGCGGATCAGTTCCATATTCTCCTTCCGCCCGCGGAACTCGACGATGGCGTCGGCGACGGCGTTCGTCTCCTGATCGCTGAAGGCCGCCAGTTCCTCCCGCGTCGCGCCGAGAAACCGGTCGAGGGTGCCGAACTTCGCGGCCAGTTCCTGCGCGCTCTGCGCTCCGACCTGGCGAATGCCCAGGGCGAAGAGAAACCGCGCCAGCGGCTGCGTCCTGCTTCGGGCGATCGCCTCGACCAGGTTCTCCGCCGAGCGCTCGCCCTGGCGGTCGAGCGACGCGATCCGCTCCCTTTCCAGGTGGTACAGGTCCGCGACGTCGGCGATCAGTCCCGCGTCGGCCAGCTGGTTCACCATCTTCCCGCCAAGCCCCTCGATGTCCATCGCGTTGCGGCTGGCGTAGTGTTCGATGCGTTCGCGAACCTGCGCCGGACAGGCGACGTTCACGCATTGCAGCGTCACCGTCTGCTTCTTCGTCGTCCCGCCCGCGATCTCGCCCAGGTCCGATCCGCAGCCGGGACACTTGTCCGGAACCACGATGTCGCGTTCGCTGCCGTCGCGCAAGCTGTCGATGGCGCGAAGCACCTTCGGAATGATGTCTCCGCCCTTCTCCACCATGATGGCATCGCCCGTCTTCAGACCCAGGCGGCGGATCTCGCCGACGTTGTACAGCGTCGCGCGCCGGACCGTCGTGCCGGCCAGTTGCACGGGTTCCATATTGGCGACCGGCGTGACGGCGCCCGTGCGACCGACGTTCCACTCCACGGAGAGCAGTCTGGACTGCGCCTGCTCCGCGCTGAACTTGTAGGCGGTCGCGGCGCGGGGGGCCTTCGACGTGGCGCCGAGTTCCGCCTGCCAGTCCAGCCGGTTGAGCTTCACCACCAGGCCGTCGGTGTCGTAGCCGAGTTCCCTGCGCTTCGACTCCCAGACCAGGGTCTGCCCGACGACTTCCTCGATTCCGCGGCAGAGCATGCGGTCGGGGTTCACGCGAAAGCCCAGGCGTTCGATGAGTTGCAGGAATTCCCAGTGGGTGGCGGGAAGATCGAAGTCGGTTTCTCCGAAGGCGTAGGCGAACATCGTCAGCGGACGCTGCGCGACCAGGGCGGGGTCGAGCTGCTTGAGCGTTCCGGCGGCGGAGTTGCGCGGGTTCGCGAAGGTCTGCTCGCCGCGTTTCGCGCGCTCCTCGTTCATTCTCTCGAAGGCTTCGCGCTCGAAGTAGACCTCGCCGCGCACTTCGAGGACGTTTCCGCCCTCCGGGGCGTCGAACCCGTCGGGAATGGCGGCGATGGTCTTCAGGTTGAGGGTGACGTCCTCGCCCTGGCGGCCGTCGCCGCGGGTCGCGCCAAGCACGAACTCCGCCCTCCCGCCTTCGCGGCGCTCGTACCGAAGGTTCACCGCCAGTCCGTCGATCTTCAGCTCGACGACGTACTCCACGTCGCCGGCGGGATCGATGTCGAGGCGCTTGCAGTTCGACTCGTGCCACTTGCGCAGTTCGGCGGCGTCGTAGGTGTTGGAAATGGAGAGCATGCGCACGGCGTGGCGAACGCCGGCGAAGCCCTGGGCCGGACCGGCACCGACCGTTTGGGTCGGCGAGTCCGGCGCCGCCAGCTCGGGGTGCCGCTCCTCCAGTTCCTGGAGCTCGCGGAGCAGTGCGTCGAATTCGCGATCGGTGATTTCCGGCTCCGCCAACTCGTGGTAGAGACGGTTGTGGTGCTCGATTTCCCCGCGCAGTTCCCCGATGCGGTCGGCTGGTGTGGGCATGGATGCGTCCTTGGAGTGCGTCGACTTCGCTTCCGCTTGTCCCCCGGCGGGGGGCGGGGATCAATCGCCAACGATCGAGCGGGCACCCATGGATCTCCATCCCGACATGACGTTCTTCATCCACTGCTTCGCCGGCCTGATTTCGGTGATGGATCCGATCGGCGCGATTCCGATCCTGCTGAGCGTGACCGCCGACCGGCCGGCCCGCGAGACGCGGCGAATCGTCCGCACCACGATCGTCGCCTCGGGGGCCGCGCTGCTGCTCTTCGCCCTCGCCGGCAACGCGGTGCTGGACTTCTTCGGCATCAGCATGCCGGCGTTCCAGGCCAGCGGAGGCATTCTGATCCTGCTGATGGCCATTTCCATGATGCACGGCCAGCCCGGCCGCGCCAAGCACACGCCCGAGGAGGAGGCCGAGGCCGCCGAGAAGGAAAACGTCGCCGTCGTGCCCCTGGCGATTCCGCTGCTGGTGGGGCCGGGCACGATGTCCACCGTGGTGCTGCTCTCCGACCGCGCCGACACTCTGGAACTGAACGCGGTCCTCTTCGTCGCGATGCTGGCGGCGGTTCTCGTCACGGCCCTCTGCCTGCTCTCCAGCGGCATGATGCGCCGCGCCATGGGCGAGTCCGGCATCCGCATCGCCTCGCGCGTCATGGGCCTGGTGCTCGCCGCCATGGCGGTCCAGTTCATCGCCGACGGCGCACTGGGTCTCTTTCCCGGCCTCGCCACTCCCCGTTCATGACGAGCGTTCCCCCGCCACCGGACTTCATCGGGCGAACGAAAACGTTCCTCGAAATGATCAAGTTCTCGCACTCGGTCTTCGCGCTGCCGTTCGCTCTGGTGGCGGCTCTGGTGGCGGCGGAGGGCGTTCCGCGCTTCGCGGTGCTCTTCTGGATCGTCGTCGCGGCCGTTTCCGCGCGAACCGCCGCGATGTGCTTCAACCGCATCGCCGACGTGCGCTTCGACGCGAAGAACCCCCGCACGCGCACCCGCGCCCTCGTGACCGGCGAACTCTCCATGCGCTTCGCGTGGGGAGCCATGACCGCATCCGTGCTCGCGTTCTATCTCGCCGCCGGGATGCTGAACTTCGCGTGTCTGATGCTCGCGACGCCGTGCCTCGCGGTCCTGCTGTTCTACAGCCTGACGAAGCGGTTCACCGACTACTCCCATCTCTTTCTCGGAGCGGCCCTCGGTCTCGCCCCGATCGGAGCCTGGATCGCCGTCACCGGCGGGCTCTCGTGGTTCGCCGTCTGGCTGGCGGTCGCGGTTCTCTTCTGGGTCGGCGGATTCGACATCCTCTACTCTTGCCAGGACTACGACGCGGACCGCGCCTCCACAGGACTGCATTCCATCCCGAAACGCTTCGGCATCGCGGGCGCGCTCCGCATCGCCCGCCGGTTCCACGCCGTGGCGCTCGCACTGTTCGCGCTCGCATGGTGGAGCGGTTCGCCGCCCCTGGGGCCTGGTTTCGCGGCGGGAGTTGCGGGCGTCGGCGTGCTGCTGAACCACCAGCACGGCCTCCTGCGCCCCAACGACCTTTCGCGCATCGACGCCGCGTTCTTCGGAGCCAACGGCAGGATCAGCCTCGGCCTGCTGGCCTGCGCCGCGATCGACGTGCTGCTCCTGCGGTAGGCCCGCTCAGCCGGCCTCGAGCATTCCGAACCGCTCGCCGACGCGGTTCCAGTCCACCGTGTTCCACCATGCATCGACGTAGGCCGCCCGCTGGTTCTGATAGTGGAGGTAGTAGGCGTGCTCCCATACATCGACGCAGAGCACCGGCACCAACCCCCACTGCGTCAGCAACTGGTGGTTCATGGCCTGCTGGATGACGAGCTTCGCACCGGCGATCTGGTACGCCAGGATCCCCCAGCCCGAGCCCTCGACACCCTTGGAGGCGGCGGAGAACTGGGCCTTGAAGGCTTCAAACCCGCCGAAGTCCCTCTCGATGCACTTCGCCAGCGCCCCGGTCGGGGCGCCTCCCCCACCGGAACCCATCGAGTCCCAGAAGACGCAGTGGAGAAAGTGCCCGGCGCCGTGGAAGGCCGACTTGCGCGACCAGTAGTCGATCCCCGCGAAGTCGCCCGACGCCCGCATTTCCGCGAGCTTTTCCTCGGCGCCGATCAGGCCCTTGACGTACCCGGCGTGGTGCTTGTCGTGGTGAAGTCGCATGGTTTGCGCGTCGATGTGGGGTTCGAGTGCGTCATATCCGTACTTCAGCGGGGGGAGAACATAGCTCCCCGCCTCGTCCACGGCGCCCGGAATCAGGGCTTTCATGGCTTCGGAGTGGCTGGCCGGGGAGTCGGCCGCCACCGGGCGCGAGGTCTGGGCGCCGGCCACGGAGGCCAAGGCGACGCCTGCGGCAGCGACGCCGCCGAGTTTCAGGAAGTCTCTGCGATCTGTCATGGGTTGTTCTCCCGAAAGGGGTTGTCGCGGCGGTCCGCAGTCGAACACCGGAATGCACCAAGTGGCATGCCGGCGACCGGGGGAACAAGCAAAGCCTTTGCCGCACGGAAATCGCACGCCGGGTGGGCGCCCGGGCGAATCCGTCCCATACTCCCGGACAGCAGCGCGCGCGGGTGCGGCGGACAACGCCCGTTCGCTGTTGACGCCTGCGTGCGGGTGGCGGGACCGGTAGGGGTTTCCGGCATGTCGGGGCGCGGTGCTCGTCACCGGCAATTCAGCACGTTTCGGGCGGGCAAGACAGGGGCTGAGATGAAGACGATTCTGGTCATCGACGACGAGAGAGACGTTCTGGACATCGTCCGGTCGGTTCTGAAGACCAAGGGCTACGACGTTCTGTGCGCCGGCGGCGGCGAGGAGGGCATGGTCATCGCCGAACGCGACCGGCCGGACCTGATCATCGTCGATCTGATGATGCCGAAGGTCTCGGGGCTGGAGGTCATCAAGCGCGCCAAGGCCAGCAAGCGCGTCAACGGGACGCCCATCGTGGTTCTCTCCGCAGTGTCGGCGGACCAGGACCGGCCGCCGGACTTCTGGGCCCGGGGGCTGGGCGTCGACGAGTTCATCGAGAAACCCTTCGATCCCCTGGACCTGCTGGGCCGCGTCGAGGCGCTGCTTCGGCGGGCCGACTACGTGTCCGCGCGGCCTCCGGGTGGCACGACCCCGAGACCGATCCGGTCGACGGTCGATTTGGCGACGGCGCCGCCGGAAAAGGTGGTGGCCGCCTACATCGAATCCTGGAACCACAAGGACTGGGAAACGGAGTACGCCTGCCTGGCCGAGGAGATGACGCAGCACTACGAGAAGAGCCAGTACATCCAGAGCCGCGAATCCACCTGGGTGGTGGAGGACGGCGGGCGCCGGAGGATGAAGCTCGTCGGCGTCGTGGAGAACACGGTCAGCGGAGTCGTCGCGAAGATCGTCTGCGACAAGAAGGAGGTCTTCGACGGCCGGACGTGGAAGAAGCGGTGCACGGCGACCCTGAAGAAGACCGCCGCCGGCTGGAAGATCATGCGAATCCGCGAGGTCCCCATGACCCGCGACGAGACCGAATTCGGGGACTGAGGCCGCCCGGCGCCGAACCCGCGAATCCCCGATCGCGACCCGCACTCCCCCACTGGCAGCCCACGATGCCCGAGTTCGCGCTTGGCAACCGGCCCGGCGCGCCTCCAGCCTTGCGCCATCCATCGCCCCCCGGGCGGAGTCCCACATGGCCGTCTCGAATCACACTGCGAAACCCGACGCCGGGGAGATCGCGGCTTTGGTCGCCGGCGAACACGGCGACCCCCACACACTGCTCGGGTTCCACCCCTCGGCCGACGGGAAGACGATCGCGTTTCGCTCGTACCAGCCCGACGCCGACGGCTGCGAGCTGCTGGTGGAGGGCGCGGACGCCCCGCGCACCATGAAGAGGATTCACGAGTGCGGCGTCTTCGAGACGTCGGTTTCCGCCGAGGACCTTCCCGGCAGGTTCGTCTATTCCTACCGGTTCACGTTTCCCGACGGAAACGACTGGGTCCTGCGCGATCCGTACCGGTTTCTGCCGACGCTCGGCGAGCTCGATCTGTACTATGCCGGCGAGGGCCGCCACTGGCGCCTGTACGACAAGATGGGCGCGCACGTCCAGGAGATCGACGGCATTCGCGGCGTCAGCTTCGCGGTGTGGGCGCCCAACGCCCGCGGCGTCAGCGTCGTCGGCGAGTTCTGCGCCTGGGACGGCAGACTCTGTCCCATGCGCCGAATGGGAACCTCCGGCATCTGGGAGATCTTCATTCCCGGGCTCGACGAGGGCGACCTCTACAAGTTCGAGATTCGCACCCACGAAGGCGAGGCGCTGCAGAAGCTCGACCCCTTCGCGTTCCGCGCCGAGCTTCGCCCCCGCACCGCCGGCATCGTCTGGCAGCGGGGGCGGTTCGACTGGAACGACGACGAGTGGATCGCCGGTCGGGCCCGGCGCAACTGGCTGAAGGAACCCGTCGCCATCTACGAGATGCATCTCGGATCGTGGATGCGCAGCCCCGACGACGCGGAGGCGTACCTGGGGTACCGCGATCTCGCGCCCAAGATCGTCGACCACTGCAGGCGCTACGGCTTCAACTTCGTCGAGTTCATGCCGCTGACCGAGCACCCCTTCGACGGGTCCTGGGGATACCAGGTCACGGGGTACTTCGCGCCCACCAGCCGCTACGGGTCACCCGACGACTTCAAGTTCATGGTGGACCTGCTGCACCAGGCGGGCATCGGCGTCATCATCGACTGGGTTCCGGCGCACTTTCCCAAGGACGACCACGGCCTTCGCCGCTTCGACGGCACGGCGCTCTACGAGCACGAGGACCCGCGCAAGGGCGAGCACACCGACTGGGGCACGCTCATCTTCAACTTCGGACGCCACGAGGTCTCGAACTTTCTCATCACGAGCGCCCTCTTCTGGATCGACGAGTACCACGTCGACGGCATGCGCGTCGACGCGGTGGCGTCGATGCTCTATCTGGACTACAGCCGCGGGGAGGGCGAGTGGGTGCCCAACGAGTTCGGCGGGCGCGAGAACCTGGACGCGATCGACTTTCTCCGACGGCTGAACGAGGAGGTCCACGGCCAGTTCCCAGGCGCCTTCACCATCGCGGAGGAATCCACCTCCTTCGGCGGCGTCAGCAGGCCGGTCTACGCCGGCGGCCTCGGCTTCACGCTGAAGTGGAACATGGGGTGGATGAACGACACGCTGGAGTACTTCCAGAAGGACCCGGTCCACCGCGCGTATCACCAGAACGACCTGACGTTCTCGATGATCTACCAGTACTCCGAGAACTTCGTGCTTCCGATCTCCCACGACGAAGTGGTGCACGGAAAGGGTTCCCTGCTGGCCCGGATGCCGGGCGACGACTGGCAGAAGTTCGCCAACTACCGGACGTTCCTCGCCTATATGTGGACGCATCCCGGCAAGAAGCTGCTCTTCATGGGGTGCGAGTTCGCGCAGGGCCGCGAGTGGAGCCATGACCGCAGTCTGGACTGGCACGAGGCCGGCCACGAAACGCGCAGCGGCACGGAGAAGCTGCTGGAGGATCTCGGACGGCTCTATCACCGCGAGCCCGCGCTCTGGCGCTACGACCACGAACCGCGCGGCTTCACCTGGATCGACTGCAGCGACTGGGAATCGAGCGTCATCGCGTTCCTGCGCTGGTCCGACGACGCCGACCATCTGGTCATCGTCTGCAACTTCACGGCGGTGGCCCGCCCCGACTATCGCATCGGCGTACCCTGGCCCTCCTTCTACAAGGAAGTGCTGAACACCGACTCG
>JAJFLJ010000045.1 GCA_021772755.1 Candidatus Sumerlaeota bacterium
GGCCCGGCAACGGGGAGATTAAACGAAGAGCCCGGAGATACCGAATCGCGGTATCTCCGGGCGGGTGAATCGTCGGAGGAACGACGGGCTCTTAGTAGAGGTCCCAGTCGCCAACGGTGGAGGAGTTCAGCAGGGCGCGAATGCCGGTGATGCGGAAGACGGCGTCCTCGGAAGCGAGGCCGTTGCCCTGGCGGTAGAAGTAGTAGTTGTCGCTGCCATCGACGTCGCCGCCCTTGCCGTCCATGCCGGGAACGGTGCCGTCGAAGAGCCCCTGGCCGCCCGGAATCAGGCTGGTGCCGGCAGCGACGATGTCCGTATCGCCGAGAAGCTCGGACTCGGTTCCGATCATGGTGAAGCTGGAACCATCGGCACTGACGACACCGATGAAGGACTCCATCGTACCGGCATCGGGTGCTCCGCTGTTGTCGGAGACGAAGTTGACGTGGACGAGGATTTCGTCGAGAGAGAGTGCCTCGACGAGAACGCTGCCGATGTTGTCGGTTCCGTCGGCGCCGCCGCCCCAGGTGATCAGCTGGGCTGCGGAGACGAACTCGCTGACGGTTCCGCCCTCGGTCACGCGAAGGAGCGTGCCGGCGAGCTGGTTGTTCGAGGTGAACTTGTGGCTGACGATGATATCGCCGTCGGACTGGATCGTGATGTCGTAGAGATCGATATCGTCGTTCGTATTCCGGCCGCCGCTGGTGGATGCGTCGGACTCGTCCCCGATGTAGCCGGGAAGGGTGGCAAGGAGGGCTTCGAGCGTGGCTTCGGTGGCGATGGTCGCGTCGAAGGCGAGCTGGCCGGATGCGCCGGCGTTGGTTGCGAACAGGCCCTCGGCGCCGGGAATGGAGTCGAATGTGTCGTTGATGGCGCCGATGATGCGGTCGTTCTTGCGGTCGAACTCGATCTCGTCGTAGCCGGTCATCAGGCTCGAATCGATCATTTCGCTGCCCGGGAAGGGGCCGCCTTCCGGAATCGCCCAGAGGCGGTTGGAGCCTGCGAAGGGCTTGGCGTAGAGAGTGCCGGTGTCGAGATCGACATCCATGTCGCCGCCCGAAGAAGAGCCGCCACCGGCGGCCAGTTCTGTTTCCGTGGCGACGACGGCGAAGTTCGTGCCGCCGGTCCAGACGCTGATGCCGTCTTCCGATCCATCGGAGTTGAAGTAGTAGACGCGCGTACCGGCGGAGTTGACCACGACTCCATCGATTTCCGTGTTGCTTGCGGCGGAGTTGGCTACAACATCGTCGCCGGTGAAGAGGATTTCAAGGTCCAAGGGTGCAGAGAGCTGGGCCGCAGCGGTTCCTGCTGCCAGAAGAGCGCCTGCGGTGGCGAGAATCATCTTTTTCATGCTTGTGACTCCTCAATCGAAGTGAGTTTCCGGGGCCCCAAGAGTGGGGCGCGTGTTTCCGGTCCAAGATTGTGATGTCGCGCATTGGCGGCGCTCCGGTCAAGCTTTTCCTGACTCCTCATCAAATCCATACGATCAAAAAGGCAGGCGGCTTTATTTGTGCGTGTGCGATTACTTATATACTGCCCGGGCGGTTTCGCCCGTCACACTCCGCTTGCCCGGCCGTAACCCTTTCCATCCGAGTGGTCTCGACCACTCCGGAGGCTTCGAGATGAACTTGAAACGCGGCGTTGTGGTGGCCATGATCCTGGGACCGGTTGCGCTGCCGGCTCAGCCGACGACTGCCGTCCTGAGGGGCGGAGTCTGCATCAACGAGATTCTGAACTATCCGAACGGGGTGGGAACGTCGTTCGACACGGATGGCAGCGGAACGGCGGGCAACGACGACGAGTTCGTGGAACTGTTCAACACGAGCGGTTCGCCGGTGGATTTGTCCGGATTGCAGATTTGGGACGAAGCGGGTCCGAACGAGGGACTTTGGTTCGAGTTTCCCGCTTCGACGATTCTGGCTGCGGGAGCGTTCGCCGTCGTCGTCGGGGAGGTGGAGGCGGGCGGTTCGCTGCCTGCGGTCGCGCCGCCGAGTCTCGCGTTCGACGCGGCTTCGGATACGGGCATCTTCGGGCGGTTGTCGAACGGCGGCGAGAACATCGCGCTTCTCGACCCGCTGACGGGCGAGTACATTCAGGCGTCGTACTTCGGAGACGGCCCGGTGGATTTCCAGACGTTCGGTCCGCCGGGATTTCCGGGCACGACTCTGATCGGACCGGTGGAGGACCTGGGCGTCGCGCAACCTGGAACGGCGGCCGGCCGCGATCCGGACGGCACGACGACGACGGGAAGCTACTACGCGATCAGCTCGAACGCGATTCTGGCGACGCCGGGTGCTCCTTCGCCGAACGGTTCGATGACGGGCGTGAAGGACTGGCGCGCGCTGGAGGAGTAGACGCGCCGCGGTTCTACTCGCCGCGCTTGGTGACGAGGTGCAGATTGTCGCGATGGACGACTTCCTCGTAGCCGGGGCGTTCGCCCAGCAGCGCGGGGATGTCCTTCGCGCGGCGGCCCTTGATGGCAGCGACCTGTTCGGAGGAGAAGCTGGCGATGCCGCGGGCGATTTCCTCGCCGTCGCCGGTGCGGATGGAAACGACGTCGCCCTTTTCGAATTCGCCGCCGACATCGGTTACGCCAACGGAGAGAAGGCTGCGGCCGCCGCCGACCAGGGCGCTGCGGGCCCCTTCGTCGATGGCGAGATGGCCGCGCACGCTGCGGGATGAAATCCACCGCACGCGTCCGCGGGCGCCCTTGCGCGAGCGTTCCGGCAGAAAGAGCGTGCCGCGAAAGTCTCCGCCGCGGACGGCTTCCACGATGTGTTCCGTCCTGCCATTGACGATGACGGCGGCGATGCCGAAGCCGTTGGCATGGCGGGCGGCGCGGACCTTGGTGATCATGCCGCCCTTGCCGTACTTCGAGCCGGGCCCCGAAGCCAGAGCCTCGATGTCGTCGGTGACGCGGTCGACGACGGGGATGAGCTGCGCCGCCGCGTTGCGCGTCGGATGGTCGCTGAAGAGGCCGTCGATGTCGGTGAGGATCGCGAGCACGTCGGCGTCGAGCGTGGAGGCGATGATGGCGGAGAGGAGGTCGTTGTCGCCGAAGGTGAGTTCCTCGGTGGCGACGGTGTCGTTCTCGTTCACGACGGGAACGACGCCGATGTCGAGAAGGCGTTCGAGAGTGTAGCGCGCGTTGAGGTAGCGGCGGCGGTCTTCGAGATCGCCACGGGTGAGCAGCACCTGGCCGACCTTGATGCCGTGGTCGGCGAAGGCGGCGGACCAGGCGGCCATGAGGCGGGTCTGGCCAATGGCGGCGAGGCTCTGCAATTCGGGGAGGGTCGTGGGGCGGTCGGCGAGTTCGAGGGCGGCCATGCCGGCGGCGACGGCGCCGGAGGTGACCACGATGGGCTCGCAGCCCTTGTGGATGAGCACGGCGCACTGGCGGGCGAAGGCGGCGATGAGGGCCTCGTCGAGGGAGCCGTCGGGACGCGAGAGCAGGTTCGATCCGAGTTTGAAGACGATGCGGGTGGGCGGGCCCTGGAAGGGCCATGCCTCGGGGATGGATCGGGGGCTGGGGGTGGCGGCGCTCATGGTCGGGTGGTGATTGGCCGGTGGGCGGCGGGAGTGTCCAGCCCTGAGTTGGGGGTGTGGGTCGTTGAGCGTTGTTCGTTGTTCGTTGGAACGACTGGCGTTCGGGGAAAGGCAGCGGCAGCGCGGTCAGAGGCGTTCGAGCATGCGGCGGAGGGTGCCGTCGGTGTCGAGCGAGGCGGCTTCGGCGATGGTGAGCCAGGCGATGTCGTCGATCTCCTCGCTGCTGCGGGCCACGTCGGCCCGGTCGGCGACGATGACGAAACGAACGTCGTAGTGGTCGTGGGCGGGCATGTCGCCCCGGGCGGGGATGGTGTGGATGTCGAGGTCGTGGATGGCGGAGGTGGCGGGAACCAGGGTCGCGATGCCGGTTTCCTCGCGCGCCTCGCGAAGGGCCGCGTCGAGCACGCTCGTGTCGTGGTCGGGCTCGATGTGGCCGCCGGGCTGGAGCCAGCGGCCCAGCTTGCGGTGGCGGATCATCAGGGTGTGTTCGCGGGTCGCGTCGACGACAAGTGCCGAAGCGGTGACGTGGCCCCGGACCTCCGCGCGGTCGAAGGGGTCCTCGACGGTGGCGAGAAGTTCCAGAAACCGGGGAAGAAAGCCGGTGCCGTCGTCGCCGTAGGCGGCGAGAAGAACGGCGAGATCGGACTTGAGAAGGGTCATCGGGGGAAACGTCGTCGCGGGAAATCGTTTGGTTGCGGGCGGCGGGATGCGAGAGGGTTCCTGACTACGATGGCGAAGACGGGCGCGACAAAGGGAATTCCCCCGGCCAGGCGCGAGCGCCTGCGCGCGCTGCTGGAGGAGTCGTACGCCCGCTATCACCGGCCGGAGTACCTGGGGAGCGATCCCCTGGCGGTGGCTCACCGGTTCCGGCGCGCGGCGGACCGCGAGGTCGTGGCGCTGGTGGCGGCGTCCTTCGCCTTCGGAAACGTGAAGGCGATCCTGAAGACGCTCGACGCGATTCTCGAACCGCTTCTCCCCCACCCGGCGGAGGCCATCGCGGCACGCGCTCCGCAGGACTGGTCGCGCCTCTATCGCGGGTTCGTGTACCGATGGGTGCAGGCCGGGGACCTGCGCGTGTACCTGGCGTGGATCGGCGGCGCGCT
>JAJFLJ010000046.1 GCA_021772755.1 Candidatus Sumerlaeota bacterium
TCGGCGGGCTGATCCGGCGCACCGTGCAGTCGCTGGAATCGAGTCTTCCGAAGCTCGCGATGGAACTCGATCTCTGCCAGCCCGACCCGATCGTGAAGCTCGATCCCGACCAGTTCCGCCAGGTGATCACGAACATGGTGCTGAATTCGGCGGAGGCGCTCGAAGACGAAGCGGGGCGCGTCCTGATTCGCACCCGGGAGCGCGCGGACGGGGTGGCGGTGGTCGAGTTCCACGACGACGGGCCGGGCATTCCGGCGAAAGCGCAGGCGCAGCTGTTCGATCCGTTCTTCACGACGAAGGCGGCGGGAACGGGGCTGGGACTTTCGGTCGTGTTTCAGATCGTCAGCGAGGCAAGTGGCAGAATCGAAGCCGGGCGGTCGGAACTGGGCGGCGCGCTGTTCCGGATCGAGCTGCCTGGCTGCGAGCGGCTGGAGAGCTGACCATACGAAAAGACCGCCTCAGGAAGGAGGCGGTCGGTGACTTCAGCGGTCGAATCGGGGACTCAGAGTTCCGCCATGTGGGTCTTGACGGCGGCGATCTCGTCCTTGTCGGAGGCACCTTCGAGGTACATCTCCCACATCTGCTTCGCCTGGGGCGTGTGCCCGGTCTTCTCGTAGCAGATGGCGAGGTTGTAGACGGCCTGGTTGAGGGCGGGATCGATTTCCAGGGCCTTGCGAAAGCTCTCGATGGCCTCGGTCCAGTTGTCTTCCGCACCGGCCTGAACGCCAAGGTTGTAGAAATCGACGGCGTCGGCGATGTCGGACCCGAAGGCCTTGAGGGCGCGGGCGCGTTCGGCGGGATTGAGCGAGTTGATGAGCGTCATGCCGTAACGGTCGAGGGCAAGATCGCTCCCCATCTTGAGGGTCTCGCGGTAACGGGCGAGTTCGCGCTCGTAGAGATCGGCTTCCCGGCTCACAGGCATCTCCCTGATTTCAATGAGGTTGGGGCCGCGAAATCGGTGCGGCCCGAAGGGTCGCGGAGTGTGCGAGCAGTGCCCGCCGCCTGTCGAGCCCAAATCGCGGTTCGAAAAGCCGGGCTGGGAGGGCGGCGGAACTTGACATGGTGGGCGGGGGGCGGGTCGGTTGGGGACTCTGATCGGACGGTGGCGATGCGACACGGAAAACTCTTCGGCTGGACCCTTGCTCTGGTGGTGGCACTCGGGGCGGTCTTCACGATGCTGTACGGTCCCTCCCACCGCGAGCGGGAAACGGCCCGGGACCGGTACGAGGAGGCGCGCGCGGAACTCGATTCGGTGACGGCCCGGCGGAGGGCCCTCGACCAGCGCGTCGACGAGTTGCGCACGCGCGTGGATTCGGTGGAGCTGAGCGCACGGATCGAATACCGGCTGGCGCGTCCCGGCGAGCGGATCGAACTGGTCCGCGAAACGTCCGGCGGCGACTTTCTCCCCTGACGCGTCGCGCGCTTCGACAAGGCGGCGCGACCTCTTTCGGACGGCGAACGACATGCGGCTTGCCCTCGGGCGGCGCAGGATCACGTTGCCTTTGCAGTTCATCGCGAAGGAGCAGGCATGCGGTTTCCGAAGGGTTTTTCAGGCGGTTCGACGAAAGCGGGATTGAAGGCTTCGGGGAAGCCCGACGTGGGCTTGGTGGTCTCGGACCGCCCATGCGTCGCCGCCGGAATGTTCACAAAGAACCGGTTCGCGGGAGCGAACATCCCCTTCTGCCGCAAGGTCCTGCGGCGCGGATCGGTGCGCGCGGTGGTCGTCCACGCCGGCCAGGCCAACGCGTGCACGGGCCGCGAGGGCCAGGAGGTCGCCCGCCAGACGGCGGTGGCGGTTTCGGGCTCGGTGGGCTGCGGGCACAACGAGGTGATCGTCGGATCGACAGGCGTCATCGGGGTGCTGCCGGACCTTGCCAGGATCCAGAACGGCATTCGCTCCATCGCCGAAAAGGGCCTGGCACCGGAGGGTCTGCTCGCCGCCGGCAAGGCCATGATGACGACGGACACGGTGCAGAAGACCGTCGCCGTGCGGTTTCTTCTCGGGGGCAAAATGGTCTCGATGGTCGGCATCGCCAAGGGCAGCGGCATGATCCATCCCAACATGGCGACGATGCTTTCCTACGTGTTCACCGACGCGAAGATTTCGAAGACGGCGCTGCGCATCGCGTTTCGCGACGCCGTGGAGGGCTCGTTCAACTGCCTGACGGTGGACGGCGACACGTCGACGAGCGACATGGCGGTGGTTCTGGCCAACGGCGCGGCGGGCAACCGCGAGGTCAAGCCGCAGGGAAAGGACTTCGCGACGTTCGCCGGGAAGCTCGCCCATGTGTGCACGACGCTCTCGCGCATGGTGGCGCGGGACGGAGAGGGCGCCACGCGCCTGGTGACGGTGCGCGTCCGGCGCGCGGCGACGTTCGAGGACGCCCGGCGCGCGGCGAAGGCGGTGGCGAACTCGAACCTGGTGAAGACGGCGGTCTTCGGCCGCGACCCGAACTGGGGGCGCATCGCCTGCGCGATCGGCTACTGCGGCGCCCGCTTCGCGCCCGAGAAGGTCACGATCCGCCTGGGCAGAGCCCTGATCTTCGCGAAGGAAAAACCGGCGGCCTACGACCGCAAGGCGCTCTCGAAGTACCTGGCGGACTCCGAAGAGGTCCTGGTGGACATTTCGCTGGGATCGGGGCGAAGCGAAGCCGTCGTCTCGACCTGCGACCTGAGCTACGACTACGTGCGGATCAACGCGGAGTACACGACCTAGGAAGCCCTCCGCCCGGATTCGCCCCTTGCCCTCGGGACGGGTCAGGCGGTTGAGAGGGGCAGTGCTCTAAAGCCTTTCGAGAAGGACTCGATACAGATGATTCTGTCCGGAAAAACAGCGCTCGTCGTCGGCGTGGCGAACAAGAACTCGATCGCCTGGGCGATCGCGGAAGCGCTGCTGCGCGAAGGCGCGAAGGTGGCCCTGACGTATCAGAACGAGCGGGTGGAGGGCCGGGTGCGGGATTTGGCGAAAAGCGTCAGCCCCGAACTCCCCTGTTTTCAACTGGACGCGACGAACGAGGCGGAGATCGCGACGGCCATGAAGGGCGTCGGCGAGGCGTTCGGCGGCAAGTTGGACATGCTGGTGCACTCCATCGCCTTCGCAAAGAAGGAAGACCTGGAAGGCGGCGTCGTCGAGACGACCGCCGAGGGCTTCAAGCTGGCCCAGGAAATCAGCGCCTACACGCTGATCAGTCTCACCCGCGGGGCGCTGCCGATGATGCAGGCGGCGGGAGGCGGGAGCGTACTCTCGCTGACGTACCTGGGCGCCGAACGCGTCATCCCGAACTACAACGTGATGGGAATCTGCAAGGCCTCGCTGGAGGCGACGACCCGCTACCTGGCGTGGGACCTCGGAAAGCAGGGCGTGCGGGTGAACGCGGTCAGTGCCGGGCCGATCAAGACGCTGGCGGCGCGGGGAATCTCCGGCTTTTCGACGGTTCTGGACACGGTGGCGGGAATGGCTCCGCTGGGCCGCAACGTAACGACCGAAGAGGTTGGCAACGCCGGGATGTTCCTGCTGAGCCCCTGGGCTTCGGGCATCACGGGCGAAGTGCTGTACGTGGACTGCGGCTACAATATCATGGGGATGTAACGAACGATGTCCTTCGAACTGATTCCTGCGATCGACCTTCTGGACGGCAACGTCGTGCGGCTTCAACAGGGCCGGCGCGAGGAGCAGACGATCTATTCGAGCGATCCGACGGCGTTCGCCGAGAACTTCGAGCGGGCCGGCGCCCGGATTCTGCACATCGTTGACCTGAACGGCGCCTTCGACGGGCGGTTCGGAAACCTGCATCTGGTGCGCCAGATCCGCCAGGTCACGAAGATGCACCTGGAGTTCGGGGGCGGCATTCGGTCGGTGAGCGACGCGGAGGAGGCCTGGAGCGCGGGCGTGGACGACGTGATCATCGGAACGCGCGCGGTGGAGGACATCGAGTTCGTCCGCAACGTCCTGAAGGAGCACAGCGACCGCGTGATCATCGGCGTGGACGCGCGCGACGGATACGTCGCGACCCGGGGATGGACCGAGCAGAGCCAGACCACCGCCCTGGAATTCGCGAAGCGGATGCTGGACCTGGGCTGTCGCAAGATCATCTATACCGACATCGCCACCGACGGAATGCTGGAGGGCCCCAATCTGGAGGGCCTGAAGACGATCGCCCGGGCGGTGCCGGAAATGCAGGTCATCGCCTCGGGGGGGATTTCCTCGCTGACCGACATCGAGGCGACCCGCGAGCTTGGCCTCCCCAACGTGCCCGGGTGCATCTCGGGACGTGCGCTGTACGATGGACGCATCGACCTGGCACTGGCCGTGCGTATAGCACGGTGCAGCGACGACCAGGATCGCTGAAGATACGAATCGACGACAGAAAGGCTGGATCAATGGCTGACGGTGTACTGACCCTCTCGGATGGCGACTTCAAGGCGCAGGTGCTCGATTCGAGCACCCCGGTGCTGGTGGACTTCTGGGCCACCTGGTGCGGACCGTGCCTTCGGGTGGCTCCCATCGTGGAGGAACTCGCGAACGATAACGCCGGTAAAATCAGGGTTGGAAAGATGGACGTGGACGACAACCCGGAGACCGCCGGGGAGTACGGAGTGCAGAGCATTCCCACGCTGATCGTCTTCAAGGGCGGCCAGGAAGTGGACCGCGTCATGGGCGCGCTGCCCAAATCGCAGCTTCAGAGCCTGATCGACAAGTATATCTGACCGGATTCTCCGGGCACGATTCCAGGCGGCGGCTCTTCGGGGCCGCCGCTTTTCGTTTGTGCGGTGGCCGGTGCGCGGTGTCGGATCGGGGAGCTTGAAAATGGATCGGCCCGGCACACATGAACTGTCCCTTCTGCGCCCATGACGACACACGAGTCATCAATTCCCGGCCTGCGCCCGACGGCAAGGCCGTCCGCCGGAGGCGTCTGTGCCAGGAATGCCAGAAGCGGTTCACGACGGTGGAGTACGTGGAGAAGGTGGAGCTGACGGTCATCAAGCGCGATGGAATCCGCGAGCCCTTCCAACTGGCGAAGGTGGCGGCGGGAATCGAGCGGGCCTGCGACAAGCGGAAGGTTTCCGGCGAGCAGATCGACGAAATCGTCCAGGCCATCGGACGGGAGCTGCTGAACTCCGCAGAGCGCGAGATCGGCACCGAGGAGATCGGGCGGCTGAGTCTCCGCCATCTCAAGGACCTCGACCATGTGGCGTATCTGCGGTTCGCGTCGGTCTACAAGCAGTTCCAGGACCTGCAGGACTTCAACGCCGAAATCCGGTCGCTGCTGAAGGACTAGCGGTACTGCGAACCGCGGAGCGGAAGCCTCACGATGCCGCTGGACGAACAGGAACTGTCGGAACTGGTCAATCGGGCGATCCCGGACGATCTGCCCGAAGACCCTCACGTTTCCTACCGCCCCCAGAAATGGAACTGGAGCGAGGGCGAGACGACCCCCGATCCGTCGGCGACGCACATTCGCCTGGCCAAGTGGGAGGTCTCGCGCGGGAAGAGTCCGGAGGAAGAACCGCCGGGAGCCGCCTATACGATGCGCTGCAAGGTGGGGCGCGGGGGGTTCGGCGAGGTCTGGGAGGCGGTGCAGTCGTCGCTTGGAAGACTCGTGGCGGTGAAACGCCTGCGCGAGGACCACGTCGAACAGGCCCAGGACATCCCTCACGAGGGGACGCGCATGGACCGCGATTTCCGGCGCGAGGCGCTGACGACCGCGCTGCTGGAGCACCCCAACATCGTTCCGGTTCACGATCTCGGACTCGACGACGATGGGAAACCGCTCCTGGCGATGAAGCTGGTCAACGGCGAGCGCTGGGACCTGATGCTCAAGGAGGACTTCGAGAACCTCGACCCCCAGGACTGCCTCGCCCGCCATCTGCCGATCTTCCTGGACATGTGCCAGGCGGTCGCGTTCGCGCACTCGCGCGGCATCGTTCACCGCGATCTGAAGCCATCGCAGGTGATGGTGGGGGAATTCGGCGAAGTGCTGCTGATGGATTGGGGCCTGGCGGTGCTCTTCGACCCGGCGCTGGCGGAGGGGAAGTTCCAGGACGCGGTGGAACTGCTCGTCCCGACGCCCGAAAACGCCTTCAGCCCGACGGGAACGGCCGCATTCATGGCGGTCGAGCAGACGGCGGAATCGGCGATCGACATCGGCCCGTGGACGGACGTGTACCTGCTCGGCGGATCGCTGTACTATATGCTCACGCGAAAGGCCCCGCACTCGGCGGCTTCCGCGATGGACAGCTTCGTGCACGCGTCGATGGGTGCCGTCGATCCGCCGGAAGAGCGTGTGCCGGACCGGTTCATCCCGCCGGAACTTTCGGCGATTTGCATGAAGGCGATGTCCACGAGAATCGAGGACCGCCACGGCTCGGTCAAGGAGTTGATCGAAGCCGTCGAGGAATACATGACGGGTGCCGGCGAGCGGCGCGAGTCGCTGCGACTGACCGAAGAAGCCGGCCGGATCGCCGACCAGGCGAACGAGCTGACCTACGCCCAGTTCACCGAGTGCAACAACCTGCTGCTGCGGGCGCTTAGTCTCTGGCCCCGCAATGCGGCGGCCCGTCTCCTGCAACAGCGCGTGCTCGAGGACTTCACGAGGCTGGCCATCGCCAACGACGATCTGGTTCTGGCGGAGCTGTCGGCGGAGTCCATCGAGAATCCGGAAAAGCGGAGCAGGCTGAGGAAAGTGCTCGAACAGAAGCGCCGCAAGACCAAGTCCGCCAAGCGACAGCGGCGAATCATGAAGATCGCCATCGGGGTGCTGGTGCTGCTGATCGTCGCGGACATCGTGCTGATCTTCGGCTATCAGAAGTCGTCGCGCCAGTCGTTCGAGAACCAGCTGAAGATCGTGCGCGAACGCGAGCGCCAGGCAAGGGACCGGATCGATGAACTCGAAGCCCGGCTTGGCATCGCCCCGACCGGCGAAGCGGACGCGCAGGAAGACGCTTCGGACGGCGCACAATGAGGAGACCGGCGAGAGAAGAGATCGTCTACAGCCGCAGAACGATGATCGTGACCGGCCTTCAGGTGGCAGGCGTGATCCTGGCGGCCGGACTGATCCTTCATCCGCTGCTGACCCGCGACATCGAGGCCCACAAGGTCGGGCAGCGCGTCGACCGGGCGATGAAGTACCTCCTGATGGCGGAGGGTTCGCTCTCGGCGTGGCAGGACAAGACGGGTGCGCCGATGGCAAGTCGCGACGGGGCGCTGCCGACAGAGGAGTTCATCGACTGGTTCGCGAAGCGCCGGGGCGGGCAGCCGCTCTTTCGCGAGGAAGGCCGCGTCTCGCGTCTGGACATGTTCGGCCCGTCGGGCCCGTTCATCGATCCGCTGCTCTATCGCGATGATGGAGCGTCCTGGGTGCTGGCGTCGCGGGGCCCCGACGGCGACTTCGACGTGCCGGACGACGCACTGGCGGCGAATGCGGAGGAGCGCCTGGCGGTCCTGGCGTACGACCCGACCAACGGCATCTACAGCAGCGGCGACTTGTGGGTGGGCCGGTTCAGCCCTGAAGGTCCTTGAAGAGCTCGTCGAGCTTGTTCTCGATATAGCCGACGGACTCGATCAGGTCCTTCTGGTCCCGGCCGAGGCCATTGTCGCGGTCCTCGGCGACGTTCTCGGCGATGCGCTTCGCGGCGGAGCGGGCGGCGGCGCGAATGCCCTCGCCGGTCTCGCCGTGCTTGTAGAGAAGGCACAGCGTGAGCCGGGAATCGACGACCACGAAGTGGATTCTGTCGAGAGCGGCGCCGTAGAAACGGACGGAGACCTCCTGGCTGCTCTCGCGGGAGACCATCTTGTTGAGGGCCGCGATGGTGGCCGCCGCAGTGGCGCCCATGGTGCCGGGATCGACACCGGCGAAGTCGCCTTCGGAGCCCATGATACAGCCGGTGCAATCGACGACGGCGGCGCACCGCGCACCGCCCGTTTCGACGAGTTCGCTAAGCACCTCCGACATCCGGTCGAGCACGTCGCAGGAGAGGGCATAGACGCGTCCGGTTCCGGCGCTGGAGGACGCGGTGTCCGATGCGGGGGTCGTTCGGGTCTTTTTCCGGCGGGGGGTCATGCTCGCTGATTGCTTTCTGTCTGGTGTCTCAGGACCTGTACGATCCGTACTGCTTGGTCAGCGTCTCCTGCAATTTGACGACGACTTCCCGGCAGACGGAGCGAAACGTCTCCGCCACGCCGGTGTACTTGATGGCGATGGCTTCGAAGGAACGGCTGCCCCGGGTGTTGAGCGCCTCTTCGAGTTCCTCCACGGAGGTGATGAAGAACAGGTCGCGCTTGTTGTACTGGAGCACGAGCGGGATGGAACTGTAGTCGTAGCCGTATTCGGCGAGCATGCCCTGGAGGTCTTCGAGGGAATCGACGTTGTCCTGGAGGCGGGACTTGTCGCTGTCGGCCACGAAGACCAGGCCATCGACGCCGTTGAGGACCATCTTTCGGGTCGAGCGGTAGTAGGGCTGGCCCGGAACGCCGTAGATGAGAAACTTGACCTTGAATCCGGCGATCTCCGCCAGGTCCATCGCGAAGTAGTCGAAGAAGAGCGTGCGGTCGCCCTCGGTGTCGATGGACTGCAGTCCGGTCTTGTTGCCGCCCGGGATCATCCGGTGGATGGCTTGGATGTTCGTCGTCTTGCCGCCGAGGCTCGGCCCCACGTAGACGATCTTGCAATTCACTTCCCGTGTTCGGTAGTTGATGATCGGCATCGGGGAAAGTGTTCCGCAGGGATGGGCCCTGAAATTCAAGTGTCGAGCGTAACTCGGCGAGCATCAACCAGCCGCGACCCGATGATCCGACCGAATCGGACTCGCAGCGTGACCCCGCCGGGCAAGTCCGTCAACAGCGAACCGTGGGAGTCTCACGTCCCCGGGACAAGCCTGAACACGTCCACCGTCCCGCCCGGCACAAGGGGATCGGGTCCGGGGCCGACCCGGATCAGCGCGTTGGCAAGGGCCGGGTTGTGCAGATTCCCCGACGACTGCCGCCCGAACGGGCGAACCACCGCGCGACCATCCCGGAGGGAGTGCTCTCCATAGACGAAGAAAAGACGTGCCCGGTCCCGGGGGCATTCGGACAGAAGCGTCATCTTCTCCGCTGGTGCGAGAACGGGTTCGATTCCGAACGCCTGCCGAAAGAACGGCTTCAGGAAGACCTCGGTGTTGCAGCAGACCGCGACGGGATTCCCGGGCAGGGCGAAGTAGTGCTTCCCAGCGATGGTCGCGACGAGCATCGGCTTGCCGGGCCGAACGGCGACCTTCCAGAAGTGAACGTTCGCGTCGAGATCGCGCAGGACTGCGCCAACCACGTCGTGCTCCCCCACCGAGACGCCGGCGGTGCTCACCACGACGTCGCTCCATTCGAGTGCTTCGAGGAGCAGTCGGCGGAAGCTCTCTGCGGTGTCCGACGCGATGCCGAAGATGCGGGGCTCGCAGCCCAGAGCGCGCAGTTCGTGCTCCAAATGGTAGATGTTCACTCCAACGACATCGGTCTCGCGGAGAGTTTCGCCGTGGCGTCTGATCTCGTCCCCGCTCGTCAGAATGCCGACCCGGGGGGGGACGACGACCTCGACGTCGGGAAGATTGTACATGGCGAGGAACGAAAGCGCTGCGGGGTGCAGTCGCGTTCCGCGGCGAAAGAGCTGGGTGCCCCTGGCCACGTCCTCGCCTTCGCGCCGAACATGGGCACCCGGCGCGGATGACTTGCGAAGAAGGACTTCGCCATTCTCGACGCGAACCTTCTCGATGGGGACAACGCAGTCGAGGCCTGCCGGAACCCGGGCCCCGGTGCTGATGCGGATCGCCGAACCGGAAGGGCAGTCCGATGCGAAGGGCGAACCGGCGGCGCTCTCCCCCGCGATGGCGAGCCTCGACGGATGTTCGTCGGAGGCGGTGGCGATGTCTCCGGATCGAAGGGCAAAGCCGTCCATCGCGGAATTGTCGAACCGGGGAAGGCTCCAGGTGGCTTCCACCGGCCCCGCCAGATAGCGACCGCCAGCGGAGAGGAACGGCACCGTCTCGGTCCGGGTGTCGAATGGGAGGCCGAGAATGATGTCGAGGGCTTCGTCGAAGGAAATCATCGGGGGCTCATTTCGTGTACTGGCACACGGCGACCGTTGACCACCTCCGGTCGTGGCGGCAACACGGATGCAACTGGAGCACGCATTCATGGTGAAATCGCCGCGCGCATTCGTAATCAGTACGGGAACGGAAATCACCCAGGGTCTGTACGCCGACACGAACGCGATGCACCTCTCGCGCATTCTGAGGGACCACGGCTTCGAGGTCGTCGGCCACGCGGCGGCGCCGGACGACGCGGGCCGAATCCGCGACGCCATTCGCGGGACGTTCGGGGTGGCCGATCTGGTCATCGTAACGGGGGGGCTGGGGCCGACCGAAGACGATCTGAACCGGGAGATCGTCGCACGGCTGTGGGAAGTCCCCCTCGTTCGAGTGCACCGCGCCGAAGAGATGATCCGCGAGCGCTTCCGCAGCCGCGGCGTGAGCATGCCGGAACGCAATCTGGGACAGGCGGATATCCCGGAAGGGGCGAAGACGCTGCTGAACTTCTGGGGAACGGCGCCGGGATTCGCGATGCCCGGAACGGGCGGGAGGCCAATGCTGCTGGCGATGCCGGGGGTGCCGGCGGAATGGCGGGCGATGATGGACCGCTACTTCCGGCGCGTCGTGCTGCCGATGTTTCCGAACCGCCCGGTCTCGCGGATTCACACGATCCATCTCTCGCTGGTACCGGAATCGACTGTGAACGGATGGATCCGGGACCTGTTCGACAGCATGGAAGGCGTCCGGCTGGGGATTCTGGCGAGCCGGGGGATCATTCGCGTGAGAATCGCCGCAAGCGGCGATACGGATGCCGTTCGCGACCGGCGAATGGAGGCCATGCGCGGGTGCCTGAGGGACCGCCTGCCGACGGAGTTCGTCCTGGCGGAGGGTCCGGAATCGACGACTCCGGAGGACGTCGTAATCGAAACGTGCCTTGAGCGCCGTCTGACGATCGCGACCGCCGAATCGTGCACGGGGGGCGGAATCGCCCGAAGACTGACAAACGTTTCGGGCTCTTCGGGCGTCCTCTTGGAGGGCTTCGTCACGTACGGCAACGGGGCGAAGACGCGCACCCTGGGCGTGGACGGGGAACTGCTGGAGCGGCACGGCGCCGTCAGCGGCGAATGCGCCGCCGCGATGGCGACAGGCGCTCGCGAACGAACGGGTGCGAACGTCGCTCTGTCGGTCACCGGGATCGCCGGCCCGGGCGGCGGATCGAAGGAGAAACCGGTGGGTACGGTTTGGTTCGCGATCGCGTCGGAGGAGGGCGTGCAGACGATTCTGCGGGCATTTCCCGGTTCCCGCTCCGACGTTCGCGAGTGGTCGGAAAACCAGGCGCTAGACATGCTGCGCAGATACGCGCGAGGACTGCCGACCGTCCCGACCGGCTGATGTGTTTCTAACGGGGAAATGCCTTGCAAGTCCTGCCGCAGCGACTGTTGAATCGGTTGAAGCAAGGACCGGAGCGTCGAGAGCGATGAGCCATCGAACCAGACGACAGATCGCTGTGATCGCATCGGTTGGAACCCTTCTTCCCATGTTGGTTCTCGCCCAGCCGGTCGGAGAGGTGGCTGGCGTGGTGCGCCCTCCGAATGCCGTCGCCGAAGTGGACGTCCCGGCAACCGGCGAGGGCGCGAGCGTTCCGATCCCGGAGCCTCCGAAATCGCTGACATACAACCTGCCCTTCAGCCTGAGCGACTGCTACACGCTGCTTTCCCTGGCGCGCGACGCGCTGAACGAAACGAAGTCGGGCGTGACGAACTGGGACCGTGCGTCCATCGACGGTCTGCTGGAGACCGTGAGCGCCTACCTGCGCGAGCGCGACACGATGCACTCCAGCCTGGTCGAGTACCGGTGGGAGGTTCTCGCCACCCGCTCGGTGAAATCCGGCCTTCCGCAGTCCGACATGATCGATCTGGACCCGGGCAGCCGGGGTTCGAGGATCAACGCGCTCTCCTTCCAGGTGGAGGACGGCGACGTGGTGCTGCACAAGCTGGACGTCTACGACGATGAAAACACGCTGGTCGGCCCGTTCAAGCGCGAGGTGACGCTGCGGCACAGCCTCCCGCGGCGGTACGTGTTCCACCTATACCTGCCGACCGACGTCCAGCAGATCGCGATGTCCACCTCCCAGGCGCGCCCCGCCGCCGGAGAGAAGCCGCGCGTGGTGGTGCTGGCCGGACGGACCGATGAACCGGAGCACGGCAAGGCGGCGATTCACTACATCTGGCGGGCGCAGCTTGCCCTCGCCGAGGACAATATGAACGGGGCCGAACGCCGTCTGGAGAGGGCCCAGACGGAAATCCTGGCATACCGGCGTTTCCTGAAGTTCCGGGACTGAAGCCCTCCGCCCCTTTATTCGAGCATCCAATAGTCGATCGCGGAACTGGTGGTGCCTCCAAGCGCGGAGGGGCTGTCGGGATCGCCGAAGAGAACGTACTCGTGGAGGGTCTTCGCGAAGAGCGGGTACGTGATGGAGTACTGCGTCTGCGCACCGGCGAACCAGCCGCCGAGGGTTTCGGGGGGATCGGCGAGCTGGGCGAGAACGCTGGCGGTGAACTCCCGGTGGGTTTCGTAGAAATCGACGCTGACGGGCGCGAGGGCCGCGATGGCACCGCGATCGGGTTCGAAGAAGAGCCATGCCTCGGCGAGCGAGGTCGTGCCGGAACCGGGAAGGTTGTAGAGTCCGTTGAAGCAGGTGTAGGTCGCGACGAAGGGCCACCGGTCCGCCGTGTCGATGTCGGCGACCTTGTTGGTGTTCATCATCCTGTTGTTCTGCCAGTTGTTGATGAAGCCGTGGCCCATGTACTGGGCATAGGACGCCCCGCCGGCGCCCGTTTCCAGAGCCGCTTTGAAGAGATCGAATTCGAGCTGGCCGTCGGGACTGGAGGAGCCGTCGTCGATCCGCACGGAGGGCAGACCGGTCTGCTCCCAGGCCGCCAGCCACTCCGGCTGGTCGACCTTGAAGTTCGCGGGAAACGGGGCGGAATCCGTCCCGGCGAGAAAGACGCCGCTGCGCTCCATGCCATCGAAGGCACCGGCCATCTCGTCGTGGGCGATGATGCGGTCGATGGCGATGGTCAGGTCGCCGGCATTTGTGGCGGGAATTCGGGCGGCGCGCAGGTCGGGGAGTTCGTCGTCCCCCTCCACGCAGGCATAGAAGAAGTCCACGCCGTTCTGCAGCCAGCCGGGCGAGGTCTGCACGCCCTGCTCGATGAACGATGGCACCTCCGGGTGCACGGAAAGCCCCAGATAGTCCTTCGAGTCCAGGGTTCCGAATCCAACGAGCAGAAGGGCCGGCCGAACCGTTCTCTCCGCAGCGTTTTCGACGTACCACCGAACGGCGTCGCGGATGGCTTCGGGGTGATGCTGGCCGCCTCCGAAGACATCGTACGCCTGGCGGGGCGAGAACTCCACGATGCCCTCGCCCCGATGATCGACGAGCGGCTGAAGAGCCGCGTCGAACTCGTCCGGGCGAACATAGATGCCGGTGAGGGGAGCGGACGGAAGCGAGGGGAGTATACTGGCGGGCCCGATGGACGGGGCGGCGGCGCTGTCCACGAGTTGCACGTAGAAGCGTACGGCGGCGGGAGGGGCTTCGAATTCGACGGCCACGGTTCCGTCTTCGTCCGCGAACACGGAGGGGTCCGCCAGGCGAACGGCGAGACCGGGGTCGGTCACGTCCAGAACCGCGACATCCGCCGCCACGGTTCCGATAGGGAATCCGCCGACGGTAACGAGACGAGGCTGGGGATCGCCCACCTCAGGAACCTCCGCAGCATCGAGTTCCATGACGGCGGTCGATCCGTCCTGCGCGCGGACGCGGGCGTCATAGGCGAGTTCGACCCAGTCGAGCCGCTGGGCGTCGCGCAGTCCCGCATCGACGACGGGGTTCTCCCCCACTCCGGGAATGGCGTGGGTGAATTCGAGTTCGGGCGACACGGGCTGAGCTTCGATTTCCACGGCTGCGGTGTGCTGGAAGATGACGTTGCCTTCCCAGGAAAACCTCGGGAGACCAACTCCGCTCAGTACGACATCCGTATAGTGGTCCGGCGAGAGCGTCACGTTCTGGTTCTGCGCGATCAGCCCGACCGTGGTTTCGACCGTGGGACTCGTCAGGCGGTCGGGGAACGGAAGCTGATAGGTGTAGGTCGCCAGGGCGGTGGAGGAAGGCGGATTGGCGGCGACGTGAAACGCGAAGTGATCGGCGCTCTGGTTCACGACGATCTGCTGGTAGTGCAGGTTCCACTCGTAGCGCCGCGTTTGGCGGTGGGAGACCTCGGCGCCCTGGGGGCTCAGAGTGTCGAAGGCCGGACGCGTCGCAATACTGCCAGACGGCTGGAGTGAACCCGTCGTGGCGAACACCGAGTCGGCGCGATTGTATGCGGTCACGCGCTCATCGACGTAGAACACGACCGAATCGCCGCTCGCATCGAGGATGGGCACGGCCACGCCGTGGTGGTCGAGACGCAGCGACGGGACATCGAGGGCGGTCGCGCCGATCGATACCAAGTCGAGCGACACGAGTCCTTCGCCATTGAACTCCAGTCGCCAGTCGCCGGGCGCGGAGGGGGGCGGGGGCGGGCCCTTTGCCACGCCTTCGCCGGAGCGGGTGGGTACTTCGAGAACGTCCCTGGCGTTGAGAAAGAACGCGCGCGCCTCGCGCAGCGCCGCAGGGTCGGTGGTCGTCGGGAGGGACTTCTCCATGCGCGCCGGGGGCAAATGAAGCATGATGGCGATCCGGTCGTTCGTCCGGGGGGATACCGTCACGCGAAGCCCCGCCATCGTGCCGATTCGGACGGCATCGAGGCGAACCGTGTCGGAGAATTCCGAGGGTTCGACATCGAGGCGAACGTCGGCAAGGACGCGATGCGCGTCCGGAAGATAGATCAGGCAGGATTCGACGCGCGAGTCGGGCGGCTCCCCCACCGGAACCACGAGTTCCCCTGCTCCGTCGGGCGTTGGCAGGAGCGCACCGCTCTGCGGGCCGACGATGATCGCAGGGCGCGGCGTATGACGAAGTTCGAAGCCGCGGTCGCCGGACGGTTCGACGGTTCGGTCGCGCAGGAGGAAATCGGCGAAGGCCCCGTGCGGAGCCGCGAGAGCGAGTAGCGGAAGGATAGCGAGGGGGCGGAGCATGCTCATGGGGCGATTGTTCGTCTTCCGGCGCGAGCCGCGCAACGCCATAGTCGCTCCGGGTGCCTACACGAACATGAAGACCAGGAAGGTGACGAGCCAGCCTGCGGCGGCACCGGCGAGAAAACCCGCCCAGAACGTATGGCGTCTGTACAGGGCCCGAAGCTGGCGCCGGTGGCGCGGGCCGTGATCGCCCTCCGACAGGGAGATGATCTGCTCGACGAGCTGCTTGCGGAGCTTTCCGGCGTCGGCATGGCGCCTCTTCGGGTCGGAGTTCAGCCCCTTGGCGACAAGCCGGTAGATGCCCTGGGGAAGATCGTCCCGAACCGTGAAAAGCGGGACGATGCGGCCCTGCTGGTTCGCGTCGAGATGCTCGCGGGTGGAGGCGTGACGGCCGAAGGGCGGCATGCCGGTCAGGGTGTAGTAGAGCGTGGCGACGAGCGAGAAGACGTCGTTGGCGGCGCTCTCGGGTTCGCAGCGTGCCTGCTCGGGAGGCATGAACCCGATGGTTCCGCTGATGAACCCCGGGGCGTCGCTGTCGGGGCCGCGCTCCTCGGCGGTGGAAGCCAGGCCGAAGTCGGCGACTTTCACGCGTCCCTGGTGGTCGATAAGGATATTCTGCGGCTTGATGTCGCGGTGGAGAATACCCTTCTCGTGGGCGGCGGCGACGCCTGCGGCGGCTTCCGCCACGATGCGCAGAAGATCGACGGGGTCGATGCTCTTCCGCTCCGCGAGATACTTGTCCAGGGTCATGCCCTCGACGAGCTCCATGCTGAAGAAGGTGAGGTCCCCGACGGAATGCCAGGAGTAGATGTGGACGATGTTCTCGTGGGCAAGACGGCTGGTCCGCTCGGCTTCGCGCTTCAGAACGACCCCCGAGTCGGACCGGCGGGGGTTGATGGTGAGGAACTTCAGCGCGACGCGGCGACCGAGCTTGCTGTCGGTCGCGGAGACCACGGCGCCCATGCCACCCCGGCCCAGCAGGTCGTCGACCTCGAAGCCCTCGACGCGGGCGATCACGCGAAGCTTCTGGATCAGCCCGGAGTCGTCATCCCGGTCGCGCGGAGCGGAATCGCCCAGGGACGCGACGGAATCGTAGGTTTCCTCCACCATGCGCTCGAAGTCCGTCTGTTCGAGACGGCGGGTTTCGGGCAACTGGCCGGTGTCCTGCTCGCCGGTCCTGGGCGTCATGGCTGAATCCATTGGCATGTCGTGGAGAAAATGATGATACCGTGTCCGGCCAACGTCAACGGGCGAGCGGCGGGGCGTTGCGGCTTGACCCGCTCCGCCGCGGGACCGGGAGGATACAGCCCCCGAGGGGGGCATACCGTCCGTGAAGCTTTCCGTCATCATCCCCATCTACAACGAACGCAATCTTCTGCCGAAGGTGCTGGAGAAGGTCCGCGCCGTGGACATGGAGATGGAGCTGATCCTGGTGGACGACTTCTCGAAGGACGGCACGCGGGAGTACCTGAGGGAGTTCGAGGAGGGACAGCCGAACACCCGGGTCGTCTTCCACCCGCG
>JAJFLJ010000047.1 GCA_021772755.1 Candidatus Sumerlaeota bacterium
CCGAGACGCTCCAGCCGGAGTGGTCGTAACTTCTAATGCCTTCGATTCGGAAGCCGGGATGTGTCGTGCCGATCAGCGAGAGGTCTACCACACCGCCATCGGCCTTGCCGAAGACGACGTAGCTCTCGCCCGCCTTGTCGAAGCCCTCGGGGTCTCCCTGCCAGGCGCCGACGATGAGGTCTGCGAGGCCATCGCCGTTGACGTCTCCCGCGCCCGAAACGCTCCCGCCCGAAACATCGTTCGCGTCGATACCGTCGATTCGGAAGCCGGCGTGTGTCGTGCCGATCAGCGAAAGTTCCACCGCCGTGCCGTCCGCCTTGCCGAACACGACGTAGCTCTCTCCGGCATGGCTGTCGCCCCCGGGACTGGCAAGGTAGCCGCTGACGATGACATCCGCGAGGCCGTCGCCGTTCACGTCACCCGCGCCCGAAACGCTCGAGCCGGAACGGTCGCCCGCGTCGATGCCATCCATCCGAAAGCCGGGATGCACGGTACCCAGGAGCGAGAGATCGATCGGAGGTTGTGCTGGCACCGGGAGCGGCACCGTTGCCGACGCCGCCAGCCCCACGATCAGGAGCACCCGCGAACGGGCCGGCCGAAAGATTCCCATGAAGTCCCCTCCCGTCGCCAGTCTGTCTGCCAATGATTTAGGTGCCAGGCGGTGGAATGCAGAGCAATGGCAAAAGAGGCCCCCGCCCCTACTTGTCCCGCAGGTACGCGAAGCGGTAGTCCTCGCCGGGAAACGCTTCGAACCGGTCGCACATCTCGTAGAGCCGCGACGCGATCCGCGCTCCGATGCGTTCGCGCAGTTCCGCGTCGTCGCAGTTCGTCGTCACGATCACCGGCTTCGCGCTTTCGTACCGCCGGTTGAGAATCAGATAGATGCGGTCGCGAACCCAGTCCGTCGGCATCTCCGCCCCCAGGTCGTCGAACACCAGCAGATCGACCGACCCCGCCTCCTCGAGAATCAGCCCCTCGCGTTCCGCGCTGTCGGCACTGTAGGACTCCCGCAGCCGCGTCAGCAGGTCCGTCACGTTGCAGTACTGGCCCGTGAACCCCCGCGCCAGCACTTCCGAGAGAATCCCGACGGCCAGGTGCGTCTTGCCGCATCCCGTTCCGCCCCGCAGGATCAGCCCCTTGTCCTCGCGGTCGAAACCGACGGCATAGCTCTTCGCCGCGTCCCGCAGCCGCGCCCGGGTCTGGTCGCCCCGCGCCGCCTTGAAACCCGCCAGCGACTTCTTCCGGTACCGCTCCGGAATGCGCGCCCGCTCCCGCGCCCGCATCGCCCTCGCCCGGTCCCACGCCCCGCACGGGCACTTCGTCGTCGAACCGTCGCGCGCGACGATCACGCCGAGCCCCCCGCACTCCGGGCACCCCTCGTCCCTCTCCTCCGGCTCGAACGCGTCCGGCGCGTCCTCCGGCGGTTTCATGGCCTTCCACGACATGGCTATTCCACCTTCGTCGACAGCGAAATGCCGAGTTCGTTGATGCGGTTGTACAGCGTCTTCACCGAAACGCCCAGCTTCTTCGCCGCCTCCGCCTTGTTGCCGTTGCACAGCTTCAGCGCGCGAATCACCGCGAGCCGCTGCGCTTCCGCCGCCACGTCGCTCAGATCGCGGATCGTCCCGTCCGGCCCCAGGTCCACCAGGCACTGGTCGATCGTCGGCGGGGGAGTGGAGTCCGCGCGCGGCGCCTCGGAAACCGGCGCCGGCGTGTCGCGCTCGGGCGTCTCCGTCCTGCCGATCGGCGCCGCCGGCCTGGTCAGCACGTTCGCGTCCTGCAGGATCACCGCCTTTTCCACCGCGTTCTGCAGTTCGCGGATGTTGCCCGGCCACTCGCGCTCCATCGCGCTTTCCAGAATCGCGTCGCCGATCTCCGGCGGGGGCAGCTTGTGCCGCCGGCAGAAGCGCTTCAGGAAGAAATCGATCAGCGACCGGATGTCCTCCTTCCGCTCCCGCAGCGGCGGCAGGAAGATCGGAATCACGTTCAGCCGGTAGAACAGGTCCTCGCGGAAGTTGCGCTTCGCGACCTCCTCCTCCAGGTTGCGGTTCGACGCCGCGATGATCCGCACGTCGACCGCGATCTCCTTCTCGCCGCCCACCCGCGCGAACTTCTGTTCCTGAAGGACCCGCAGCAGCTTCACCTGAAGGTTCAGCGGCATCTCACCGATCTCGTCCAGAAAGAGCGTGCCGCCGTTGGCGATCTCGAACTTGCCGCGCTGAAGCGCGTGCGCCCCCGTGAACGCGCCCCGCTCGTGCCCGAAGAACTCCGATTCCAGCAGCGACTCCGGCAGCGCGCCGCAGTTCACCGCCACGAACGGCTTGTCGCGCCGGTGCCCGTTGTAGTGGATCGACTGCGCCACCAGCTCCTTGCCCGTGCCCGACTCCCCCTGGATCAGCACCGCCGTGTTCACGTCGGCGATCCGGCGGATCGTCAGGAAGACGTTCTTCAGCGCGCGGTCGCGTCCGATCATCGGGAACGGCGTCGCGTCGTCGATCTTCGTCTCCTCGCGGAAATGCGGGTGCCGCAGCTCCACCTGCGTCATCAGCTCCCGCGTCTCGATGCACCGCCGCGCCGCCGTCCGCACCAGGTCGTTGTCGAACGGCTTCACCACGAAATCCGTCGCCCCCGCCCTCATCGCCCGCACCGCCGTGTCCACCGTCGCGTACGCCGTGATCACGATGATGCTCGTGTCCACCCCCCGCGAGCGCGCCTCCTGGATCACGCGGAACCCGTCGATGCCCGGCATGTTCAGATCCACGATCATCACCGGAAAGGGGGGCGTCGCGTCGTTCAGCGCCGCCAGCGCCTGGCTCCCGTTCTCCGCCTCGCTGACGATCCACCCGTCGTCCTCCAGGATGTCCTTCAGCAACAGCCGCATGTTCTTCTCGTCGTCGCAGACGAGAATCCGCTGTCCGTGATCCTGGTGCCCCAGGTGCCCGCTCTTTCCTTTTTCCGCCACGAACCGGTCCGCCATTCGGGAAGTGTCCGTCGAGTAAGGGCCGCAGGCACCCGCGCGCAACCGCCAATCCCGGTCAGCCTCTTGCCGCCCGGCGAATGTCCTCCAGCGCCTGCTCCGAGAGCGTCTCGCCCGCCGTCAGCCCCCGCCCGATCTCCTGGGTGCAGCGCGCCCGCGCCTCCCGGTGCTTCTCCCCGCCCTCCGACCACTCGCCCGCCTCCAGCTCCCGCAGCAGCCGCGCCGGCTCCGGGTCTTCCGCATCCAGAGAACGCCAACGCTCCAGGCGCTGGCGAGCCGTCCCCAGATTCCCCAGGCAGAGCAGTCCGAGGGCCTCGCCGCGCATGGCCTCGGGCTGGGCGAACTGCCTCAGGAGCACCATCTGAAACGCGTTCACGGCATCCAGGTACCGCCCCTGGTCCAGCAGCTCGTAGCCGCGCCGCACGGCCTTTGGCTGCGGAGCCTGGTCCTCCCGCTCCGCCACGAGGTTGCGGGTCTGGCGCTCGGTGCGTTCCTTCAATAATAACTGAACGATCGGTCCGAAACTCCGGAGGCCCTCCGAAAGCACCCCCGCCGAAACCGGCAGCCCGAGTCCGGAAAGCGAATACAGGAACGAGGTCAGGCCCAGCGCCAGGCTTCTACTGGGGTCCAAAGCGAACAGTCTTGTGCTGGTTTCCAGCCCGCGCAGCCAGCCGCAATCGTGTTCTGCCATCAGTGGAACCGCCCACTGCAACGGCAGCAGCAGAACCGCCCAGAGCAATGCCGCTCCGATCGTCAGAGAGAACGCGATCAGCGCGACGAAGAGCGGGCCTTCGGGTTCCGAAACCGAGTACAGCAGGGCTCCGACGCCGGTGGCTCCGCCGGCCAGCGGCACCAGCGCCGCCGGAACGAGGAAGACGAAGGAGACCGCCGTCTGCCAAACGCCCAAATTGCCCACGAGGATGTCGAGTTCCCGGTTCGCCCGCCAGGACCGCCGGACGCGTCCGTTGGCGGCGACCTCTTCCGCCAGGCGGTGGAGCATTCCGCGCATGACGAGCCATCCGAGCGCCGCACCCGCGAAGAGCACGAAGCCCGCCGTGCGCAGCAGGACCGGGCTTTCCAGAGGACGCGCGGGATCGAATCCGCCCAGGCGAAGGATTCCGCCCGAAACGCCCGCGGCGGCCACGGCGAGAACCGGCGCCGCCAGAACGCAGCTGGCGATGGCTCTGGGGTAGCGCCAAAGCCGCCAGCCGAGCCGGGCGCCTTCGCGGAGGGCGGCTCCGGGGGGCGGCGGGGAGAGGTCGCTCCAGATTTCACGGACGGAATCGGCGGACACGGATGAAGCCCTCGGGGGAATGGTAGGATTTCTACGGGCGACGGCAAAGGGGATTCACACTGTTTCGTCTTGGCACACAACCCGCTCTCGGGGGATATAACGATCCGCAACCCGGGTTGTGGGTCAAATCTATCCGATCGGCTGCCATGATGCCCCATCGAATTCTGATCGTAGACGACGAGAAAAACACCCGCGAGGGCCTGCGCTGGGCTCTGGAGAGCCATGCGGAGGAGGTGATGCTGGCGGAGGATGGCGAGAAGGCGCTGTTGCTGCTGGGCGATCACCCGGCGGACCTGGTGATTTCGGACCTGAAGATGCCGAAGATGGACGGGATGGAACTGCTTCAGCATGTGAAGGAGGAGTACCCGGAATCGGAGTTCGTGATGCTGACGGGTCACGGAACGGTGGAGACGGCGGTGGACGCGATGAAGTCGGGCGCGTTCGACTATCTGATGAAGCCGGTGAATCTGGAGGAACTGGGGCTTCTGATCAAGCGTGTGTTCGAGCAGCGCGAGCTTCGCCAGGAGAACGAGCGGCTTCGCGCGGAGGTGAACGAGCGCTACGGGTTCGAGAACATCGTGGGCAATTCGTCGGGGATGCAGAAGGTGTTTCAGATGGTGCGGCAGGTGGCGCCGACGCGGGCGAGCGTTCTGGTGCAGGGGGAGACGGGGACGGGCAAGGAGCTGGT
>JAJFLJ010000048.1 GCA_021772755.1 Candidatus Sumerlaeota bacterium
GGCCTTGCCGAGTACGGGCTGCCGGAGGGTGCGCCCCTGATTGACGACGCGATCCTCGACCGGGTATTCGTTCACATCGGCGGGAAGCCACGGAACGTATCGTCCGAACCATCCGACCAGGGAGAATCCCTCTCATGAACCGTACGTCATCGAGTCTCTGCATCCTGTTCGCGGCGCTTGCTCTGGCCGCCACCTCCTTCGTCGCCGCCGGCGACGACGTCATCGAGGACTTCACGCTACAGCCCGTTGGCGAAGGCGAGCCCTTCACCCTCTCCGAAGCGCAAGGCAAGTACGTCGCGCTGCATTTCCTGCTGAAGACCGAATGCCCCGTCTGCCTGCGCCACACGCACCAGCACCATCGCGGCGCCGCCGGCCGCGACGACCTCGTGCAGGTCTTCATCAAGCCGGACGAGGAAGCCGACACGCTGATGTGGATGGAGAAGTTTCCCCAGGACGCCGAGTACGAAGGCCCCAAGGTTCACCGCGATCCGAACGCCGAACTGGCAGAGAAGCTCGGGATCCCCGACGGCTACGAGTTCCACGGCGAGACGGTGCACTACCCGGCCCTGGTTCTGATCGGTCCGGACGGCACCGAGGCGCTGCGGTACGTCGGAGAGAACAACAGGGACCGCTATACCTGGGAGCAGCTCGCCAAGTTCCTGGAGGGCAACGCGGACGCCGCCCCGGAGTCCCAGCCGACATCGCAGCCGACCTCCGAACCCGCCCCGAAAGCCGAGTCGCGCCCGACGAGCAAGCCGTCGAGCTGAGTTCCACCGACCCGGACCCGCTTCGCCTGATCTTCGCCCTTGAGTCGCGGAACGCGCGGGAGCATCCTTCGGCCATTCCCGCCGGACAGATGCTCCCGTGACCGCCGAACCTTCCGCCTCCGACCAGGAATCCCGCCGCAAGACGCGTCCGCTGGACGCGCTGGTGGAGGAATTCCTCCGTCATCCCTACTATTCCCGCAACATCGCCCACGTCGAACGGATGCCGGCCAGGCCGGCGCGCTTCGGCGACTGGCCCGCCACCATCCGGCCGGAGCTTCGCGCCGCCCTGGCCGCGCGCGGCGTCGAGCGCCCCTTCAGCCACCAGGGCGAGGCCATTGCCCATGCGCTCGCCGGCCGGAATGTCGTCGTCGTCACACCGACGGCGTCGGGCAAGACGGTCTGCTACAACGTACCGGTCATCCAGAGCATCCTTGAGGAGGAGAGCGCGCGGGCGCTCTACCTGTTTCCCACGAAGGCGCTGAGCCACGACCAGTACGGGGAGCTGTACGAAGTCACGAAGGCGTGCGGCCGGGACATCCGCGTCTACACGTACGACGGCGACACGCCGCCGGCCACGCGACGAACGCTGCGCGACAACGGCCACATCGTCGTCACGAACCCGGATATGCTGCATTGCGGGATTCTCCCCCACCACACGCGCTGGATCCGCCTGTTCGAGAACCTGAAGTACGTCGTCGTGGACGAACTGCACCAGTACCGCGGCGTCTTCGGCAGCCATCTCGCCAACGTCTTCCGGCGCTTCAACCGCCTGTGCGAGTTCTACGGCGCGAACCCGACGTTCATCTGCTCTTCGGCGACGATCGCGAATCCGTCGGAACTGGCGTCGGAACTGACGCAGCGGGACTATTCGCTGGTCGGCGAGAGCGGCGCGCCGCAGGGCGAGCGGGTGTTCGTCTTCTACAATCCCCCCGTCGTGAACCGGGAACTGAACGTGCGCAAGTCCGCGCGGCTGGAGGCCACGCGCCTGGCCTCGCGGTTCATCGCGCGCGGGCACCAGACGATCGTCTTCGGCCCGTCGCGGGTATCCATCGAGGTGATGACGACGTACCTGAAGCGGTTCATGACGCGTCTGCACCGCGATCCGAACCGCATCGCGGGCTATCGCTCCGGGTATCTTCCTTCGGAGCGCCGTCGCATCGAGGGGGGCGTGAAGTCGGGCGACATTCTCGGCGTGGTTTCGACGAACGCGCTGGAACTGGGGATCGACATCGGCGGGCTGGACGTCTCGATTCTCGCCGGCTGGCCGGGGACGATCGCCAGCGCCTGGCAGCAGGCCGGCCGCGCGGGGCGCAAGGCTGCCGCGTCGCTCTCCATCTACATCGGCGGCAATTCGCCCCTCGACCAGTTCCTGATGAACCAGCCGGGGTACTTCTTCGGCCGCTCTCCGGAACACGCGATCGTGAATCCCGACAACCTGACCGTCTACGCGTCGCACGTCAAATGCGGCGCGTTCGAGCTGCCCTTCGCCGATGGCGAGGCGTTCGGCGCCGCCGAACCGGCCCCGGTGCTGCAGGTGCTTGAGGACGAACGCGTCGTGAAGCACAGCGGAGGGCGCTGGCACTACAGCGAGGACAGCTATCCGGCGGAGAACGTCGGTCTGCGCATGGGCGTGAACCAGAACTTCGTGATCCTCGACACGGGAAACGGCAACCGCGTGCTCGGCGAGGTGGACTACAGCGCGGCGCCGTTTCTTCTGCACGAGCACGCGATCTACATCCACAACGCCGTGACGTACTACGTCGAGAAGCTGGAGTGGGAGCGACGCACGGCATACGTCCGGCAGCGAACCGTCGACTACTACACCGACGCGGAGTCCAGTTCCAACATCCAGGTGCTCTCCATCGACCAGGAGATCGAGGGCGGGGAGGACGACCCGATGGCCGCGAGGCGGTTCGGCGACGTCTCCGTCGCGACCGTCGTCGCGAAGTTCAAGAAGGTGAAGTTCGAGACGCACGAGTCGATCGGCTACGGCGAGGTCGGCGTGCCGCAGCTGGAAGTGCAGACGGAAGCCACGTGGTTCGCGTTTCGCGAGAGCCTGCGCGCGGAAGCGAAAGCCGCCGGTCACGAACCCGCCTCGGCGATCCACGGCACCGCCCACCTGCTCCGCATTCTCGTTCCGGTGCACGTCATGTGCGACCCGCGCGACATCGGCGTCGCCGGAATGCTGCGTTCGCCCCACGACCAGAAGCCGGTCATCTACGTGTGGGACCGCTTCGGCGGGGGGATCGGTCTGGCGCGGCGCCTCTTCAGCATGGAGCGCGCGGTGCTGAAGGCCGCGCTGGACGTGACGAAGACCTGCCCGTGCGAAGGCGGCTGTCCGGGTTGCGTGGGCCCGTCGCTCGACTCCGGCGAGGGCGCGAAAGAGGCCGCGCGCTGGCTGCTGGAGCGAATGGCGCGATAATCCCGTGGATACCGGACCCCATGCGAACGAAGATCACGAACATCGAAACGAACGGCGCGTCGATCCGCCTCCGCATCGCGGAGGGCGAGGGCACGCCGCTGCTCTTTCTGCACGGCGGTCCCGGAGGGACGGACTACCTGTTCAAGTTCTTCGCCGTGCGGGTCGCGCAGGCCGGCTACCGCCCGGTCGGCATGATCCAGCGCGGCTGCCCCGGTTCGCCGAGCGACGGTCCGTTCACCGTCGATGCCAGTCTCGACGATTTCGAGCGCGTTCGCGAGACGCTGGGAGCCGACCGCATCGCGCTGATGGGGCATTCCTACGGCGGGTTTCTCGCGGCCGCCTATGCGTCGATGAATCACTCGCGGGTCGAGCGTCTCGTCATGGTGTGTCCCGCCGGCGGACGGCCCGGATGGCGCGACGCGTTCGACGCGGAAGTCCGGCGCCGTCTTTCCGAGAGCGACCGGCACGAGTACGACCGGCTGACTTCCGAGGCTGAACGCGCCCCGACGTACGACGGACGCGCGGAACTGCTCACCAGGCGCGCACACCTCAGCATCTTCTCCTACTTCTCGCCGCACCACCGCGACGGCCAGCCCGGCCTGGCCAACCTGACGTGGAAGGTGCACGAGGACCTGAAGAACTCCGCGGAGCAGTGGTGCGGCGATCCTTCCTGGGAGCACGGACTCGACCGCCTGACCTGTCCGTGCGCGGTGATCTGCGGCAACGACGACGTCGTGCCCGGCACCGTCGCCGACGAGTACGCCGAGATGCTCCCCCATCCTCTCGTCGCGCGCCTCGACCGGTGCGGACATTTTCCCTGGATGGAGGAGGCCGAGGCCTTCTGGGGTGCGTTCGACCAGGCGATGGAATACGGCGGATAGCGGCCCGCAATCCCCATTGAACCCCGGCGTCCCCCGGACCAGCCTCCTTCCAACAACGCAAACCGGAGTCCTGCCATGCCCGTTCACGTCGTGAACCACCCAGTCATCACGCACAAGATGAACACTCTGAGAGACCTGAACACCGGAACCCAGGAGTTTCGCTCCGTGGTGTCGGAGATGACGCTGCTGCTGGCGTACGAGGCCACGCGCGACCTGCCGGTGCGGCCCTGCCAGGTGGAGACGCCGCTGATGGCGATGGAGTCGAAGACCCTGACGGGGGGCGACTTCATCATCACGCCGATTCTGCGGGCGGGGCTCGGCATGGTGCAGGGCATGCTCAGCATCTTTCCCAACGCGAAGGTGGCCCACATCGGCATGAAGCGCGACGAGGAGACCGCGCTGCCGGCGACGTACTACTACAACTTTCCCAAGGCGCCGCCAAACCCCAGCGAGGAGTCCACGGTGATCGTGGTCGATCCGATGCTGGCGACGGCGGGGAGCCTCTGCGCGGCGCTGACGCTGGTGAAGGGCGACCACCCGGGAACGATCAAGGCCATCTGTCTGATCGCCGCGCCCGAGGGGAAGGCCCGCGTCGAGAAGGAACACCCCGACGTGGACGTGTACGTCGGCGCGCTCGACGAACGGCTCAACGAGAAGTCCTTCATTCTGCCGGGTCTGGGCGATGCCGGCGACCGGATGTTCGGAACGGTCTGAGGGCAGTCCCTGCCACCCTGCGCGCCTATCCGACGGCGAACGTTTCGACTTCGTGGCGTTCCATCGTGCCTTCGAGAATCTTCTCGGTGTGGTGACAGCGCACCGTGTGGCCGGGGCGAAGCTCGCGCATGTCGGGCGCTTCGTTGCGGCACTCCGCCGTGCTGAAGGGACAGCGCGGGTGGAAGCGGCAGCCGGAGGGGTGCTGGCGCGGATTGGGGACCGAGCCCTTGATGGGGCGGAGGCGCTGCTTCTGGCGGATGTCGGCGAGCGAGGGCCGCGAATCGAGAAGCCCCAGGGTGTAGGGGTGCATGGGCGACTCGAAGAGCTCGTCGGTGGTTCCGAATTCGACGATCTGGCCGGCGTACATGACGGCGACCTCGTCGCTGATTTCCGCGATGACGCCCAGGTCGTGGGTGATCATGAGAACCGAAGAGCCGCGCTCCTCCTTGAGCTTCGACATCAGGTCGAGAACCTGCGCCTGCACGGTGACGTCGAGGGCGGTGGTCGGTTCGTCGGCGATGAGCAGGCCGGGATCGCAGGCCAGGGCCATGGCGATCATGACGCGCTGGCGCATGCCTCCGGACATCTGGTGGGGGTAGTCGTTCACGCGGCGCGGCGCGGCGGGAATCTTCACGAGCTCCAGCATGCGCACGGCTTCCTGGACGGACTCGCGCTTCGAGAGCCCCTTGTGAACGCGAAAGACCTCGCCGATCTGGTCGCCGACGGTGAAGACGGGGTTCAGGGAGGTCATGGGCTCCTGGAAGATCATGCTGATCTCGTTGCCGCGATACTTGCGCATGGCCTTCTTCGGGAGCTTCAGCAGATCGGTGTCCTTGTACCAGATCTCGCCGGACTCGATGCGGCCGGGCGGTTCGGGAATCAGCCGCAGCACCGACATGGCGGTGACGGACTTGCCGCTGCCGGACTCGCCGACGATGCCGAGGGTCTTGCGGCGGTGGACGCTGTAGCTGACGCCATCGACGGCGCGCGAGACGCCGTCCTCGCCGTGGAAATACGTCCGCAGATTGCGGATATCGAGGAGTGGCTTGTCGTCTTGCGGCGTGTCGTCGCTCATTCGTCGCCCCGGGCGGTGGATTTCGGAATGGTCGGGGCTGCCATTGGCGGGGTCAAACCGGGATCGCCGGGGAAATCCGCCCGTCGCGATATTCGATGGTGGAGGAAAAGACGAAGCGCGCGGGTCCGGCGAGAGTGACGTTGCGGGCACCGGCCGGGGTGGGTTCGAAGCCGATGGTCAGCGGGTCGCCGCTGGTGGGGATGACGGTGACGCGGCGGGGTCCGGCGAGATTCCGGCGCCGGGCGTGGGAAAGGACAGTGGAAACGGAGCCCGTCCCGCAAGCGAGTGTCTCGGCTTCGACGCCGCGCTCGTAGGTGCGGACGCGCACCCGGTCGTCGGAGTCGGCGGTCGCGAAATTCACGTTCGCCCCGGAAGGGGCAAAGACCTCGTGGTAGCGCAGGTTCCGCCCGTTGGTCTCTATATCGACGACCTCCACGTTCTCGACCCAAACGACGGCGTGGGGGACCCCGACCACGATGAAGTCGATGTCCCAGGCATCGACGGGACGGGGCTCGGGGCGGGAATCGACGTCGGGAAAGGCGACTTCGACGCCGCCGTCGTCGAGCATCCTCGCCCGGTAGACGCCTGCCTGCGTGTCGAAGGCCATCGCCCGCCCCGCCGCGCCGAGGGAAAGCGCGAAGGCCGCGATGCAACGGGCGCCATTGCCGCACATTTCGCCCTCGGAACCGTCGGCATTGTAGTATCTCATGGCGAAATCGGGCGCGGTGCGGGGGCGTTCGACGACGAGAACGCCGTCGGCGCCGACGCCCCGCCGCCGGTCGCAGAGGGCCCGCGCCAGATTCGCCCGATCTTCGCCGGAGGGAAGGGCTCCCCCGCGATCGTCCAGGGCGACGAAGTCGTTCCCCGCACCTTCGTATTTGAAGACCTTCAGTTGCATCCGTCCGGGGCTCCGCTTCAGCGTTTTGGAAGCTATCGCCGAAAGCATGGGAATCCGGTCGGCGGAGCGCAAGGAGGTCTCTTCGTGACAAGACGCAATCTGACGACGTTTCTCGCGACCCTGGTCGTCTGCCTGGCCACCAGCGGCTGCGTGGTCATTCCCATTTCCCTGCCCGGTTCGGCGGACGTCCGCCAGGTCGTCTACCGGAAGGGGTCGGGCTTCGATCCGGCGAAGATCGCCATCATCGACGTGTCCGGGGTTCTGACGGCCGGAGGGGCCGGGGACGGCTTCTTCAGCAACGACAGCTCCGTGGTGAAGCTGACGCGCAACCTGCACAACGCGAAGAAGGACAGCGACATCGAAGCGATCATCCTCCGCATCGACTCGCCCGGCGGCGGCGTCACGGCGAGCGACATCATGTACCACGAGCTGCTGAAGTTCAAGGAGGAGACGTCGCTCCCCATCTACGTCAGCATGCAGACCCTCGCGGCGTCCGGCGGCTACTACATCAGCATGGCGGCCGACGAGATATACGCCGCGCCGACGACCGTGACGGGATCGATCGGCGTCATCGCCACCTTCCCCGAGGCGCGGGGCCTGATGGACAAGATCGGGTTCGACATGAACTCCGTCACGTCCGGCGCGAACAAGGACGCCGGCGCGTTCTACAAGGAGATGAGCGAGAGCGACCGCGAGCTGTACCAGAACATCGTCGACGACATGTACGGGAAGTTCGTCGAGATCGTCGCCTCGAACCGCAAGGACATCGACGAAGAGAAGCTGCGCGGACTCGCGGACGGGCGCGTCTACACGGCGAACCAGGCGCTGGAGGCGGGGCTGATCGACGGCATCGCGTACCTGGACGAGGTGGTCGAACGCGTCGAAAGCGACCTGAACCTCGGCACCGCGGAGGTGGTCATCATCAAGGCAACCAGCCGCGAGCGCACCACGACGCTGTACGCGGAGAACGGGCGCGAGACCGCCGCGAAGTCCGGCGCGGGCGCGACGCAGGTCAATCTGCTGCACGTCGATCTGAACGCGTGGTCGATGCCGAGCAGCGAAGTCTTCAACTATCTCTGGGTTCCCTGAGCCCTCCACCGACGATAACGGGAAGCGGTCCCTATGAGCTGGTTTCGACGTCCGACGCCGGAGTACATCACGATCAATCCCCCGCAGCAGCGCGAGCGCATCGGCCGTCACGTCTGGCACAAGTGCGAGGGCTGCGGCACGGTACTCCGCCGCAAGGAGTGGGAGAACAACTGGAAGGTCTGTCCCGTCTGCGGAGAGCACGACAGGATCACGGCGGACGAGCGCATCCGTCTGCTCATCGACGAGAACTCGCTGGAGGAAACGAACGCCAATCTCGTTTCCAGCGACCCGCTGAAGTTCACCGACACGAAGTCCTATCCCGACCGCATCGCCGCGGCGCGCCAGAAGACGGGGCGCAACGACGCCGTCATCACGGGGCGGGCGACCATCGGCGGGGTGCCCGTCTCGCTGGCCATCATGGACTTCGCGTTCATGGGCGGCTCGATGGGCAGCGTCGTCGGCGAGAAGATCGCCCGCGCCATGGAACTCGCCATCGCGGAAGACCGCGTCTGCATCACGCTCGCCGCCACCGGCGGGGCACGCATGCAGGAGGCGACGTTTTCGCTGATGCAGCTGCCCAAGACTTGCCTGCTGTGCAAGAGAATGCAGGACACCGGCACGCCGTTCATTTCGATTCTGACGGACCCCTCGACGGCCGGCATCATGGCGAGCTTCGCGTCGCTCGGCGACATCATCATCGCGGAACCCGGCGCCTACGTGGGCTTCGCCGGCAAGCGCGTCATCGAGGCGACGATCCGCCAGACCCTGCCACCCGATTTCCAGACGTCGGAATTCGTTCAGGAGCACGGTTTCATCGATCTCGTCGTGAAGCGCTCGGACATGCGCGACGCGCTGATCACACTGCTGCGCCAGATTCGCCACATGGAGGCGCTTCCCCCCGAAGAGGATGCCGCCGCCCCGACGCCGGAGCAGTCATAGGCAAAGAGTCATAGACTGCGCCTTTTTTCCACCGCTTCCGCACAAAGCCGCAAAAACTCCAGTTGCAGGTTGGCGTGGTCCCGCCACGACACCGGCACGATGTCGAATTCCCGCACGAGTTCCGCCGCCGGTTCCGGGTCGCCATCCATCGCGGCCTCGCGAATCCCGGGGAGTCGCGAACGAACCGCTTCGTAAGCGGGCACTTCGCCCTCCTTCGCCGGAAGCCGGACCCGGATCGCGAACATCGGGATTTCGCTGACCAGACAGAGCGGGTTTCCTCCCAGCGACTGGACGTATTCCATCGAGCTCGGGTGGAACTTCGCCGCCATCTCCGGATCGTCCGCCGCCAGAAAAAAGTCGCGCATGGCATCGGAGCGCGGCGTGGTGCTGACTCCCCGCGCGATTCGCGAGAACCCCTTCTCGCCGTGGCGCTCGATGTCGTGCAGGCCGACTCCGAAACGCGCCGCCAGCTCCGCCAACCGGTCGCAGAGCCCGGTCTCGCGCGCGATTCCGGCCCACTCGCGACAGATCAGAAACCACGCCCCCTCGGCGAGTCCCATGCTGTGCATGGAATAGTGAAGATCATAGGGTTGGCCGTCTTTCGCGAGAAAATCGGCGGTCGCGAGATTCTCCGGCCTGGTGTCGCGATCCTCCCGGGAGCGCGGATAGTTGAACTCCACGTCGTCGCCGGGTGGTTCGCGTCTCGCACCGGAAAGCCACCGCCGGAACTCGGGTGGATCGGTCTGCCACGAGGCATTGTCCGCATCGCCGTCCGGGTTCGCGTGGGGCACGATTCGAAACGTGCAATGTTCCGCGAACCAGCGCCCCCGCGCGGTGCAACGGGTCGCGATCTCCTCCGCCAGCAGAAGCGCGGCGCGCGGACCGACCGGTTCGTCCGCATGCGCGCCGGCGGTGACACTAACGCGCAGCGTTCCTTCTCCGCATGACAGGCCGAAGAGCGCGCGCCCGTTGCGCGACGTTCCGATATTCACAACTTCGCATCCCGGAATCGCGGAAAGTTTCCACGCTTCCGGCCGCGTGCCGCCGAACCTCGTTTCGATCATCGCGTGTTCCGTCCAATCCGGTTTTCCTTCGCGTTCGTTCGCGCCGAATTCCAACCACTGTTCATGCCGACGCACGATCGATGCAAAAACAAAGGGGATCGTGCATCATTTGCTTGCATCCCGAATTGCGCCCGACCAGTGTTCGCTCCTCGCCTGCAACTACAGGGAATCCGATGGAGACGACAGTGCCGCGCAAGACGACCCAGTCATCACGCAAACGCACGACGACCCGTATGAACCCAATTCATGCCAACGGCACCGCACGCAACCGCCGCGGAACGGGAGTGCGCATCGCGCCTTCCGTGCTCGCCGCGGACTTTTCGAATCTCAAGGACTGCATCAAACCGCTCCGTCCGCTTCAGTTGTCCTGGCTTCACCTCGACATCATGGACGGGCACTTCGTGCCGAACATCAGCTTCGGGCCCGACATCGTCCGCCAGATTCGCAACCTCGACCGCTCCATGTACTTCGACGTCCACCTCATGGTGGAACAACCCCGGAATTTCGTGAAGGATTTCCAGGAAGCCGGCGCGAACCACATCACGTTCCATGTCGAGGCGGCGGAGGACGACAGCGAACTGCTCCTGAAATACATCCGCCGCCAGAAGATCAGCGCCGGCATTTCCATCAAACCAAGGACGCCCGTCTCGGCCATTCAGCCGTACCTCCAGTGGGCAGATCTTGTACTCGTCATGACGGTGGAGCCTGGATTTGGCGGTCAGAAGCTGATCGCCTCCACACTCAACAAGGTCCGCGAGCTGGTTCTTCTTCGCGAGGAGCTGGGGCTGGAGTACCTCATCCAGGTGGACGGCGGAATCGATCCTGCCACGGCCCCCCTCGCCGTCGCCGCAGGGGCAGACATCCTGGTGGCGGGCACCTCGGTCTTTCGCGGCGGCAAGATTCGCCAGAACACCCGCGCCCTGCGAAACAGCATGACGGGCATCGCCTGAAGCGATCCGGGAAGAGCCGACCCCAAAGAGAAAGGCCCGCTGAGAAGCGGGCCTTCGTCGATTTCGGGGTGTCGTACCTGGATCAGTCCTGCTTTTCCTCTGCGGGCGCCTCGACCTCGGGGGCCTGGGCTTCCGCCGCCTGCGCCTTTGCGGCTTCGGCGTCGGCGTGGATGGCAGCGTGGTTCAGCAGGGACTTCTGATCCGCCTGGGCTTCGGCGGCCAGCTTGGACTCGCCGACGCGGCGCTCCGTCAGACGGGCCTTCTTGCCGCGGAGATCGCGCAGGTAGTAGAGCTTGGCGCGGCGGGCCTGTCCGCGGCGCACGACCTTGATGCTCTCGATGCGGGGGCTGTGGAGCGGGAAGATGCGCTCCATTCCCACGTTGAGGGAAACGCGGCGAACCGTGAAGGACTCGCGAATGCCGGAACCGCGGCGGGCGATGCAGACGCCCTCGAAGTTCTGGATGCGCTCCTTGCCACCCTCGACGATGCGGACGGCGACGCGGATGGTGTCGCCGGGGCGGAAGTAGGGACGGTCTGTCTTGAGCTGAGAGGCCTCGGCCTCGCGAATAAGCGGATGCATGTTTGCTGACTCCTGCGATAACCCCCCGGCGGGCTTTGGCCACTGACAAGTCTGGACTTGCGGACCGCTTTGGTGCGCCGCGAGGCGCTGCCGGGCGAAATGCCCGGTGACCGGGACGCGGGAGTCAACTCACCACCCCCACCCAAGGCAACGGAAAAGTCGTGGCCCCGGCGCCCCGAATCGTGGGGGAATTCCGTTGCCGTCAGTCTTCTGTGCCGAAGACCGTCGCAACGCGTCCCCAAGGTGGCAACCGTCCATGGTGGAAATGGAACTCCGGGAAATCCAGATCAGCCACATCAGCCCCTATCATATCGTCGTGCTCGAGGAGAAGGGCGGGGGGCGGTGCTTCCCGATCTATATCGGACAGAACGAGGCGAAATCCGCCGACGACGCCGTTTTCGGCCGCCAGGCGTTCCGGCCCCTGACCCACGATCTGATCGTCAATGTCCTTTCCGGTCTGAACGCCGAGCTGGAGGGCATCATGGTGGACGCCCTCGCCAAGGACACGTTTCACGGCAAGCTCCTGGTCCGCACCGAGCAGGACACCCACGTCAAGATCGACTCGCGGCCTTCCGACGCGATCGTGCTCGCCCTGAAGACGGGCGTTCCGATCTTCGTGGCGGAGGAGGTCCTCGACGCGGTGGCCGGAGGCGACGAGGACGAGGGCGACGCGGACGAGGAGATGGAAGACGAGGAGGACGAGTCGTGACTCGCCCGTCCCCCAACCACCGGTCGTTCTGAACGGCACCCATGACCGAAGAACAACCCGACGCGGCGCTGCGCCGACAGGACCTGATCGCGGGACGCGGGCCAATCGCCGCGGCGATCGGGTTCGCCTTCCTCGCCCTCTATACGCTGAGCATCGCGCTCGTTCCGATCCGGGCCGACAACGACTGCTGGTGGCACGTCAAGACCGGCAGGATCATCGCCGAGAGCGGCCTGCCCGCGCACGATGTCATCGCCTACCCGGCGGAGCATCTGGAATGGCACAATCACGAGTGGCTGACGCAGCTGGCGATGTGGAAGACGTGGGAGGCCGGCGAGACTTCCGCCATCGGCGGCTGGCGGGCGGTGATTCTTCTCAAGAGCCTGGCGCTTTGCGCCTGCTCGCTGGTTCTGCTCGTCCTTGCGCGAAGACTCTCGGGGTCGTGGTGGATCGCGCTGCTGGTCGCGGTCGTCGCGGTGGGAATCGGACGTCGCTCGTTCTATCCGCGCCCGCCGGTCGTGTCGAACGTGCTGCTGGCGGGCGTGCTGCTGCTGGTCGTCGGCGTCCAGGAGGGATGGTGGCGCAGGCGATGGCTCTGGACGCTGCCCCCGGTGTTCGCCGTGTGGACGAATCTCCACGGCGCATGGATGGCGGGGGGTGTCGTGCTGGCGGCGCTCGCCGG
>JAJFLJ010000049.1 GCA_021772755.1 Candidatus Sumerlaeota bacterium
CATCGCGGTCGCCGCGCCCGTCATGCTCGCCCTTCGCATCGCCTATGCGACCCAGGACCCGGTGAACACCGGCGACATCGTTCGTCATCTGCTCTACGGAGCCGGGTTCTGGCAAGCCGGACCCTCGTTCGCCGCCCAACCCCTGAACGTGCTCGCGGGGCTGCAATGGGTTCCCTGGTCCGGCAACCCCTACAACTATCCGCCGGTGGCGCTGCTCTTCTTCGCCACTCTCGCAGCCATTCACTCCTCGGTGTTCTTCGCGAAGATCGCGCTGACCGTGGTCGAAGGCGCCAACGCGCTTCTCGTCTGGCGCGTGACCGACGACAAGTGGTGCGGGCTGATCTACTGGTGCGCGCCGCTCACCCTTTGGTGGGTTTCCGGCGAGGCCCAGTTCGAAGGCGTGCAAACGTTCTTCGCGCTGCTGGGGCTCTGGGCGCTCAAGCGCCGCCCCTGGCTCGCGTGGGCGCTCTTCGCCATCGCGATCCAGACGAAGCTCACCGCCATCTTCCTGTTCCCGGTCTTTCTTCTGCCGCTCTTTCGCGCGGACAGGACCGAACGCCTCGCCCTCGCCGCGCGCTGTGCCGGCGGATTCCTGCTTGGCTGCCTGCCGACCATCGCCGCGCTCTTCTTCTACCCCGCCGTTTCCCAGGTCGCCGGGTACAGCGCACCCATGCGCCTCAACCCCTTCCACTGGAACTTCATGGACACCACCCTGACGGGCAACTGGCTCGAAATGAAGGTCTGGGAGCAGACCGCCTCATGGCTTCTCCTGCTCATCACGGTCGCTGCCGCCCTGCGCGCACCCCGTCGGTTCGCCGAATGGGTTCCGGCGCTCCTCTTCATCTGTCTGCTGAAGTCCTGGCACCACGTCCACTTCTGGTACTGGATCGCCCTCGCGCCGATGCTCGCCTGCATTCCCGACAGGGAACTGCGCCGCGCGCTCTTCTGCGTCTGGGCCGTCTGCGAAGTCAGCGCCGTCGGACAGATCGTCCTCGGCCCCTTCGGCTACACCGTGCGCGAGACCTTCTACGACTTCGGGCTCTACACCCCCGTCGCGGAATTCCTGACCCAGTCTCCTCCTCCGCCATGAACACCTCCGTCGTCATCGTCTGCCTGAACGGCCGCGACCGCATCGCCATGCCGCTCGACGCGTTGCGGTCGTGCGATCCCGCGCCCGGCGAGATCATCGTCGTCGACAACGGTTCGACGGACGGCACCGGCGACTTCGTTCGTCGCAACTATCCGGAAGCGATCGTCCTCCGCGCCAGCAGGAACCTCGGCTTCGCCGGCGGCAACAACCTGGGCATCGGGCGCGCCACCGGCGACATCGTCGTCCTGCTCAACGACGACACCGAACCGCGCGCCAACTGGCTCGCACCGCTCCTCGCCGAGTTCCGCGCGAACCCGAAGACAGGCGTCGCGGGGTGTCTACTGCTCTATCCCGACAACGTCACCGTGCAGCACTGCGGCGGCAGGATCGAACCCAACGGACTGACCAGCCACATCGCCTGGGGCCGGAAGCTCCGCCCCGGCCGCGATCCCGGCGAAGCGCGCGACGTGCCCTACGCCACGGGGGCCGCTCTCGCCATTCGCCGCGAGGTCATCGACGACATCGGCCCGCTCGATGCCCGCTACTGGCCCATCTACTTCGAGGAAGTGGACTACTGCGTTCGCGCGCGTCGCGCCGGATGGAACGTGCGCGTCGTTCCGCGCTCCATCGTCGTGCATCACGAAAGCCAGACGACCGTCGCGTGGTCGCCGGGGTTTCTCGCGAAATACCATCGCAACCGCTGGCGGTTTCTGCTGCGAACGAAAGGTCTGCGCCGCGCCGCCCGCGCGGAATGGCGGTGGTGGAGACAACACCGGCCCTGGAACCAGCTCGCGCCCTGCGCGAAGGCCTACGCCTGGGCGGCGCTTTCGCTGCTGCGTCGCGACGCGCGCTGACCGCGCCGACGCGCGATCCCCGGCGCCTTCGCAAACGAAACGCTCCCCCGCCTTCGCGGGGGAGCGCCGTCGAATCTGCCGATGGAATCCAGCGGCCTAGTCGTACATCTCCCAGCCCGCCGCCGAGGACGGAGGAACCGATTCGACGAACGCCAGTCCGCCGTACGAACGCGTCTCGGGAAGCGCGAAGACGGAGGGGTCCGTATCGTCCACCCACGTTACCACGCCGCCCGCGTCCATCCGGCCGACGCGCACGTTGTTGACCGAAGCGCCTGCGGTATTTGACGTCGCTCCGCCAACGACGAAGAACACGTCTTCGACGCCGATACCCGTCACGTTGCGAACAGGAACGGGAACCGCCGCCGCCTGCTTCACCCACGCGCCCGGAACACCCGCCACGACTTCCGACGTGTACACGCCGTCGTCGGTCGCGACACCGTTGCCGGCCGTGGCGATCAGACGGGGGTTTCCGCCCGGCGCCGTCACCGTGCCCATCGCATAGGCCCAGCGCGCCGCCGCTTCGTCGCCGACCGTGAAGTCGCCGATGGACGTCCACGCGCCCATCCCGCCACCGGCGGAAATCGTGCTGTAGTGGGACTGCGGAGGCGTACCAACCAGGTTGCCGCTCGCATAGATCAGCTTGTCGCCGACGCTCGTTCCGCCGTGGAACCAGTCCGCGCCGCTCGGAAGAGCATTGCCCGTCTGCCACGCGCCAAGCGTGCCGTCCGGCTGGATCTCCGAATAGTAGCACGTCGCTTCGCTGACGGAGCCGAACACGTAGAGATACCCCGTACCGCCGACTTCCACGATGGCCGACGCGTTGATCGCCAGCGCCGTGGGAATCTGCGGCCCGAACGTCCAGGAACCCAGCGCGCCCGTCGTCGTGTTGATCGGCGCGTGGACCACGATGTCCGCCGTGTCGAAGTTATTGTCGCTGTTCCAGTCGCCCGGACCGACGTACAGGTGCCCGTTGTACTGGTGCACGTTGTGCGAAAGATAGATCCACGAATAGTTCTCCGTGGTTCCGCCCGTCGCGGGATTGTCCAGCGGAATGGGGTTGCCCAGATCATAGTCCGCGGCGGACCGCCAGTTGTCCACCGTCACCGTGCCGGCACCGATGGAAACGTCGGCGACATAGACCGTCGGCACCATCGCGTCGGTGTTGGGATTCGTTCCGGCGCCATCGAGCACGCCAAGGCCCGTGGCCGTCGTGCGCGCATCGGCGGTGACCCCGCCCGCATAAAACAAGAAGCCGTCGGTCTGGGCCGACGCGGTCGCGGCCAAAAGACCGAGGCCGATCGCAAAGAGATGATATCTCTTCATCGTTGTCTTTCCTCCTCGAACAGAATGGTCAAGCGGTTACGTCCGAATTTCAGGCGGAACCCCACCAGCATCGAAACCAGCCTGGCAAGGAAAAACCAAGCCGTGGAGACCCGACTGACGAATTCCTAGTCGGCACGCTCCTGCGAGGAACCAGTCGCCGAATGACGCCCGAGGCCGCGTACCGTTCCTCTGCGGGACTCCCCGCTTCGGCATAAGCCATTTCGTTTCAATGCTCGAAACGCCCCCCGCCGATCCCGGCCAACGGACTCTTTGCTATCGACTCCCCACTCGTGCTCGCACCCACTCGAATCCTGTCTCGTGGAGTCACCATGCCCCTCCTTGTACGACTGACCACCCTGATCGCCCTGACACTGCCCGCAGCTGCGGAGACCCTGGTCGATGACTTCGAAGAACCCGCAGCGGGTTTGGAGTGGTCCCTCGTCGATGGCGCCGGCGGAGAAGTCCAGGCCGGCGGCGAATCCCGCATCGCGGACCTGGCGCTTCCCGGCGAGGGCACCGGCGTCTTCAAACAGGCCGACGACGGCGATACGCAGGGTGTCCACGCGGCTCTCGTCGGAGACCCCGTCCAGGACATGACGGTCGAGGCGTGGGTCTTCTGCGAAGGCAACGACGGCCCCGCGACGCACGGCGGCTACCAGGCCATCGTCGCCCGCGCGTCGATGGAGGGCTCGCTCCACATGATCCGCCTCGCGTGGGACCCCGACCACCAGGAACCGGGCGACACCGGCGACGGGTGGATCAAGCTCCAGGCCCACAACGGCACCACGTGGGACTATCTCGGCATCGACTTCTCGCAGTTCGGCGCCGAGACGCCCGGCTACATCGTCAATGGCACGGCATGGCCAGGCGGATGGCACCGGTTCAAGCTCCACGTCGAAGGCGACGCGGTCTCCGCCTACGTGGACGACATGGACGTCCCGGTGGTCCAGGGAACCCTCTCCATCCCGCTTCGAAACGGCAGCCCCGGTTTCTACACGTACACCTCCGGCGACTTCGCGTCGTACTTCGACGACTTCGCCGCCGAGACCGTTCCTCTTCCCGCGACGGACTTCGACGTGCTCGTTCTCGACGGCACCGTGTTCCGCGACGGCGATTCGGATTCCGAGACGACCGACATCGGCATTCGCGGGGAACGCATCGTCGCCATCGGCGACCTGGCCGGAGCCACCGCAACGCGCACCATCGACGCCACGGACATGCTCGTCGTCCCCGGATTCATCGACGTCCACACCCACGCCGACGGCGCCGGAGCGCGCGCGGAGTACCTCCGCCAGGGCGTGACCACGATGGTCGCCGGCAACTGCGGCATCTCGCCCACCACCCCCAATCTCGGTGCGACCTACGACGGACTCGCCGGCAGACTCGGCACCAACTACGTCGGCCTCGTCGGACACAACCAGCTCCGCAGCGACGTCGGGCTCTCCGGCACGACGCCAACGGCCGGCCAGATGAATCTGATGAAGACCCGCGTCGCCAGCGCCATCGACGCCGGCGCCTTCGGGCTTTCGACCGGGCTGATCTACAATTCCGGGTTCAACTCCGCGACGGAGGAGATCGTCGAACTCGCCACCGTCGCCGCGGAACACGGCGGACTCTACGCCACCCACATGCGCAGCGAGGGCGAGAACCTCCTCGCCGCCGTCGAAGAGGCGCTTCTCATCGGCAGCGAGAGCTGCGCACGCGTCCAGATCTCCCACGTCAAGTGCGCCGGTCCCGCCGCGTGGGACCTTTCCGACGAATTCCTCGCCCTCGTCGACCAGGCCGTCGCCGACGGGGTCGACGTCTGGCTCGACCAGTATCCCTACATCGCCTCGCAAACCACCATCAACGCCATCATTCCCGACTGGGCCGAGAACACCTGGTCCGACGCCGTCGCGAACCATCGCGACGAACTCGAGCAGGGCATTCGCGATCTGATCGCCGGCCGCGGCGGCGCCGACCGCGTCTACCTCCTCGGCGGGCCATTCGCGCTGCGCTATCTCGACGAAGTCGCCGCGAGCCTCGGCAAGGACGCCGAAGACGTCGTCATCGACGACATCGGCATCGGCGGCACCGCCGCCATCTACTTCACCATGAAGGAAGAGGACCTGCGCACATTCATCGTCCATCCGCGCGTCATGGTCGGTTCCGACGGACCAACCGGAGGTCACCCCCGCGGACAGGGAACGTATCCGCGCTTCTGGGGACACTACGCGCGCGACCTCGGCCTCTTCGACCACCGCGAGAGCGTGCGCAAGACATCCACTCTCGCCGCGCGCCACTTCCGCCTCGTCGAACAGCGCCGCGGACGCATCGACACCGGCTTCTTCGCCGACATCGTCGTCCTCGACCCGGAGACCGTCATCGACCGCGCCACCTTCGAATCCCCCGGCCAGTCCCCCCTGGGCATCCGCCACGTCATCGTCAACGGCGAGATCGCCGTCAGCGAAGGCAGCTACACCGGACGACTCGCCGGCCGCGTCCTGCGCTCCTACGACTCGCGGGCGACGGACACCACATGGTGGGCCGTGGAATAGCGCGGGATAGCGAGCAACTCACAGAAAGCTCTTTACACTACTCAGCACACCTGTTCACTGGTAGCGTCCTCTCCTCGATCATACAGCCCTTCCGCTTCCTGAAAGGAATCGTGATGGACATAGTTCTCCTGCTCATTCTTCTTTCAGTGTTTCTGGGGATTCTCATTCTGGCTCTTGGCATAGCCTTGGTTCTTCTTCACATGAAGAAAAGGCGAATCGAGAAGCGATTCTCTAGCGTGATAGATGTAGAGAAGGAAGTGGAGGAGGTCAAGAAGCAGAAATCGACCGTGGAGGCCGAGATTGCACAAACAAGGGAGGCGGCTGAACAATCGAGACAGAGTCTGGAAAGACAGATAGAGGAGCTTCGCTCCAGCTACCGAGACAAGAAGCTGGTGTTCGACCAACTCGTCGCAACCGCAGCGATATACGACGAGGAGATCGAACTGGCAGAGCTGGGATTCTACAAGCCGCATTTCGACTTCGGCACCGCAGAGGCCTTCAAGGCGAAGCTGTTGGAAGTAAAGGGCCGGCAAAAGGAGATGACGGTCGGAAAGACGGCGGTTGTCTGCACGACCGAATGGTCAGTGGAGGGCAGCAAGGCGAAAGGGCAGACGATGACGAACCGGAATATTCGCCTGACGTCTCGCGCCTTCAACAACGAGTGCGATGCAGCGATCGGAAACGCCCGATGGAACAACATGGACCGAATGGAGCAACGAATCCAGAAGGCGTTTGTCGGAATTAACAAGCTGAACGAATCGAACAAGATATTCATCGTCGACGCGTATCTGCATCTCAAGCTGCAGGAACTCTACTTAACCCATGAGTATCAGGAGAGGAAGCAGAACGAGAAGGAAGAGCAGGCTGAAGTACGCCGCCAGATGCGCGAGGAAGCCAAGCTTGAACAAGAGGTCGCCAAGGCGCTAAAGGACGAAGAAAGGGCAAAGACGGCACTCGACAAGGCGCAGGAGCAAGCTCGCCTGGCGGTTGGCGATGAGCTGGATGCTCTCAATGCTAAGATCGAATCCATGGTCAAGGAACTCGAAGAGGCGCATGCCAAGGGAGAACGGGCGGTGTCGATGGCGCAGCAAACCCGCTCGGGACATGTCTATATCATTTCCAATATCGGATCGTTCGGCAACCAGGTCTACAAGATCGGGATGACGCGTCGCCTGGAACCGCTGGACCGCATCAAGGAACTGGGGGACGCGAGTGTTCCCTTTGGATTCGACGTGCACGCCATGATATATTCCCAAGATGCCCCCTCCCTGGAGAACCAGCTTCACAAGACGTTCGAAATGCATCGGATGAATTTGGTGAACCTTCGAAGAGAGTTCTTCAAGGTCAGCTTGGATGACATCGAACAGGAAGCAAGGAAGATCGATTCCAAGGCGTCGTTCGTCCGAACAGCCGAGGCTCGCGAGTACCATGAGTCGCAAGCTATCAGGGCTCAACGTCAGCAAAAGAGAGACGAACCGGATATTCGAGATACGCTGCCTCAGGATATCTAGGAGCGGGTTCGGAACATCCCTGCCTGCGGGCAATGTCGATGCCGCGTCTTTGCACATGCCCAGATCGGCTTCAAGCTGCTCAAGGACATCAACGCCGACACGAACGGCTCCAGCCCGACAGCAGTTCCCATTGATGTGAACGGGGGCTCTTCTTCTTGACCTTCTACGGCGCACCCGAGGAGAGTAACGCTCTCCATATCGCCGACGACATCGAAGCCGGAAGCGAACTGCCGGACGGCTAAAACGACTGGCGAACCGCTCCCCAAGAGAACGCGGTCACTCTTCCGCGCGAGCGGGCGGATACACCTTCGACAGAGGTTCCGAACCGCGAACGTCCTCGACCGATGTCGTATACTCGTCGTGCCGGACCTGCGTTTCGGCCAGGACTTTCTCCAGAACGCCTTCCGAATGCGTCTCTCTGATTTCGACGAAGACGATCTCGGTGGAAGGAACGGGAGCACCCGGACAGGCGATCGTCGCGCGGGACGGCCAGACGCCCTGGGCCACGCCGGCATTGGACAACTCGAGAGCCTGACTCCCGCCCAATTCCGGTGTGAACCTGGCGCTCCTGACCAGGTTGTCGAGAGCCGGATCGACTTCGAGCTCCCATCGCCCGGTCAGGCTGTCGAAGCAACGTCCCGAAGCGCTCAGCCTCGTGATTCCGTCCACCTGTACTTCGGAGTCGATCGTGTCGAGAAACGCTGCGAACCCTCTTCCCAGGGCCCACTTCAGGGCAGCCGCATCGTTGTACGTGGAACCGGAACCGGAACCGGGAGGAAACAGCTTCATGGTTCTTCGCTTCTCGACGTGCAGGGGTTTCCCATCGACCCGAATGAGGTCGTCTTCTCCCCCCAGGAATCCCGATTTCGTTCCCAGGTAACTCACGGTCGTATTGAGCTCGCCGCGACCGATCGTGACCCAGCGACTCGTGACCCCGGCGTTCTCGTCGGCCAGCTCGTCCCAGCGGGTTTCCTCCGACGGGTCCGACCTCGGCGCGACCGAAGCGTTCACGAGATCGCGAACGAGAACGAAGTCGGAAGCGTCGGTCTGCGACAGCCCCGCATAGGTGTTCACGGACCGAAGGGGACTGGACGGGTCCGGCTCCCCGAACGTCTGCGTGAACTCGATCTCGCAGAACCCCAAGTGCCTCTCGTCGCTCTCCCGCAACGCGCCGATCCAGCCCTCTCCCCCGGCCATCGACGCGAGACAGGCGAACAGCAGAACGCATGCTCCCGGGAAAGAACGTCTCATGTCGCTGCTCCTGCGCGGATCGGGAATGGGAAGGGCAACTTGTGCATGAAGCCCATCACTCCTGGACACCGCCCGCAATGCGAGTCCTTCGCAATTCCGTCATCTCCGAACGCCCACCAGCGGGAGGAACCGGCGCGGAAAGAGGCGGAGAGGAAGGCGCAAACGACAGCACACCCGCCTCGCGGGCGCAGGCACCACTGCCGCCGAGCGCGCAACGAACAACGCGTCTCTTCCGATGGGCGCGGAGCGTCTTACTCGTCGAAGGAGATGTGTTCCTGGAGGCTGAAGACGTCCTTGTCTCCGCGACCGCTAAAACAGACGAGGATGATCTGCTCCGGGGGAAGTTCCCCCGCCATTTTGGCGACCTGGGAGATCGCGTGGGCGGTTTCCAGGGCGGGAATCAGGCCTTCGAGACGGGAGATTTCCTGGAGGGCGACGAGGGCTTCGGCGTCCGACACGGGAACGTACTTCGCGCGGCCCGTGTCGGCGTAGAAGCTGTGCTCGGGTCCGATGCCGGGATAGTCCAGGCCGGCGCTGATGGAGTGGGCCGGAGTGATCTGGCCGTCCTGGTCCTGGAGGACGTAGCTCATGGAGCCGTGGAAGACGCCGACGGATCCGCCGTTGACGGCGGCGGCGTGCAGGCCGGTGGCGATGCCCTCGCCCTCGGCTTCGACGCCCCAGAAGGCGACGGCTTCGTCGTCGTAGAAGGGATGGAAGAGGCCGAGACTGTTGGAACCGCCGCCAACGCAGGCCACCAGGTGGTCCGGCAGACGGCCTTCGGCTTCGAGAATCTGGCCGCGCGCCTCGATGCCGATGACGCTCTGGAAATCGCGGACCATCATGGGAAAGGGATGGGGGCCGACGCAGGAGCCGATGATGTAGTGCGTGTCGTCGCAGTTCGCCATCCAGTCGCGCATGGCTTCGTTGGTGGCGTCCTTGAGGGTTTCGGTGCCGCTGGTGACCTTGACGACCCTGGCGCCCAGCAGCCTCATGCGGAAGACGTTGAGTTTCTGGCGCTCCATGTCCTCGGCGCCCATGTAGACGATGCACTCCAGACCGAGGAGCGCGCAGGCGGTGGCGGTGGCGACGCCGTGCTGGCCTGCGCCGGTTTCGGCGATGATGCGCTTCTTGCCGAGGCGTTTGGCGAGCAGCCCCTGGCCCAGGGAGTTGTTCAGCTTGTGGGCGCCGGTGTGGAGGAGGTCCTCGCGCTTGAGATAGATGCGGTGGTTTCCGGGCAGCGAGTCGGCGAAGCGCCGCACGCGGGTCAGAGGCGTGGGGCGGCCGGCGTATTCGCCCAGGAGCGTGGCCAGTTCCGCCTGGAAGTCGCGGTCGGCGGCGACGGCGGAGTACTCGCGCTCCAGTTCGATGAGCGTCTGCATGAGGGTTTCGGGGACGTAGCGTCCGCCGAAGCCGGCGTAGTGGCCGCGCGGGTCGGGGCGTTGCTGGAGTGGGGCGAGAGTCTGGGCCATGAAGCCGGATTCCTTCGGTGTAACTTTCGGGGGATGGTCTCCGGGAGACGCCCGGACGTAAACCGCAAAAAACGAACCGCCCGCCGGTAAGGGCGGGCGGTTCGTCTTGAAGTCATGCGGTCAGGGGATCAGGGCTGGGACTGAACCGCCGTGAAGAAGGCTTCGGCCCGCCCGTTGGGGGCTCCACCGACGCGGAACACGTCGCCCTGCGACACGGTGCCGTTGGTGGGGTCGTAGATGTTGTTGAGTGTGGCGGCGACGGTGGCGCTGGAGCTGAGCAGGCCGGTGCCGGCAAGCTGGGTGCGAACGGTATCGGGGCCCGAGGACCAGCCGACCCAGATGCCATCGGCCTTGTTGGCGGTACCGAGAATGGCCGTCACGCCGGAGATCGTCGTGGTGGCGGTGTACTTGTAGAAGCGGTTCTCGTAGACCTCGTTGGCGGGAACGGAGGGCGGCGGCGAGTCGATCGCGCCGGTGGTGGAATTCGGAGTGCCGGAACGGAAGAGGGAGGAGAAGGGATCGGCAAGAAGACCGTTGGTGAGGTAGGCGACAGGCGTGCTGAGGCGTTCGAGGATCACTTTGGTGTTGGCAGGATCCGGGAGGTCCGACTCGCGGCGGCTGCTGGTGTTGAAGGGATTGGCCTGGGGGTAGCCGTTGAAGTCGACGCGGTAGCTTTCGATGCCGGTCGCGAGGGTGCGAAGGTCGGCCTTCGCGCGGCTGACCTTCGAGCGCGTCTGGGCTTCGAGGAAGTTCGGCACGGCGATAGCCGCGAGAATGGCGATGATGGCCACCACGATCAGAAGTTCGATGAGCGTGAAGGCGTTGCGCTTGCGATCGTTTACCGACATGAAAATGTCCCTTTGGGTGAGTTCGTTCCCCGAGAAATCGGGGTTTCTCGCTGGAACCGGAGAGTCGCCTGGCCCGGGGAGGTCCGTCTCGTCAATGAGCATCCGGCGTTACCGAAAAACTTTCCTGTTTGGTCCATCCGCCCCCGCCTGTCAAAGCCATTCTTGCCGGCGGGGAGGAAAAAGCGACGGACACTTCAGGTCATTTGATTTGCGGCGCAACCCCTTCGGCCCCGAGTCCTACTTGCCGGACCGGTCGGAATGCAAATGAGACAGTGGTTAGTTCACCAGCGCGGACAGCCGCCCCGCGCCGCACCGGGGCGGAGATGACGACTCTCGTCGTGGGCATGGGGTATCATGCGGCCGCCCTGGCGTTTCTGCTGCTTTGCGCCGGCGCGGGCATTCCGGCGTTTCCCGTGCGGTTCGCGAAGTCGGCGCAGAGCGCGATCGACTGGACAGTACGGGCATGGCTCGGTTTCGCGATGCTTTCCACCTGGGTGGTGGTGCTCGGGCTGTTCGGGCTGCTGACGTTCGCGGTCGTGTGGTTGCCGTTCGTCGCGTTCGCGATGACGGGATGGGCGATGGCGGTGCGCACGGGATGGCGCCCTTCGCTGCGGTGGGTTCGAACGCTGCGCGAGAGCACGGGAGCCCTGGCGGCCCCGCACCGAATCGCCGTCATCGTCGTCGCTGCGGTGACGGGTCTGCTGTTCCTCAACATCCTGGTCGGCGGTCTCGCGCCGGACAACGGGCAGGATTCGCTCTGGTATCACCTGACGGTGCCGGGGCAGTGGATTCTGCGCGGCGACGTGGCGATGTTTCCCCACAACATGCCGTCGACATACACGCTCGGTGCGGAAGCGCTGTACGCGGCGCTGCTGCTGGCGGGCGACGAAGTCCTGGTGACGACGGTCTACGCGTGGGTCGGCATCATCGGCCTCGCGATGTTTCCGCTGTTCGCGGGGCGCGTCGCCGGAACGGCGGCGGCGGCCGTGGCCGGAGCGATCGCGTGCCATCTGCTGGCGCTGCGGTGCGCCGTCGCGCCGATCGGTGCGCTCAACGATCTGTTCGCGTCGGTGGGAGTGCTGCTGGCGTTCTGGGTGCTCGCCGAACCGTTCGCGGAGGGGGAATCGCCAACGGCGGCGGACGCGTTGCGGGCCGGAGCGATCGCGTCGTTCGCAGTCATGGCGAAAGTGGTCGCGATCGGTTTCGTCGTGCCCGCGCTGGGGATCGCGATCGCGGCCCTGGCGATACGGACGCGCGACGCGCGCGGCGGTGCGGTGCTCGCGCTGGCGGCGGTCGCGGGGGCGGTAGCCATTGCGCTGCCGTGGGTCGTTCGCGGGTTCATGTGGTCGGGAAACCCGATTCTGCACGTGACGCGGGGCGTGTTCGAACTGAAGCAGGAATTCGCTCCCGTTCTTCACGGCTACGAGCACGAACCGGCGAGACTCTATTCCCTTTCGCCGTCGGGTGTCGCGGAAGCGCTGACGCTCGGGCTCGCGTCGAAGTTCAAGTTCGCCATGACGAACCTCGACGGACTGGTGATCGTCATGCCGGTGGCGGCGGTCGGCGCGCTGATGACGCGGACGAAAGCGGGCACGCTGTCGGGCGCGGCGGTGCTGGCGAGCTACGCGGGGCTGGCGATGCTCCGTGGATACGGCGAAGTCGTGCGGTACTTTTCCGTCGCGTACCCGCTCTGCGCGCCGGCGCTGGGGATTCTCTGCGGAATTCTCGCCGCGCGGGTGCGACCGAACCTGCTGGCGGCCATCGCGCTGGTCTTTGCCGCGGGAACGGCCGCGACGTACTGGAAGGGTCAGCTTCAATGGGCCGGGTTTCCCACGATTCGCTGGGAGTTCCGCCCCGTTCTGACGGCGGAAGCCAAACGCGAATGGCTTCGCCACGGGGAGTTCGGCGGCAGCTATCTGCTCTTCGAGGACCTGCAGGACATCGTTCCCGAAGACGCCGTCGTGCTCGTCGCCGACCACAAGGGGCCGTACTATCTGCGGCGGCGGGCGTACTGGGCGGACTTTTCGAGCGTGCCGATTCTGGAGAAATGGTGGGGCGACGACACGGACGCCGAGTCCGCCGCCGGGGACCTGCGCGAGCGGGGCATCGATTACGTTCTGTTGCTGGCGGAACGGCGCGGAGTGCCGATGCTGTCGCTGCTGGCGGAGAACGGAACCCTGCGTCCGGTGCGCGTCCCGGACGACTACAGGGAGACTCGGCTTTGGGAAGTGGTCGAGTGAGCGTGGTGCGTTGCGCGTCCTGCGCTATCTGGCGGCGACCGCTTTGGAGCCGATCCGGTCGGCGGCGGCGAGGAGCAGTTCCTCGGTCATTTCCCAGCCGATGCAGGCGTCGGTGATGGAGACGCCGTATTCCAGGTCGGCGGGTGCGCCCGTCAGCTTCTGGTTTCCTTCGCGGATGTTGCTTTCCAGCATGACGCCGAGGACGGACTTGCTGTCGTCCAGATACTGGTCGACGACGTGGTTGAAGACGCCGGCCTGCTTCATGTGGTCCTTCTCGCTGTTGGCGTGGCTGCAATCGACGACGAGACGGTTGTTGAGGTCGGTCTTGCGGAGCATCGCGGTGGCTGCCTGGATGCTGTCGAAGTCGTAGTTCGTGCCCGATCGCCCGCCGCGCAGGATCAGGTGCGTGTGGCGGTTGCCGGTGGTGTTGACGATGGCGTTCCGGCCATCCTCGTCGAGTCCCAGAAAAGCGTGGGGGTGCTTGGAGGAGAGCATCGCGTCGATGGCGATCTGGACGTTGCCGTCGGTGGCGTTCTTGAACCCGACGGGCATGGAGAGGCCGCTGGCCATCTGGCGGTGGGTGGGCGATTCGGTGGTGCGGGCGCCGATGCTGGACCAGGCGATGAACTCGGCGATGTACTGGGGGGTGATGGGCTCGAGCATTTCCGTGCCGCAGGGCACGCCCATTTCGTTGAGCTTCAGGAGGATTCTGCGGGCCTTGCGGAATCCGGTCTCGATGTCGAAGGTGTCGTTGAGATGGGGGTCGTTGATGAGACCCTTCCAGCCGACGGTGGTGCGGGGTTTCTCGAAGTAGACGCGCATGACGAGAAGAATGCGGTCGGAGATCCTGGCGGAGAGCTTCGCGATGCGGTCGGCGTAGTCGTAGGCGGCCTCCTCGTCGTGAATGGAGCAGGGGCCGCAGATGACGCAGAGGCGTTCGTCGCGCCCTTCGAGGATGCCGACGAGTTCGTCGCGGCCCCGGAGAACGGTGGCGACGGCCTTCTCGCTCATCGGAACCTCGTCGCGGACCTGGCGCGGGGCCGAGAGGGGTGTGATGGATTTGACGTTCACGTTTCGGAGCTGCTGCATGGCAAGACACCCGTTTTCCGGCGCGATGCGCGTTAAATGATGGTCGCCCCGAGGGCGGACCGTCAACCCGCAGGGCGGAGGGAGTGTGGTGTCAGCCTGCCGAGCTTGTCAAGCAGGCGGAATCGGCGACCGGCCTGCGGTGTGTTGGCGAAACTTCCCCTTGGCCCTCTGGCAAGGGAGTCGCCGATGGTGATAAAGTACTTACCCGAATTGGAAAGGGGGAAGGATCGATGGATCCTGTCCTGAACAAGAAGAGCCTGATGATCGGTGTGCCCGGTCTTGTGCTTCAGATTGGCGGCAATGTCGCTCTCAGAATGCCTGCCGAATCCAGCGAGCCGAGCGCCCTACTGCTCTATGGCGGACTTGCGGTGACACTCGTAGGCAC
>JAJFLJ010000050.1 GCA_021772755.1 Candidatus Sumerlaeota bacterium
GCACGGTTCGCCGGATCAATCCGCCGAGCACCACCGCCTCGGGCAGGGGGGGCTGGGGGCGCGCGAACTGGAGGAATGCGCGAAGCCGCTGGTCCAGGCGTTGAACTTCCTCGCGGATGAAGGAGGCGGCTTCGCGGTGCATGTCGCGCGGCCTCTCTTCGTCCAGAAGGATTTCCACCGAGGAGAGAATGATTCCAAGCGGGTTCTTGATTTCGTGCGCGATGCCGGCCGTCAGCGCACCGAGTGACGCGAGCTTCTCCGTTTGCTGGAGGCGCGCCTCCAGCGTCTTGCGCTCGTGGATGTCGCGCATTACGCCGATGACGAACTCGACCTCGCCCAGCCGGTTCAGGATCGGGCTGTAGGACGTTTCGATCCAGCGTTCCCTGCCACCCGAATCCGTCGCCAGCATCTGCTCCGTCTGCGGTTCCGCCACACCGGCGAAGACCTCGCGGGCGGGACAGAGATGATTGGACAGCGTTCGACCGTCCGGCAGGTGGCAGTCCGTGACCTCGCCGCAGACGCAGTTCGTCCGCATCACTTCCGCGGGATCGCGCCCCAGCAGCCGCCCGCAGGCCTCGTTGATGACGAGCACCTTGCGCGTGGGGTCCATGATCATGATGCCGTCCGGCATCGAATCGAGGATGCGCTTGTAGCGGGCTTCCAGAAGATGCTGTTCCGAGACCGGTCGGAAGAGCAGCACGACGCCCGGCGTTTCGCAGCGCGATCCGACCAGTACCTCGAATTCCTCCTTGAGCGGTCCGGGGAACGAAGCCCGCGCGATGGCGGAGAGCGGCATCGTTTCGGTGGCCGCGCGTTCGGCCGCCGAGAGGACTTCCGCCAGGTCCGTACAGTCGGGAAACAGGGGTGCCAGCACCTGGCGCAGCGGCGTGTCGTTCGCCGCCGGCCCCCGGGCGCCCCTGCGGCTCAGCCCCTCCGACCAGGAATCGACCCGCAGCGCGGTGCCGGTCAGGCAGACCCCGCCATCGAACAGATCGGCGATCTTCGAGAGAAGCGCGTCGGTGGAATTGCAGGGCGCGGAATTCGTCACGTTTTCACCTCTGCCCGCCAGTGCGAGCAGGATCCCCGCCAGGTTCGCCGCCTGTCAATTCCGCAGTCGCGTCAGTCTCCGCTCTCGGAGGCTTCCCCGACCGCCGGAACGGTCTCCGGGGTCTGCGCGGGAAAGACTTCCGACTCCCCGATCAGGGGGTAGCGGCCCTCGTCCAGCAGCGCGTTGAGCAGCGCGCCCAGTCGCACGCCGGCCGCCAGCAGCCGCTCCTCCACCACCGGCAGGTTCGTGCGCAGATACTCGTCGCTGACCAGCGGCGGGTTGCCCGCGCCCAGCTCGTACGCCCGGGCGTTCATCGTCATGCGCGATTCGACGACCCACTCGACGACGTTCATGTTCGCCGCCAGTTCGGCGATCCGCTCCGGAGGCGCTTCGGAGAGCAGCTTCTCCGCGTACCCGGTCTCGCTCGTTTCCCCGACCTGACGAAGAATCCCGCTGTCCCAGACCCGGTGCAGGTTGGACTCCCCACCGTCTTCCATCGCCACGCGGACCTTGTTGCCGCCGAGGTCGGCCGCCAGGCCGCAATGAAGCGGTTGGTGCAAGTCTTCCACGAAATGGATCAGGAACAGCAGCGCTTCTGTGCGCTCGTGCGGGGGAAGCGACTCGTCCTCGAGCCGGGCCGCGTAGCCCGTCACGGCGGTGTAGACGTTGCCTTCCGGAATGGCGAGGTCTTCGGCGCGGGGACGGTCGAGTTCGGCGGGAAAGTTGAGATAGTGCAGCGGCGCGGTTTCGGGTCTGTCCGGGCGCACCTTGTCGGCCCACGTCGACATCTCGCCGAGCGACTTGCCGCCAAGCAGCTCGTTCACCTCGTCCTTCGCCGCCGGCGTCAGCCGCAGCTCCGCGATCTCCCCGGCCACGCCGTGGCCGTACATCCCCCAGGCGGGGGCCATCGTCGCCGCCAGCGCCAGCGCACCGGCCAGGCAGGCGGTTCTCATCCATCGAATGTCCATCGTTCGAACTCCTTCGTCCAGGGACCGTTCCGTCCCGGTTCGGCGGCCGCCCTCGACACCATCCGCAGAAACTCCGCGCGGGTCACGTCCCGGCCACCGAATCGCGCAGTGTTCCCGGTTCGCATCTGGCAGTCAAGGAACAGAAACCCCCAACGGCGGATTTTCTGCACCAGCGCCGCCAGGGCCACCTTCGACGCGTCCGGCTCCAGCCAGAACATCGACTCGCCGAAGAACCCCTTTCCGACCGCCACGCCGTAGATACCCCCCGCCAGTTCGCCGTCCAGCCAGCACTCCACGCTGTGGGCCCATCCCGCGTGGTGCAGGCGCGAATACGCGCCGATCATCTCCTCCGTGATCCAGGTGCCGTCCTGGCCGGGGCGGGGGACCTCCGAACAAAGGGCCACCACCTCCTCGAACGCCGTGTCGGCACGCACCTCGAAGCGCCCCTGGCGGATGGTTCGCGCCAGACGGCGGGGGAGATGGAACTCCTGGGGAATCAGAACGAACCGGGGATCGGGCGACCACCAGAGGACGGGCTGGCCGTCGGAATACCAGGGAAAGATGCCGCTGCGATAGGCCAGCAGCAACCGCTCCACCGACAAATCCCCGCCGACGGCGAGGAGGCCCTCCGCGTCCGCCTGGTGGGCGGGCGGGAACCAAAGCCGGTCCGTCAGAAAGTGGTAGTCCATCGGCGGATCGTCCAGATTTCGCTCGCCTTGTCCAGCGGGGCGGAATATGAGTCACTCTGGTCTTTCGACTGATTCCATTCTTTTTCGACAGGGAGTTTCTCGTGAAGAAACAATTTCGCAATATCGGGCAAGCGTTTACGCTGATCGAGCTGCTGATCGTCGTGGCGATCATCGCGATTCTCGCAGCGATCGCAGTTCCGAACTTCCTCGAGGCCCAGGTGCGCTCCAAGGTCTCGCGTACCAAGGCGGACATGAGGACGATGACGACCGGCCTCGAATCCTATGCCGTCGATGCCAACAAGTACCCGTCGTACCACTACGCGCCCCACAATGGCGGAACGATCGGTGGTGGCGGCGCACCGGGGATCGGGTTCTTCATCGGCGGCGCCTTTACAGCCCTCGGCGCGACCACGCCGGACTTCTACGCCGACCCCTTCAACGGATCCAATCAGCTGACCACCCCGATTTCGTACCTTACGTCGATCCCCACCGACGTCTTCTATGTCAGCATCGCCGGAGAAGCACCCGAGGCCAAACAGTTTCTGTATGTCAACTGGCAGCAGTTCGTGGCCTATGGCGGTGGAACGTCCGTGTTCCAGACCTATGGCCAGTGGCGGATGACCTCCGGCGGTCCCGACCTTTCCCGCGGCAACACGGGAGACGCGTTCACCACGCTGTACGATGCGACGAACGGCACCGTCAGCACCGGGCAGATTCACCGCACGTCCCTTTCGACCGAGGGCATTCCCAACCTGTAGCGGCCACAACTCACCCGACGTTCGAAGAGGCGGCCCGTCGGGGCCGCCTCTTGTCGTTTCGGGCCCGGAGCCAATCCCCCGCTTGCCAAGGCCCGTCCGCTCCGGGTGTACTTTCCCCGCATTCGCGAACGGAGTGAACCGGCCATGACAGTCGCAGACGTTTCCATCCAACAGACCATCGCGGAGATGGGCCGTTCGGCCCGTCAGGCGTCCCGCATCATGGCGGCCGTTCCGCCGGCGACGAAGAACCGCGCGCTGGAGCTGATGGCTCTCGCCTTCGACGAGGGGCGCGAGCGCATCAAGGCACGCAACGCCATCGACCTGGAGAAGGGCGCCGCCAACGGTCTGGCGCCCGCCATGATCGACCGCCTTCGGCTGACCGACGTCCGCATCGACGGGATCGTCGCCGCCGTCCGCGAAATCGCCGCCCTTCCCGATCCCGTCGGCGGGATCGAGGACATGGCCGTCCGCCCCAACGGACTGCGCATCGGCCACATGCGCGCGCCCATCGGCGTGATCGGCATCATCTACGAATCGCGCCCCAATGTCACCGTCGATGCCGGCGCGCTCTGCCTCAAGAGCGGCAACGCGGTGATTCTTCGGGGCGGGTCCGAGGCGTTCGAGTCGAACACGGTTCTGGCGGAGACGATGGTGGATGCCTGCGCCAGGGCCGGGCTGCCCCAGGGCGCCGTGCAGCTGGTTCCCACCACGGACCGCGCGGCCGTCGGCGCGCTGCTGAAGCTCGACAAGTACGTCGATCTGATCATTCCGAGGGGCGGCAAGAACCTGATCCGCCGCATCGTCCAGGACTCCGTCATTCCCGTCATCAAGCACCTGGACGGAAACTGCTTCGTCTACGTCGACGAGTTCGCGGACCTGGAGAAGGCTCTGCCCATCGTCGTGGATTCCAAGACCCAGCGCACCGGCGTGTGCAACGCGGCGGAAACGCTGCTGGTTCATTCGGGCGTTGCGGAGGAGTTCCTGCCCGGCTGCCTGAAGGCGCTGCAGGAGCGCGGCGTCGAGATTCGCGGGTGCGACCGCACGCAGCGGCTCGGATCGAACGTCGTTCCCGCCACCGAAGGCGACTGGGACGAGGAGTACCTGGACCTTGTTCTCGCCGTCAAAGTCGTGGATACGTTCGACGAAGCCGTTGATTTCATCAACGCCCACAGTTCCGGACACACCGAGAGCATCGTCACCCGCGACTTCGACCGCGCGAACCGGTTCCTTCGCCGCATCGGCAGCGCGTGCGTGCACGTCAACTGCTCGACGCGGTTCAGCGATGGCGGCGAATACGGCCTGGGCGCCGAAATCGGCATCTCCACCGACAAGCTGCACGCCCGCGGACCGATGGGGCTCCGCGAACTGACCTGCGCCAAGTGGATCGTCCTTGGCGAAGGACAGACCAAGGAGAACCCGGTCGCGGGATAGAAGGGCATCGCGCGGAGAAGCGGAGGCGCAGAGAGGCGCGCGGGGTGACGTTCCCCCAGCCCTTGTTCCCTAATCCCTATTCTCGTTCATCGCTCTCCGCTTGCTCTTTTCCAGGCGGACGGCGCCCTTGGCCTCCCATGTCGGTTCGAACCATTCTCTGCGACAACTGTTTCCTGGCCGGGAATTTCACGGACTACGTGTCCTGTCCGGTCTGCCGAAAGAACCTCTGCCGGAAATGCGCGGTGGATGCGCCGCTGGCCCCGGGCCACTGCGGGCGGCGGAGACCCTGTCCGGGCGAGCCGCCGCATCCTTCGCTGGCGATGGCCGACAGGCGAAGCTAAGACGAATCTGTCGATAGTGGCGGACCGTCGCGCAACCGCGAAAAAGCGGTTGGGCCGGGCTTTCTTGCCGTTGACTCGCCCCATAAAACGGTATACACATTGGAGCGCAGTTTGTTGCAGACCATTTCCTCAGGGGGAAAGACATGAAGATCAGATTTGGAAAGAAAGCGTTCACGCTCATCGAGCTGTTGATCGTGGTGGCCATCATCGCGATTCTGGCGGCCATCGCCGTGCCCAACTTCCTCGAAGCCCAGACCCGCTCGAAGGTGTCACGCGTCAAGGCCGACATTCGCTCGGCGGCGACCGCACTCGAATCGTACGCCGTCGATTGGAACGCCTATCCCTACGACGGGTACAACCGCATCAATACGGCCAAGTACAACTACTGGTTCCTGTCCGACCACATTTCGACGCCCATCGCGTACATGACCACCAACATCATCGTCGATCCCTTCCGCCAGCACCTTCCCGCCACTGGCGCCCACTACCAGCTCGACAACGTTCGCTATCGCAATATCGAGGCGACGTGGGGCATCAAGTTCGACGGGATGGAAACCGGCTCGCCGGCCATTTCGTCGTTCTACAACGACGTCCTTGAGGAGTACGGCGGATGGGCTCTCAACGGCGCCGGCCCGGACCAGACCTATGGACCCACTGCCTGGCCTGGAGTTTCGGCCTATCCGGCGAACCCGATTCCCTACGATCCGACGAACGGAACCGTCAGCGACGGCGACATCATCCGGACGCAGAAGTCGCCCACGGGCTATGTGAACGCGCCGAGCTGATCGGTCGCAGGATTCATCGAGACGCCAAACGGCGCGGCCTTCCGGTCGCGCCGTTTTTCTATTCCCGCGTTCCCGCGCCCCCTGCTCAGGGCAGCTTTCGGGGGCAACACGGGTTGACATGTGCCATGCCGGACGGAACAAGAAGGTTGTCTGCGGGCCAGGCATTTCACAAGGGGGTAACGATATGAAGACGAGACCAGGCAGGAAAGCGTTTACGCTCATCGAGCTGTTGATCGTTGTGGCCATCATCGCGATTCTCGCGGCCATCGCCGTGCCCAACTTCCTCGAAGCCCAGACCCGCTCGAAGGTATCACGCGTCAAGGCGGACGTCAGGAGTCTCGCCACCGCGATCGAAGCCTATGCGGTCGACTTCAACAAGTACCCCTTCGACCTCGACAGCCGGGGCTGGCCCTGGTACATCACCGACGTCATTTCGACGCCCATCGCCTATATGACGACGGCGTCGCTGCTGGAGGACCCCTTCCGCGCGAAGGAACCCCTGGGTGCGGCTCGCCGGTTCCGCTACATCAACTACGAAGCGAACCTGGCGCCCGGCTGGGTTCCATCGCCGTTTCCCGGGCCGTTCTTCAACCGATGGGTGGGAACGGTTCCGCAAGCCCAGGTGCAGGACGGCATCGAGGAGTTCGGTATCTGGAAGATCACGTCCGCCGGGCCCGACTTCACCGCCAATCCCAGCTTCTTTACGAACGAACTGACCTACGATCCCACGAACGGAACCGTCAGCAACGGGGACATTATTCGCTCCCAGAAGAAGGGCGTCAGCGAGTAGGGGGGCGGGATTCGGGTGTTTCCCGCCTTGACGAATGCGCAGCCTCCCCGCAAAGTGCGATGAATCGAGGCTGGG
>JAJFLJ010000006.1 GCA_021772755.1 Candidatus Sumerlaeota bacterium
GTCGAGGGCACCGCCGGCGGCGGCGTCGTCAAGGTCGTCGCCACGGGCGACCGCGTCGTGAAGAAGGTCCTCATCGGACCCGAGGCCATCGACCCCGACGATCCCGAGATGCTCCAGGACCTCATCATGGCCGCCACCAACCAGGCGATGGACAAGGCGAAGAAGCTCCACGACGACAGCGTCTCGAAAGCCACCGGCGGGCTTCACTTCCCCGGCCTCTTCTAAGTCGTTCCGCCCGCAGTCGCCGCGAACCACCGGACCCGTTTCATGGCAAACCTGCCCGACGCGCTGGAGAACCTCATCGGCCGTCTCGGCCGGCTCCCCGGCGTGGGGCGCCGGGGCGCCGAACGCATGGCCTTCGCCCTTCTCGCGGAACAGGGCGACCCCGCCGAACTCGCCACTGCTCTCGCCCGCCTCGTCGACGAGGTCGGCACCTGCGAGGTCTGCGGCTACTTCACCGACCGCGGCCGCTGTCCCGTCTGCTCCGATCGCTCCCGCGACGACACCACCATCTGCGTCGTCGAGGACGCTCTCGACGTCGTCGCCTTCGAGAAGGCCGGCGGCTATCGCGGCGTCTATCACGTCATGGGCGGTCTGCTCAGTCCCCTGAAGGGCATCACGCCCGACGACCTGCGCTTCGCCGAACTCGCCGTCCGCCTCGACGAAGGCCGTTTCGACGAGCTCATCCTCGGCACCAGCCCCAGCGTCGAGGGCGACGCCACCGCGCTCTACCTCTCGCGCACCCTCGCCCGCGACGGTCTTCGCTTCTCGCGCATCGGACGCGGCGTGCCGATGGGCGGGTCGCTCGAAATGGCCGATGGCGGAACGCTGCGCATGGCCCTCGAGTCGCGCCGCAGGCTCGACGAGCCGTGAACGCATACGACCTGGCGTATCTGGGCGCCGTTCCCGTCGTCGCTCCGACGATCGCGTGGAAGCGCATGCGCCACGGCAAGTACCGCGAGAGCCTCCCGGCGATGCTGGGGCGCCGCACCCCCGCCACTCCCCTGCCGCGCGCCACTGCGGAACGCTGCTGGATGCACAGCGTTTCCGTCGGCGAAACCGTCGCCGCCGGATCGGTCTACCGCGAACTCCGCCGCCGCCGCGACGACTGGGAATTCCTGATCACCACCACCACCGAAACCGGACAGGCCCAGGCGCGGCGCACGATGGAAGGCGCGGAACACTTCGCCTACGCGCCCTTCGATTTCTCCTGGACCGTCGATCACCACCTCGACGCGTACCGCCCGACGCTCTATCTCTTCTTCGAAACCGAAATCTGGCCCAACGCGCTGCGCCGAAGCGCCCGACGCGGCGTTCCCGTCTTTCTCGCCAACGGAAAACTCAGCGAACGCAGCGCCGCCCGCTACGCACAGGCGTCGTTTCTCTTCCGCCCCATCCTCGCCGGAGTCCGCCGGTTCTTCATGCAGACCCAGCAGGACGCCGAACGCATGGAACGCGTCCTCGGCGACGCCTCGCGCATCGACGTCACCGGCAACGTGAAGTTCGACGCGCTGCCCGACGCCCTCGCTCCCGAAGAACGCCGCAGCTTCCGCACCCACTGGGGCATGCGCGATGGCGACGTTGTCGCCCTGGCCGGCAGCACCCACCCCGGCGAGGAAACCGCCATCTGGCGCGCCTTCGCCGAAGCCCGGAAAGACGCCGCCGCACTGCGTCTCGTCATCGCCCCCCGCCACCCCGAACGGTTCGCAGAAGTCGCGCGCTCGCTCGCCGACGCCGGAGCCCGCGTCCACCGCACCAGCGCCGGACCTGCGCCGTCGAACGACCGCGCCGACGTCGTTCTGCTCGACGAAATGGGAGTCCTCGCCCGCGCCTTCGGCGCCTGCGACATCGCCCTCCTCGCCGGCAGCTGGAAACCCGTCGGCGGCCACAACCTCCTCGAAGCCGCCGTCCACGGCGTCCCCGTCCTGCGCGGACCCCACATGCACAACCAGCCCGATATCGTGCGCGTCCTCGGCCCCGAAGACGGCGCACCCGAAGTCGCCGAAGACCAACTCGCCCGCTGGCTCGCGAACCTCGCCAACGACGAGCCCATGCGAACCCAACTCGGAACCAAAGCCCGCGCCGCCGCCCAATCCATGAAAGGCTCCGCCCGCCGCGTCACCGACGGCATCCTCGCCGAACTCCGCTGAGCAAACCAAGCAGGGTGACACGGATGTTCCGTCCGTGCAGACGGCCGCCACTCCCGACGGACGATGCTTCGGCGAGACGCCAAAGCCACCCTCACCTCCCATTCTCCCCGTTGCGACTTTGCGACTTCGCGGTAACGTCTCTTCTTCGCGATGACCCGCCCGATTCCGTTTCATTCATCCATTCCGTCCATTCCTCCCACCGATTCCTGAAACCCAACCCGCTTCGGCGCAGCCTCCCCCCGTTCGGTGCCGCGACGGCAATCCCGCCTCTCGAAGACGCGGAAGACCACCACCGCGACATGCGAACCGCCTGGCCGCTCGTACCCGCAGCGGACGGGTCGCGCTCCTTGACATTCCGATTCCCGTGCCGGCGCCGCCGGAGAAAGTCGGTCGTTTGCGTTGAAAATGGTCGGGGTGCCCGGACTCGAACCGGGGACCCCCTGCTCCCAAAGCAGGTGCGCTAGCCAACTGCGCCACACCCCGACAGGGGCGGCACTCTCCGGGGGGTCGGCGCCGATCGTCAATGGCAGACTCCCGCGCCCCGGGGCCTTCGGCTGTTGACAAGCCAGCCTTCTCCCACCTTGATGCACGCGGAATCCAGAGAGCGCGGCTGCCCCTCCGGTCGCCGCCCATTTACCCGGAGAGGTCTCCCATGAAGCCTGTTTCCATTATTCGCCGCAGCCTTGCCGCCGCCGGAGCGGTCGCCATCGTTTCCTCCGCCGCCGCCGTACCCATCACCATCGGGTCGGTCACGTTCGACACGGACAACTCGGTCACCGCCGCGTCGGCGATGACGACCGGCGTGATCTCCTTCTCGACGTTCAACGCGCCCATCCAGGGCGTCGGCAACCCGGCGGTCGACGACGCCAACCACATCGGAACGCTGCTGGGCGGCAGCGGCGGCTTCGCCGTCGATCTCACCAACGGCACGAGTGGAGGCGCCGGGCGCGTCACGGTCGAGTTGACCTGGGGTGCGGGCCTCGCCGCGGTGAACGGATCGGGCGACGACCTCTTCGTCGTGGAGTCGGGCACCTTCACCGACCCGACGGGATTCCCGGAAGCGTTCGCCGTCGCCGTGCGCGAGGAGGGCGGTGCCTTCGGCAACTACCGCTACGAGTTCTTCGAGACGGGCGACGCGGGAACGCTGAAGCTCGTGACGGCGTTCGACTTCTCCGACTTCGGCCTGGCCAGCGGCGCGCGCGTCGATGCCGTCCGGATCATCAACCTGCACAATGCCAGCAGCGCCAGCGAGGATCGCGCCCTTCTCGCATCCGGCGCCGGCGAGATCGCCCTCGGCGTCGGCAACGGAACGGGCTTCGAAATCACGCAGGGCCCCCTCGGCGGAAACGGCAACGTCGCCTATCCCGACAGCGCCATGGACGCCGATATCGTGTACGTCGCCGCCAGGCAGGTCGAGCTGCTGACGTCGGACGTGTCGAACTGGACGCTGTACGAGTAGCCCGCCGCAAGATGCCATCGCATGACCGACGGACCGCCCGCACAGGGCGGTCCGTTTCGTCTACCGGATGACGCTGCGCCAGAACCGCGCGCTGCGAATGCCGTGGCCGGTGTGCCACTGGACGAGCCGCACGAGCGCGTCGATGAACTGCACCGCCTTCTCCGCCGGCAGATTCGGCAGACCGCCCAGGGCGTCGGACTCGGTGTGCCGGTTCTCGTAGAGGGCGCGCACGCATTCCGGCGGCAGAAGAACCTCTCGCGCGCCGTCCGCCGCGAAGAGCGGCCATTCGGGTCCGGTGGCCGGCTGGTGCACGTCCGCGTGAATGCGGCCGTCCGCCAGGGAGAGCGCGAACACGCGCGGCCTGGGCACGTTCGCCGGCCACGCGCCCAGCAGCCCCGCGTCGATATCCGGTTCGTATCCCGCCACCGCGATCAGCCGCAGCAGATGATGCAGCGCCGCCGTGTTGGGCGACTGCGGCGCGCCGGGATCCAGCGCATCGAGCCCCGCCTCCAGCACCGCGAACAGGTCCCGGCTTTCCTGAGCCTCCTCGCAGGATTCCGCCGCGATCTCCGCCAGCATCGACGCGAGCGCCAGCCGCTCCAGATCGTCGCGGATCTCCATCCGCTCGCGAACCGTCGCGCCGTCGCGCAGCGTGCCCATCCCGGAATCGTCGCGCAAATAGACGTTCAGATCGACGGTCGCGAGGGGCTGCATGATGCCGCGCAGCCGGCTCTTCGCCGCGCGAATGCCCTTCGCCATCACCGACAGACGCCCGCACTCGGCGCTGAACACGCGGATGACCTCCGAGGTGTCGCCCGTTTCGTAGCCTTGCAGCACGACGGCCCGGATGGAACGCAGCGTCATCGCGGGTTTCCCTGCGCGATGCCGCTCAGAAGCGCTTCGTTCGACTGCGTCAGAAGGCGTTCGACCTCCGCCCAGTCGCCACCTCCGTCGCGCAGCTCGGCCGCCTTTGCGCGCAACAGACCGGCGAGCGCGATGTCGGCGTTCGAGGCACCATAGAGTTCGGAGTACATGCGGGCGATGGCGCGACCGACGGACTCCGGCGAATCGCGTCCCGGCGTTCTCCGCAGAACCCACCAGCGAAGTTCCGCTTCGGCGGCGGCGCTCGCGTCGAAATCGCGGCCCGTCGCGTCGCGCATCGCTTCGTAGCCCGCAACGAGGCCGGGCAGCACCGTCGTTTCGTAGTTGCCGGAGACTTCGCGGAACGTCGCCGCCGCCATCGAGAAGTGCATCGCGACGCGGGAGGCGTCCGCAGCGCCGAGACCGGCCTGGCCGCGCAGGACCTCCGTCAGCCCGACGAAGACCTCCTGCGGCCGTCCGTCGTAGTACGCCCTCCACATCTTCGCCTCCGCGCGGGCGACGGCGGCGGGATCGAAGGAAAGACCCGAATCCGCTTCGGCGGAAGACGGCTCGTCGGAGAAGAGAACCGCCACATCGCCGGCCGGTTCTGGCACCGGAGGATTCCCGCGCGACGTCAGCCACACGAGCCCGGCGCCTGCGGCGATCACCAACGCGATCACGAGTTTCCTCTCCATATGCCGACCTTTCCCGGACAGGATGCGCACGGACGGGGCGGTGCGCAAAGCCCAAACCGCGCTTTGGGTTTGCCACGGTTGCACCATCCGCCTTCCATGCGGGAAACGCCTCTCCCCACGCGGTTGCAGACACATTGACCAGGCCCGCCCCCCTCAAATGGAAGCCCGTGATCTCCTGGGCGCTCTACGACTGGGCGAATTCCGCGTTCGCCACCGTGGTGCTGGCCGGTTTCATCCAGACGTTCTACGGCAGCTTCTGGCGGACGGGGGCGGAGATATCCGCCGAACGCAGCACGGCGGAACTCAACTTCGTCAACGTGTTCACCGGCATTCTTGTGGCGCTGATGGCGCCCGTTCTCGGCGCGATCGCCGACCGCGGCGGCGCGAAGAAGGGGATGCTCTTCGCCTTTCTCGTCTTCGGCGTGGCCGGAACGGCACTGCTCGCGGTTCCCGGCCAGGGGCAGTACGTTCTTGCGCTGACGTTCTTCGGAATCGCCGCAGTCGGTTTCGCGGGGGCCAACGTGTTCTACGACTCGCTGCTGGTGGACGTCGCGCCGCGAGAGCGCTTCGACTTCGTCTCCTCCTTCGGATACGCGCTCGGCTATCTGGGCGGCGGGCTGCTGTTCCTCGCCAACGTGATCATGGTCAGCAAACCGGAACTCTTCGGCCTGTCCGGGCCGGAAGCCGCCGTGCGCGTCTCGTTCGTGACCGTGGCCCTCTGGTGGGCGGGATTCTCGGTCTTCCTGTTCGTGGTGGTGAAGGAGGAGAAACCCGTGTCGCGACCGCCTCTTGGCACGATGGCGCGCGACGGCCTGCGCCAGGTCCGCCACACCTTCGCGGAACTTCGCCGCTACCGGACGGCCTTCGTCTTTCTGATCGCCTACGTCTTCTACATCGACGGCGTGAACACGGTGATCAAGACGGCCGTCAAGTTCGGAGACGACGTCGGCTTCGAGACCGCCGACCTGATGCAGGCGCTGCTGCTGGTGCAGTTCATCGGGTTTCCGGCGGCGATCGTCTTCGGATGGATCGGCCAGCGCATCGGCCCGCGCCGCGGCATTCTGATCGGCGTCGCCGCGTACGCGTGCATCACCCTGGTGGCCAGCCGGATGGAGACGATCGGCGAATTCTACGCGCTGGCGGTTTCCATCGCGTGCTTCCAGGGCGGCATCCAGGCGCTGAGCCGTTCGTACTTCGCCGCCAACATCCCCGAGGAGAAAGCCGGCGAGTTCTTCGGCTTCTACAACATGGTGGGCAAGTTCACCGCGATCATCGGACTCTCGCTGATGGCGGTCGTCGGACTGGCCTGGAAGGACGTGCGCGTCGGCATGGCGTCGGTGTCGCTGCTGTTCGTCGTGGGCGGCGCGATTCTTCTGACGATTCGGGACGAACCCGCGCCTCAGTCCCCCAAGGCGCCCTCCTGACCGCCGAACCGCTCGCGAACCAGCGCCAGCGCGGTCTCCGCCTCGATCGCCGGCACCTCGACCCGCGAACCCCAGTCGAACCGGTACGCGCCTCCGTGGGACGAGTCGGAGTGAATCGGGTGCAGCCCCTCGCTCTCCAGAAAATCGGCGACCATCATCGCGATCTCGTGCCGCTCAGTGACGAACACCGGGACCATGCCGGTCCCCTCGGGGCGTCCGGAAGCGTATCGCGCGGCGAGCACGAGGTTCCCGATCTCCGACGCGTCGCTCTCCCACGCCGGCAGCGCCGCGAAGTCGTCCCGCGGCGGAATGCGGGTCGCCGCGCCGTGGGGCATCTTCTCGAAATGGAGAAGAAACGGCACGATGCCGATATCCCAGCCGAGGCGGCGGATTCGCCTGTAGAACAGAATCCCGTTCGCCGTCATCCATGTGCTGGCGACGAAGATCGCCAGAAAGACGAATGGGGCCAGACCCGTCGCGAAACCATCCTCTTCGCGGGTCGCGAAGAGCGCGAGCACGAGCCCGGAAAGAACCATGAAGAACACGCGCCAGGCCACCGCGAAAGCCTCCGGCGGGGAATCGTCCGCATGGATGCATCGTCCCGCCGCCGGACACAAGCCAACAGGTTCAGCGGCCGCCGGCGGGAACGTAGACCTCCAGCCGCACGTTGCGGGTCTGGATCTCGCCCGGCTCGGCGGGCTCGTAGAAGTTCGCGATCGCGTCGCGAACCGCGCCGACGGTTCCCGTCTGGCCGGTGTCGAGGAGAACCAGGGGAATCTCGCGCCGCCGGAGCATCGCGGCCAGCTCGGCCATCTTCAGGACGCCTTCGCCCTCGTCCGCGCCGTAGTGCCGCATGTCGAAGCTCTCGTTCATCCATTTGATCTGCCAGAGATAGTTCTCCGCCAGTTCCGCCGCGACGGTGCGGTCGGAAATCCATGCGTAGAAGGGCGGAGCGAGAATCGGGTCTCCGGGTTCCGTGTGGCGCTCGACGATCTCGCGCACCGAAAGAACGCCGGGCATCGTCATCGTGCCGATCTGCCGGTCGCCTTTCACGATGCGAACCTCGTAGTCGCCCGCGGGAAGTTCGGACTGAACGCCGCGAACCGTGTACGACAGGTTCCGAATCGCCGGCGGCCAGAGCAGCGAGGCGGCGACCGCCACCACTCCGATCGCGCCGAACGCGACGGACCGCGCGGTGCGGCGCCGCGCGTCCTTCGCGAGACCCGCGGCGAACCGAACGAGACGCACGATCGCGTCGGCCGCGAGAATCGCGACGGCCGGCTCGCCCAGCACGAAGATGTAGTTCACCGTGCCGCCCTTCATCACGAAGCCGATGCTCAGCAGCATGCCGATGCAGTACCAGGCGGCATACTCCCAGCGGCGGTGCTCGTCGGAGTCGCGCTCCGTCCGGACCCGCGTCTCGCGCCAGCGCACCGCCATCCCCCCAAGGCCGAGAAGAATCAGCGGACCCTCCAGTTCCAGGACCTTCCAGCCCTCTTGGCGCACCTTCCGTACGGCGTACTCCGCGAAGCTGTTGTCGCCGCCGGGATGCTCGGCGAGAATGTCCGTCCGCGGAAAGCTGCCGACCTGGTTGAGCACGACATTGTCGAGATACGGCGCGCCGGCCCACGCCCACGCGGCGATCGCGCCGGCGCCCCAGACGCCCAGCGCCGGCAACGCGTACCACGCCAGCAGACGCGGCCGGCGAACCCCGAGAAACAGCAGGTTGCACAGGAAGAACGGTACGGCCGTCATGTTGCAGTGCATGGCGAGCGCCGAGCACACGCCTCCCGCCACGAGACTTCTCCGGTCCAGACCGAGCACGCGCCAGAAGGCGAGTATCAGAAAGACGTTCTCGAGGTTCTCCGATTGCAGGCAAAGACTCCACCAGAAGCCGATGGGCAGCGCGAGAAAGACCGCTGCCGCCGCCGCCGCGCGAAAGTCGCACCGGAAGATTCGCAGCGCCGCCAGCCAGACCGCGAGCGAACCGAGCAGCCGCACGATCAGACAGTAGACCCGCGCGCCGATCAGTTCGCTGTCGAAGAGAACGCTTCCGAGGCCCTGGGACAGCGCGCTCATCAGAAGATGCAGCGGGGGCTGGGGCGCGAGGATGTCGCGATAGGGAACCAGACCGTCGAGAATGCGGCGCCCGACGTACAGGTAGTTGCCATCGCCGAAGTCCCAGTACGTCCATCCCCACGTCGGCACGACGAAGAGTGCCGTCACCAGCCAAAGGCCGGAAAGTACGAAGATGCGGGTGCGAAGGGAGTGGGGGGTCAAGGGAGTGGCGGGTGGCGGGTTGTGAGTGGTGGGCAAAACACAGTCATCTTCCGGGGTCGCACCGTTTCAGTGGGTCGAAGATTCGCTCAAATTCCCTCATGCGATACGACAGACCCGCCTACCAACCCGACAGCAAACAGCAAATAGCCGATAGCCGGCCTCCGGCAGCCCTTCCCCCCTAGAACTTCAGCCCCGTTCGGGCGGCATGTTCTTCCATCATAAGACGGTGTCGGCGGGCGTTCTCGACGTACTTGGCGGTGTTGAAGTACGATCCGTCGATGTCCTCTTGCGTCAGGGAGCGAACGGCCTTGGCCGGAAGTCCGAGGATGAGGCTGCGCTCGGCGAAGGTCTTGCCCTCGGAAACCAGAGAACCGGCGCCCACGATGCTGTCCCTGGGGATGACCGTGCGGTTGAGAACCGTCGCCATCATGCCGATCAGGCATCCGTCCTCGATGGTGCACCCGTGAAGGCAGGCCATGTGCCCGACGGTGACGTTGTCCTTCACGATGCAGGGCTCGTCCAGGCCGGTATGCAGGACGCTGTTGTCCTGGATGTTCGAGCCGTTCCCGACGCGGATGGGGTCCAGATCGCCCCGGAGCACGCACCCGTACCACACCGAGGCGTTCTCGCCGATGGTGACGTCGCCGATAATCATGGCCGTGGGGGCGATGAACGCGGTGGGATGGATCTTCGGTACGCGGCCCTCGAAGGGAACAATCGGCACGGCGCGGTCCTTTCTGGCTCCAAACTTGCCCCTGCAACGGCGCAAGAGCCTGCCTCCCCGCCAGTGGTGTCAAAGGGCAACACCAATGGACACGGACCGGGCGGCCGTGCAGAATCCTCGAAATCGGACAAGGACCGCCAACCCGTGATCGGTAGAAACTTCGTCAAATTCGGCAGGATATTCGGCATCGAGACCGGGCTTAGCCTGAACTGGTTCATCATGTTCGCCATCGCGGTCTACGTATCGACGCCGCAGACGGCCCAGGCGCTGGCCGTGAGCGATGCCGCCGCCGGTTTGATCACGATCGTCGCGATTCTCCTGGTATACGCCAGCATCCTGGCGCACGAGTTCGGCCATGCCCTGACGGCCCGGGCCTTCGGCATCGAGACCCGCCGCATCACGCTCCACCTGTTCGGCGGCGTGGCGATGCTGGACGGCGAGCCGGCCCGCCCCCGCGAGGAGTTCTGGATCACGGTTGCCGGTCCGGGGGTTTCCTTCGTGCTGGGCGGAATGTTCGGCCTCGCCTGGGTGGCGGGACACGGCGCCGGCATCGCGGGACCGTTCACCTTCGTCACCGGCTGCGTCGCCGTCATGAACGTCTTCATCGCGGTGTTCAACTGCCTGCCCGGATTCCCCATGGACGGTGGCCGCATCGTGCGCTCCGCCATTTGGGCGGCGACCGACGACTATCTTCTGGCGACCCGCATCGCGTCATGGGGCGGATTCGGCGTGGCGGCGCTGCTTCTGCTGTGGGCCGTGGCCGCGATCGCCGGCGGGGACTTCACCGCCGGAGCCATTCGCGTCCTCTTTGCCGTCTTCCTGGTTTCCCTCGCGCGCCAGTCCTACCGCCAGGCCGTCGTCATGGCTCCTTTCCGCGACAAGAAGGTCCGCGACTTCATGCGGCCGATTCGCGCCGTGGTTTCCTCCGGCACGCTGGTTTCCGACGTGGTGGCGGACTATCTGCGGCCGATGCAGATCGACCAGCTTCCCGTGATCGACGGCGACAAGCTTCTGGGCTGCGTGTCCGTCCGCGATATCGAGTCCCACGAGCCCCGCCAGTGGGCGTGGATTCGCGCTGCGGAAGTCATGAAGCCCTACGCTCCGCACAACATCATCGACCCCGACGAGGACGCCGTCAAGGCGCTCCACCGGTTCGGGCGAAACGGCCAGCACTCCTTCGCGGTCTTCAAGGGACGCCAGCTGCTTGGCCATATCGTGGACCGCGATTTCGCGCGCCACATGCAGGCTGCGAACGCGCGACCGGCGTTTCGGGGCTGATCAGAAGTCGTAGGGCGCGCTCTGGACGAAGTCGGAATAGACGCGTTCGCGCCGCAGCGCCGCGCCGGTCTCCCCGCCCCTCAGCGTCATCGCGTGAACGAGCCCGTTCATCTCCCCCACCATCACGGTGTGCAGAATCTCGTTCTCCGGATTCGTGTGGATGCGGAAATCGGCCCGGCCGTCGGCGGCCGTCATCACGATCCAGTCGCCGTCGCGCGACGATTCGAACGCGAGCCCTTCCGCTTCGAAAGCCGGCACCATGCGCTCGAGCGTCGCGCGGTACGTGCCGCCCGTGTCGCTGACGACCTTCTTGCCGTTGTACGTGATCTCGCGATCGTCGTACGCCAGAACGGCCAGAACGTTGTCTTCGTCCGAAGCGAGCCAGCGGGCGAACTTCGCGCCGTGGTTCTCCTCCGCGGCGAACGCGTAGTTGCTGTCGAGAAAGGCGATGCGCACGACACGGGGCGCGATGTCCGCGACGGCGTTGAGGTATCCGAAGGTCAGACTGCCCCCGCCGCTGTGTCCCGTCAGCGTCCAGACGGTGTCGTCTCGGACGGGCCATGCCGACTCCAGCAGCTCCGGAATCAGCGCGTCGCGGCCATCGTCCTTGCGGCGCCACGCCGGCCAGCTCTTCCCGTCCGCTTCCAGATAGACGAGCACCAGGTTGCGGCCCTCGTCGTGGAACTCGCGAAGGTAGCGGGTCTGGGCGGCGATGTGCTGGATGTCGTAGTGCCAGTCGAGATCGGGCGTCATCGTACACCCGGCGGTCCATTCGATGGAGTTGCCGTTGGGCAGCGCGAAGAACACGACGTGATCGGGAAGGGCGGGATCGTAGTCGCCGGCGAGATCGACGACGCAGCGCGCGTCGGGAGCGAGACGGGTCTCGAGAACGTATTCGCCGAAGTGCGGGGAGGGCCGGAATCCCGGGGGCGGAGTCCAGCGGGTCGCGGACGCGGTGCAGGCGGTGGCGAGCGCCACTGCGGAGAGCAGCGGCGCGAGTCCTCTCACTCGGCCTGCTCGTGCAGGCATTCCAGCTCGCAGTGGTCGCCCTCGCAGAGGTCGCATGCCTCGATGCCCGGGCATCGCGCCTCGAAATTCGCGAAGCCCTCGCGAAACGCCGTCGTCACCTTGTTTCCGCCTTCCGTCGCGTAGCGGAGAAAGGCCAGCAGCTTCTCGCGGGTCTCGCCGCTGACCAGGTGCTCGATCTTGCAGGAGTCGATATTGGCCTGCTCCTCGGAAACGCCGAGGAGATTCTGGAAGAAATAGAGAAAGCTGCGGTGGGTCAGGTGGACATCGTGGGCGATGCGCTCGCCCTCCTCGGTCAGGCCGAGGAAGCGGTTCTTGTCCTCCGAGACGTAGCCCTTGGCCTTGAGGGCCTTGAGGCTGACGGACGCCGAGCCGGGGGTGATGTCGGGTTCCTTGGCGACGTCGGTGACGCGCGCATAGCCCTGAGCCTTCAGGAGATCCTGAATGGCCATGAGGTAATGGGCCATGCTGTGCGTGACCTCGTTGACCTCGAATTCCTTCCAAACCTGTGTCATCTGCGGAAACCTGCCTCGCGGGAGGGGGGAGAGGAGCCGCCCGATGGTCCGAACAGCTAGTGGCAACGGGGGGAACAGGCAACCCAAATGCCTGCCGACTAGGGCGACATGGGGCAATTGCCGTACCAACACGGGGGCGGGGGTCTGGTTTCCGCCTTGACAGGCGGGGGGCGGGGGCGGCATCTGGCGCGCGCCTGCCCGGCTGGATTGGGCGGCCAAGTAGAGGCTTCTCCGCTTCTCACCCGCAAGCGTCCTCCGGGGCTGCGACCGGGTTGTTTCGAAAAACGACTTCACGGCCGGGGCCCCTGCGGGCTGCGGCGTGGCTGTTTCGAAACGGGCGGAGGGCCGGTCACGGGCTCTTCGCCCGTTATATTTTGTGTCCGAGGAGGATTCTCCCATCAAGCCTGATTCACGCGTGAACGATCAGATTCGCGTCTCCGAGGTGCGGCTGATCAGTCAGGACGGCGAACAGCTCGGCATCGTTCCCATCGAGGACGCTCTCGAACGGGCGCGAACCGCGCAACTGGACCTCGTGGAAGTGGCCGGCGACGCGAAGCCGCCGGTCTGCCGGATCTTCGACTACAAGAAGGTCATGTACGAGCAGAAGCGGAAGCTGAAGGAGTCGCGCAAGAAGGGACGCGCGTCGGAGCTGAAGGAGATCAAGATGCGGGTCATCATCGATCCGCACGACCGGGCGACGAAGCTGCGCAAGGCGCGCGAGGCGCTGGAGCGGGGCGACAAGGTCAAGTTCACGCTGCAGTTCCGCGGGCGCGAGATCACCAAGCCGCAACTGGGAGAGAAGCTGATCACCGCGATCATGGAAGACATGCAGGACATCGCGGAGGTCGAGAAGCCGGCGCAGAAGCAGGGCCGCTTCGTCCATCTGATCGTGACGAGGCGCAAGGACTGGAAACCGACAGCGAAGAATGCGGCCCCGGCCGCGGCCGACGCATCATAAGGAGCACGAGATGCCGAAGATGAAAACGAAGTCCGGCGTGAAGAAGCGGGTGAAGATCACCGCTTCGGGCCGCGTGAAGCACAAGAAGCAGGGCCTGCGGCACATCCTGACGAAGAAGTCGAAGAAGCGCAAGCGCCAGCTGCGCAAGCACACGACGCTGAACCTGACGGACGAGAAGCGCATGAAGGTCCTGATCAGCGGCTAAACGCAATGCCGGGGCGCGACGCCCGGCGCCTCACCCCATCCCCCGCCCCACCCCGACCGACGGAGGCTTGAAGTCATGGCCAGAGCTACGAACAATCCCGCGACGCGCCAGCGCCGCAAGAAGGTCCTGAAGCAGGCTCGCGGAGCCTACTCCGGACGTCACCGCCTTTTCCAGAACGCGAAGGAAACCGTCATGCGCGGCATGGCGTACGCCTACCGCGACAGAAAGCAGAACAAGCGCAACTTCCGTTCGCTGTGGATCACGCGCATCAACGCCGCGTGCCGCCTGAACGGGATTTCCTACTCGCGGCTGATCAACGGGCTGGACATCGCGGGCATCGCGATCGACCGCAAGATGCTCAGCGAGATCGCGATCCACGACGCCGCCGGCTTCAAGGCGATCGTCGAGCGCGCGCAGAAGGCGCTGGAGTCCTCTCCGGACGCGACGGCCAAGCGCCACGTCGCCTCCATCTAGGACAGCCCCCCACAAACCGAGTCGCCACGGCCCGCCGTCCCCCCGGACGGCGGGTTTTCGTTGACCGGACCCGACCGCGCCAACGGACCATGAATCGTTGCGACGACGCGAGTCCAGGGGGCGAACGCCATGGCCATGTGCGAACCCGGCAGGGAAATCCCCGGCCAGGGAATTGTCACGAACCATCTGGTGACGGAAGCCCAGTGGGGCGAGATCTGGCGCGCCGAACACCAGCGCTTCGGACGGGTGCTCTTCGTGGCCTACACGACGACCGCCGGCATGGCGCTCTTCCGCAGTTCGCACGAGACGCTGAAGCGGTGGAAGCAGAGCAGCCCGGCGGTCGACGGTCTGCTGGGCATTCGGGAGATTTCCGCCAACAGCGCCATCCCCTATATCGTCGTCGACGACCCCGGCGGGGAGACGCTGCGGGAGGCGGCTTCGGACAAGCTGGACCCGATCGACCCGCTGCAGCTGGCCCGCTGGTTTCGCGCCCTGTGCGAAACCCTGGGAAACGCGTACAACCTGAACATGCTGCTCATCAATCCGACGCCGGATTCGATCATCATCGATCCGGCGAAGAAGACCAATCCTCTGCGAATCGTCCCCATCGCGCCGGACGCGACGGAGCTGGCCCCCCTGCTGGCGGACGGAAAGTACACGGCGCCGGAACTGCCGGGCTCGTCGCAGCCGAAACTCATCAACGCCGACTCCTACGCAACGGCGTGGATGTTCGTGGACGCGATTCTCCAGCATGACGAACTCCCCCGCCACGTCGAGGACCTGAAGGCCGCGGTGCCGACTCCGAAGCTGGTGCAGATCCTGACGGTCGGTCTGTTTTCGCAGGGCGGCAGCTACGGCGACGCGCGCATCATGGAGGGTGCGCTGAAGCGGTACATCAGGACGGACGCGGAAACGGACCTGAAGGTTCTGCGCCGCAACCAGGAGAAGGTGCAGAAGGACCTCCAGAAGGAGATGAAGAAGGCGCAAAAGGAGGGGAAGGCGGCTCCCGTCCGGTCGTCGACGGACGAGGCGCCGGTGCGGATTTCGAAGGTCACGCGCAAGTCCCCCGAAACGATCGCGAAGAAGAAGAAGCGCGGCGGCAACTCGTTCGCGAAGACGGCCGGCGTGGTGGCGATCTTCGCGGCGGTGGCGGCGGGCGTGGTGTTCGGCATGACGAAGTACCTCTACAAGCCGCCGCAGCCGAAGACGGCGTACGCGACGGCGGCGGAGTACTTCAGGGACGTCGGCAGGCGGAACGCCTCGGGGGCCGCGGCGCTTTCGTCTGGCGCGGCGCAGGAACAGACGCGCACGATGGTCGGGGAACTCGACGGCACCGGCGTCAAGGGGGTGTCGAGCGTCGCGACGACGCTGGGCGCCGACGGCGCGCACACGGCGAAGACCGAAGTGCGCGGTGCCAACGAAGAGGTGCTGATGTACGTCAGCGCGGAACTGCGCGAGGAATCGCCGGGATCGTGGCGCGTCACGAACGTGGAGTGGCGAAAGCCGTGAGACGGTCCGCTACGGCGCCGCTTCGTCCATGACGGGGTCGGACCGGTTCGAGACGATGTGGACAAGGGCGATGGACGCGCCCAGCAGTCCGTAGAACGTGGCGAGACGGGAGCCCTCGAAGAGGGGGAAGCTCGTCAGCATGTTCGTCATGAAGCCGCAGAGAATCGCGAGGAGCGCGTGCGCCACGCCCTCGGCCTGGGGGACTTTGGCGCGAACGATGCGCGCCAGCAGCGCGAGCACCGTGGAAACCATCGCGAGAAAGCAGACCAGGGATGGCAGCCCGCGCTCCGACGCGATCTGGAAATAGTCGTTGTGGGTCTGGCGCGCGTAGAGCGTTTCGAGCATGTAGTGGATTCTCTCCATCACGCCCGTGGAGGAGCGGTCGCCCAGCACCGCGAGGTAGTGATGGTACTCTGCGGCGAACCGGCCGGGGCCGATGCCGAACACGGGGTTGTCGCCGACCATGTGCGAGGCGATCATGTAGAACGTAAGACGCTCGCGGATGGAGCGCGAAACGGGGGAGGTGGCCTCGGCGAGGCGGTCGACGAGATAGAGCGACCGGCCCTGCCAGGGGCCTGGAATCAGAACGACCGCGACGAGCAGCGCCGCACCGACGGCTCCGGCGGCGAGAAGCAGCTTCGTGCCGGGGACGACGGGTCTCCAGAGCGGGGCGAGCTGTCCCGTGCGAACCTGGTGGACGAACGCCGCGAGGAGCAGAACGACGCCGCCCAGCGCGGCGAACCGAACGCCGAACAGGACGGCGACGAGCGTCAGAGCGCCGATCCCGGCGGCGATGACGGTGCCCCGCAGCCGCAGCGAGGCGAGCCAGCGCGCGATCATGCCGGCCAGGATGACGACGAGTGCGCCGCGCGTCGCCGAGAGAAGAACGGCGAGACCGGTGATGCCGAAGCACGCGGTTCCGACGAGCCAGAAGACCGGCTTGCGATGATGCCGCGTGCCCCATCCATCCATCAGCCACGACCCCATGAGCAGCACCGTGAGACCCATGTAGCTGCCGGCGAATTCCGTGTTGGCGAGGGTGGCCATGAAGGGTCCGCGCGTCAGACCGCCTTCGACCTGCGAGATGTCGGAGCCCGCCTGGAGGAGGTCGCCGAAGGGGTTCCTGCCGTAGAGAAACTCCATGATGTCGCCGGTGACGAATCGCGTGAGCAGGCCGATCAGCGCGACGACGACGCCGGCAATGCACGTCGCGTAGAGCAGCGCCCGCACGCGGCGAACCGTCGTGAGGCAGAAGACCGCACAGAGCGCCGCCAGCATGAGAGCGAACTCCGAGTAGCTCTGGCTGAAACTGAAGGCGGGGGCGGGGCTGAAGGCGCAGGAGAGAAAGAGCGTCAGGCCGAAGGCCAGCATGCAGTACAGCGGCAGCGCCGACGCGCCAAGGCGCCAGTCGCCCGGGCTGCCTTTCAGCACCCGCACCGCCGCGGCGGCGACGATCGCGACGCAGCAGACTCGCGTGACGAACATCTTCGCGAAGAGGACTTCGGAGGTGACGGTGAAGATGCGGAAGATGCGGGGGGGCGGAACGGCGAGTGGAACGAGGAGGAGCAGCAGAAAGAACGCTGCGGCGCCGGCGACGCCCGCTCCGTACGCGATGCGGTCAGCCGGTTCTCTCGTCTGCGGGGTCATTCAACGAAGCTGGCTTCGCGTTCGCGATCGCGCATGGTCCTGATGGAAACGGCGGAGAGACGTGCGCGCTCGTCGGGCGTCTTGAACTTCAAACCGACGCGGAAGTCGAGTTCCGTCTCCGAGTCCGGCCGGTCGTCGGAGGACTTGTCCTTGTCGCGCTGGCTGAAGGTGTTCTCCTTCATGCCGGCGAAGACGTAGAGATCGGCGTCGTAGAGGTCGCGCTGCACGGTGATGCCGGCCTCGCTGATGCCCTGAAGGCGGGTGCTCCATTCCGCCGAGACCTCGACGGCGTACTTGGGGCCGAACTGCTTGCCGATGGTGGGGCGAATGGAGAGGTCCGACCGCGTTTCGTCGAAGCGGCGGCGGCGTCGGTCGGGGTTCTTCTTGGGGTCGTCCTCGAAGGGCGCGCTGCCGTTGAGTTCGAGCCCCGCCCAGTAGCGCCGGTGGCGGGGAATCCAGCGAAGGGACGCGAACCCGGCGATCTCGGCGTAGTCGTAGTTGGCAGGGTCGTTCTGGTCGCGCGCCTGGCGGCCCTGGACGAGGACTTCCGACGCCGCGACCCACTCGCCGGAATCGTTCTGCCACTCGCCGCCGGCGCCGGCATAGTACTGCTTCTCGTTGGGGCGGTACTTGCTCCGGCCCTGGAGGTTGTAGCCGCCGGTCAGGTAGAGATCGAGAACGGGATAGAGCGGCGAATAGTGCAGCTGGCCCTCGACCCACTGCTCGTCGATGGGGAAGTCGTAGGTGTCCTCGAAGACCTCCGCGCGGCCCGTGCGCTCCCAGAAGTCGCCGACGCTGTCGGAGGTGACTTCGCGGATGGTGTACTGGACGTAGCCGGAGACGTTCTCGCTGAAGCGGCCGCTGAGGCGGCTGCGGTAATCGGCCCACAACTGCGTGGGATCGACGTCGCCGTAATCCAGCCGGCGCGTTCCGTTGCTGACGCGAATCTCGTCCTCGTCGAGATAGGTCAGCCCGCCGACGGTTGTCGGCCCGTTGACGGGAATGCCGTCCTCGATGAGATCGTCGTCGCTGCGGTTGTAGTGGCCGATGCCGGCGCCGGCGGTGTTGAGCCACGAGAAGCGGCCGCGGCCGTCGAGACGGGTGCGGTGCGTCAGGGACCCGTAGAGATCGCCGCCGGTGTAGCTCGAGTCGTCGTCGCTTTCGAGTTCGTTGAAACCGGCGTCGAGCGAGTTGAAGGCGTTGGCGCGGGTCTGCCAGTAGAGCGGCGTGCGGAAGAAGGGAAGCAGGCGCGTGGCGACGCGGCCCTCGAACTTCTCCGAGACGCGACCGTAGCGCTTGCGGCTGATGCCGTCGATGTCCTCGTCGTTCTGCTTCATGAAGTTCGGGTCGGGGTCGTAGTTCAGGTCGTCGGCCAGGGGTTCCGCAGGGTCCTGGTATTCGTCGAGGGCGATGCGGTCCTTGATCTCGACGGAGAAGCGCGCGAGCCAGTCCTCCCGCAGATAGGTGACGGCCGCCCGGGCGCGGCGCTCGGGAACGCGCCCGCGGTCGATCTCGTTCACGGGGTCCAGGAAGTCCTGGTACATGTCCGGGTCGCTCATCCAGTCGGCGTTGAGCTGCCAGATGGTATTGCCGAAGACGCTGTTGTGGCGGTGGCGGTAGATGTAGCGTTCCTTCGAGTTGTCGTTGGGAACGTCGCGAACCTGGTCGCGAATGCCGTAGAGTTCCATCTCGCCGAGATGGCGGCGGAAGCCGAACTCGTACTCGTAGCTGGTGCCGACGCCGACGCTTCCGCCGGTGAAGAGGTCGGAGCGGAGGCGAAGCTGGCCGGCGGAGCGGGTGCTGTACTCGCGGTCGTCGTCCCAGTCCGGCACGCGGGACTCGTGGCGGAACAGATAGCCGATGCTGAGGTAGCCGCCGTAGCGGCTGCGCACGCCGGCCT
>JAJFLJ010000051.1 GCA_021772755.1 Candidatus Sumerlaeota bacterium
TCGCGCGGATTCGCGACGACCACCATTCCGACGATCGCCCACGAGCTCCTTTCGAGGAGCGACGCGTTGAGGAACGCGGCGCGGCGCACGGCGGACTACGACTGGCTGCTGTTCACGAGCGCGCGCGGAGTCGAGGCGTTCGCCGGCGCGTGCGATAGTGCGTTTTCTTCGCCAGGCGCGGCGATCGGGTGCATCGGCAGGGCCACGGCGGACGCGGTCGCGCGATTCGGCGGAGAGCCCACTCTCGTGGCCCGCAACGCGGGTTCGGAGGGCCTCGTGCGGGAGCTTGCGGCGCGGGATGCGATTCGCGGCCGGCGGTTTCTCTATCCGACGTCCGACGCGGCCCGGCCGACGCTGGCCGACGGCATTCGCCATCACGGCGGACACATCGACGAAATCGCGGCCTACCGAACGGTGCCGACGAACGCGGGCGGCGAAGTCGCGGAAGCGCTTCGCGGCGGCGACATCGGAGCGGTGGTCTTCTGCAGCCCTTCCGCCATCGAGGCGCTGCGGGATTCCGCGCTGGCGCTCGCGGCGCTTCGCGAATACGATGGTCGCATCGTGGCGATGGGGCCGACGACGCGCTCCGCGATCGAAGCGGTTCTCGGCGGAGCAGACGTCGTCGAACCCGCGGAGCGGACGTTCGAGGGAATCGCCGACGCGATCGAGGCCATGAGATAGCGGAAACCGGAAAGCGATAACGAGCCATGTCCCACACCGAACGTTTCGACCGCGCGCGGCGCGTCATTCCCGGAGGAGTCAACTCCCCCGCGCGGGCGTTCAAGGCCGTTGGCGGCTCGCCGGTCTTCTTCGCGCGCGCCGAGGGGGCGCATCTGTACGATGCCGACGGCGGCCGCTTCGTCGATTTCGTCGGCTCGTGGGGGCCGATGATTCTGGGGCACTCGCACCCGGAAGTCGTTGAGGCGGTGCGCGAACAGGCGTCGCGCGCGATGAGCTTCGGCGCGCCCTGCGAACTGGAAACGGAAATGGCGGAGCTGATCGCGGAGATGGTGCCCTCCGTCGGGATGGTGCGCATGGTGAACAGCGGCACGGAAGCGACGATGAGCGCCATCCGCCTAGCGCGCGCGGCGACGGAGCGCGACCTCGTGGTGAAGTTCGAGGGCTGCTATCACGGGCACGGCGACGCGTTTCTCGCGAAGAGCGGCAGCGGCATGGCGACCCTCGGCGAGCCGACGAGTCCGGGCGTGCCGAAAGGCGCCGCCGCGTGCACGCTCAACGCGCGCTACAACGACGTGGAAAGCGTGCGCGCGCTCTTCGACGCCAACCCCGGCGCCATCGCATGCGTCATCGTCGAACCGGTCGTGGGCAACATGGGGTGCATTCCGCCGGCGCCGGGCTTTCTCGACGGATTGCGCGCGCTGTGTACCGAGCGCGGCGCGCTTCTGGTCTTCGACGAGGTGATGACGGGATTCCGCGTCGCGGCGGGCGGAGCCCAGGAACGCTGCGGCGTGATGCCGGACCTGACGTGTCTGGGCAAGATCGTCGGCGGCGGTCTGCCGGTCGGCGCGTACGGAGGCCGCCGCGATCTGATGGAACGCGTCGCGCCGGCGGGGCCGGTGTACCAGGCGGGAACGCTGAGCGGGAATCCCCTCGCGATGGCGGCGGGGCTGGCGACGCTGCGCCGCCTGCGGGCTCACCCGGAAATCTACGACAAGCTCGAGCGCGACGGCCAGGCGATCGAGGACGCGCTGAACGCGCGCATTCGCGAGCGCGGACTGCCCTGCTGCGTGCAGCGCGTCGGCAGCATGGGAACGCTCTTCTTCCATCCCGGGCCGGTGCGTTCGTGGGACGACGCGAAGAACTGCGACACGAAAGCCTTCGCCGCCTGGTTCCACGCGCTGCTGAAGAAGGGCGTCTACATGCCCCCCGCGCAGTTCGAAGCGTGGTTCCACGGTGCGGCGCACGAGGTGGACGAGGCGGCTGGCGCGATGTGCGAAGCGCTGTCGTAGCGTCAGCCCTTGACGCCGAGCACCTTCAGGCAGGCCTTCATCATGTCGGGCAGGTCGGGCGGCGTGCGCGATGTGACCAGGTTGCCGTCGACGACGGCGGACTTGTCGACGAACGTCCCCCCGGCGTTGACGCAGTCGGTCCTGATGGCGCCGACGCAGGTGAACTTCCGCCCGCGCAGGATGTCCGCCTCGCACATCACCCACGGACCGTGGCAGATGCTGGCGACTAGGCCGCCCTTCAGGAAGATGTCGCGCACGAGCTTCACCATCTTCGCGTCGCGGCGCATCTTGTCGGGTGCGTAGCCGCCGGGAATCACGATGCCGTCGAACATCGACGCCTTCGCGGCGGACGACGCCATGTCCGCCTTCAGCGCGTACCCGTGCTTGCTCGCGTAGACTTCGCCCTTCTTTGGGCCGACGACGGTGACCTTCACTCCGGCCTCGCGCAGGCGGAGAATCGGATACCACGCTTCCAGGTCCTCGTAGATGTTCTCGGCGAGGACGGCGACATGGGGCGTCTTCGTGCGTGCGGACTTGGAGGCGGTCTTCTTTGCCATCGGAGTTCTCCGGAAAGGTTGTGTGGGGACAGAAGGTGAAGACGAAGACGAAGACGAAGATGAAGATGAAGAGGGGGAGGCGCTACACGTCCACGTCGAAGTTCGCCGCTTCGAGCCGTTCGCGAATCTCCATCATGAAGGAGTCCGCGACCCATCCGTCGATCACCCGGTGGTCGAGGGCGAGCGTCAGGATTCCCATGCTGCGGATGCCGATGACGTCGGTGCCGTCGGCGCCCTCGATGACGCAGGGGCGTTTCTTGATCGACCCGACGTAGAGCACGGCGACCTGGGGCTGGGCGAGAATCGGCAGTCCCATCAGCGCGCCCTTCTGGCCGGGGCTGGTGACGGTCAGCGTGCCGCCCTCGACGTCGGCGGGGACCAGCTTCTTGGTGCGGGCGCGCGTGGCGATGTCGTGCAGCGACTCGGCGATTCCGCCGACGGACTTGTGCTCCATGTTGCGGATGACGGGAACGATCAGCCCGCGCTCGAGCGCGACGGCCACACCGATGTTGATGCTGCGGTGGTACGCGATGCTGTCGGTTCCGATGACCGAGGAGTTGAAGATCGGGTACTTGACGATGGCTTCCGTCACGGCCTTGAGGATCAGCGAGAGCGGTGTCAGCTTCACGCCGAGGGTCTCCTGGAAGCGCTCCTTCGCCTTCTCCCGCAGCGCCATCGTCTTGGTGAAGTCCACCTCGTGGACGGTGTGGGCGTGGGGGCTGATGCGGCGGCTGTCCACCATGTGGCGGGCGATGCTCTTGCGCATGGCGGACATGGGTTCGACGAGGTCGGGGAGGCCCTTGCCGAACGTCAGCGGCAGTCCGCCGAGCGTTTCCGACGCGCCGGGCCCGTGAACAGGATAGTCCTCGTGGTGCTTGCCGCTGTCGCGCGACTCCAGGAACTTCAGCACGTCGCCCTTGGTCACGCGTCCGTGGCGTCCCGTGCCGGGAATCTGCTCCAGGTCCAGGCCGAGCTCGCGCACCATGCTGCGCACCAGGGGCGTGCTCTTGCGCAGCAGCAGATGCCGCCGCTCGCGTTCGAGCGACGCCGCGTCGACGACGTCCTCCTCGGGTTCCGCTGTCGCAGCTGCGGCGGAACCCTCCGGTTCCTTCGCCTTCTTCGCCGGCTTTCCGTTCGCTGCCGACGCGTCGACTGCCGTTCCCGGAGGGGCGATCCGCGCAATGATCGTGTCGACGTCGACGGTTTCTCCCTCCTCGAACAGGATCTCCGCGATCACGCCGTCGCAGGGCGCGGGAATCTCCGCCTCGACTTTCGCCGTGCTGATCTCCAGCAGCGTCTCGTCCGCCGCGATCTCGTCGCCGACCTTCCTGTACCACTGGACGATCGTGGCTTCGGTGATGCTCTCGCCCATCTGGGGCATCGGAATGTCGGTCATTGTCACGGTCATGGGATGTGCGGGTCCGATCAGTACTTCGCGACTTCGCGCATGGTGTTGTAGACGTCGGCGGTCTGGGGAAGGATCGCCTCTTCGAGCACCGGCGAGTAGGCCACCCAGCAGTGCTTCGATCCGACGCGCCGAACCGGAGCGTCGAGCCACTCGAAGGCCGCCTCCGCGATGGCCGAGGCGATCTCGCCGCCGAAGCCGGCGAACACGGCCTCCTCGTGGGCGACGACGACGCGGTGCGTGCGGCGAACGCTGGAGAGGATGGTGTCCATGTCGAGCGGGTTGATGGTGCGAATGTCGATCACTTCGGTCTGAAGACCCTCTTCCTTCGCGAGCTTCTCCGCCGCCTCCAGGCTCTTCTGCACCAGCGCGCCCCACGTCACGACCGTCAGGTCGCGGCCCTCGCGGCGGACCGACGCCTGGCCGAAGGGAATCGTGTAGTCCGGTCCGGGATAGGGCGCGCGGTTGTAGCCCTGGTAGTAGAGGTGCTTGTGTTCGAGGAAGAGCACCGGATCGTCGCAGCGAATCGCCGTGCGCAGCAGGCCGACGGCGTCGGTCGCGTTGCAGGGGTAGACGACCCGCAGGCCGGGAATCTGCGCGAAGGTGCTCTCCCCCGTCTGACTGTGATAGATGCTGCCGCCGCGCAGGTATCCGCCGATGGGCGTGCGGATCACGACGGGGGCCGACTGCTTTCCGCCGCTGCGGTACCGCATCGTGGCGCACTCGCCGCGGATCTGCGTCATCGCCGGCCAGATGTAGTCGAAGAACTGGACCTCGCACACGGGCCTCAGCCCGCGCACCGCCATGCCGAACCCGCGGCCGACGATATTGGCTTCGGCGATCGGGCCGTTGAACGCCCGGTCGCTGCCGAACTCGCGCTGAAGACCGGCGGTGATCTTGAAGACGCCGCCCTTGCCTTTGCACGCCTCCAGGGCCTCGGGCTTGGTGGCGTCGGCGACGTCCTGGCCGAAGATGACCACGCGCTTGTCGCGCCGCATCTCGTCGGCGAGGCACCGGTTGATGGCCTGCCCCATGGGAATGGGGTCGGCGCCCTTCTTGTCGACGACGGGCTTCTTGTCGCCGTAGAGAGAGACGTCCAGCGGGCTGTTTTCCGTCGCGTACAGGTGGTCGAGCGCCGTGGAGGGGTCGGGCTTCTTCGCGGCGATGGCGGTGTTGACGGCTTCGCGCACCTCGGTATCGACCTCGACGCGGATGGCGGCGAGCTGGTCCTCGGCGAATCCGCCCTCCGCCAGCAGCCACTTCTCGAAGCGCGGCAGGCAGTCGCGGGCGGTTTCCGCCGCCAGCTCCTGCTTCGTGCGGTAGTACTCGTGGTCGTCGCTGAGCGAATGCGAGAAGGGCCGCGTGACGTGCGCCTGGACCAGCACCGGGCCGAGTTCCCGCGTGCGCATTCGCGCGACGATGTCGTTGAGAACCGCGATGTAGCCGATCAGGTCCGTGCCGTCCGTGTCGAAGACCGTCAGATTGGGAAAGGACTTCATGCAGCTGGCGATGTCGCCGCCGGGAATGTTCTCCTCGGAGGGAACGCTGATGGCGTAGGCGTTGTGCTCGACGACGATCAGCATCGGAAGCCGGCGGATGCACGCGGTGGTGACGGCCTCGTGGAACTCGCCCTCGTGGGTGGCGCCGTCGCCGATGCTGATGTAGATGATCTCGTCGGCGTGGGCGGGAACGTCCAGGCCGAGCTTCGCCGCGATGATGCCGCCCTCCGCGGCGCCGGCGGCGTGGTTGGACTGCATGCCGGTGCAGCTGGAACGGCTGACGAAATTCTTGTCCACCAGGGTGTAGTGGCAGGGCATCTGGCGGGCGGCCGAGGAAGGGTCGTCCTCCGCGGCGACCGCCTGCTTGAGCGCGTCGAGCGCCGTCAGGCCCATGTGGATCGCCATCGCGCGGTCGCGGTAGTACGTGAAGAACCAGTCGTGGCCGGGCTTCAGGCAGTGGGCGGCGGCGGCGTTGACGGCTTCGTGGCCGGCGCCGCTGATCTGGAAGAAGGCCTCGTTGCGCTTGCGCAGCGCGATCTCCGCCTCGTCCAGCCGGCGGGAAAGGACCATGCTGCGGTACAGACGACGGAGGCTTGCGCGGTCCGGCGGATCGGCTTTCGGGGTCTTCGCGCGGGTTGCGGCGCGTGTGGGTGCAGGAGACATGCGGTGTGTGGCGTCCCGATTCTGGGGTGAGGCTGGCGGAGGGGTTCGGCCGACGCAACGAAAGACGCCTTTGGGGAGGCCGTCCAACGAAAGGCGGCGCGAACCGGGAAGGTCCGCGCCGCGGGGTTCATGCGATGGGGTTGCGGGTCAGCTTCGGCTGCCGCGCAGAGGCCGCTTGGCGGGAATGCCTTCGCGGCGGGGATAGCGGTCCGGGGTCAGCCCGACCTTCGGAATCCACAACGCGCTGCGGCGCGCCTCGCCCGGGGCGGGAAGGTACGGCTTCACGTCCACCTTGCCGGCGCCGAGCTTGCCCAGGGCGAACTCCGCGTCCTTCACCTCTTCGGTGGGATGCGGCCCCTTGAAGGTCAGCATCCAGCCGTCGAGGGCGAGGTAGGGGAGGCAGAGCTCCAGCGAAATCGGCAGGGGCGCGAGAGCGCGGGAGGTGACCATGTCGAAGCGTTCGCGCCACTGAAGCTCGTGGGCGTGGGTTTCCGCACGGCCTTCGAGGATCTGGCAGTTGGAGAGCTCCAGAATCTCGATGGCTTCGCGGAGGAATTCGAGACGCTTCTTGTTGGATTCGAGAAGGTAGACTTCGCATTCCGGCCAGTAGAGGGCGTAGATGATGCCCGGCAGACCGGCGCCGGTTCCCACGTCGAGGAGTTCCTCCGGTCCGTCTTCGCGAATGAAGTCGGGTCCCGTTTCGATGGGGGCCAGGGCGTCGCCGACGACCTGGATGGCCAGTTCCTGGGAATCGCGGAAACCGGTCAGGTTGTTGTCCCGTCCGCGGTTCTTGAGCATTTCGAGAAAGACTTCGAACTTGTCGAACAGCCGTTCCTTGTCGCCCTGAAAGCTCTTGCAGTAGGGCTCGATCACGTCCGTGAGTACGCTTTGAAGTTCCGTCATAGCATCCGCACCGCCGGCCGGCCGAGGAGAAGGCGCCAGGGAGCGCCCAGTCCCGCCAGCATGATTTTGGAATTGAATGTGGACGTGCCCGCCCGCCGTTCCTCGAAGAGGATGGGAACTTCGGCGAACCGGGCACCCGCCGCTCGGGCGGTCACCAGCATCTCCTGCACGATCGCAGGTCCTGTCGAGCGCAACGCGTCCCAGTCGAACCGTTCGAGAATCGCGCGCCGGAAGACTCGGTATCCGGACGTGCAGTCCCGAACGGGCAGACGGAGAAGCAGTCGCAGGTAGAGATTCGCGGCGAGCGTGATCGCCGTGCGGGCGGGGTTTCTTCCCCGCTCGCCACCGCCCCGAACGAGCCGCGAGCCGATCACCACGTCCGCCTTCCGGCTGGCCCTGACGAGGCTCCGGAGAAAACGGGGGTGGTGCGACCAGTCGGCATCCATTTCGACGACGAGATCCGCTCCCAGATCGAGTGCGCGCCGAAAACCGGCGATGCCTGCCGAACCCCGGCCCCGTTCGGTCGTTCTGTGGAGAAGGTGGACGCGTTTGTCGGTGGTTGCGCGTTCGGCCACGATCCGCCAGGTTCCGTCGGGGGAGTTGTCGTCAACAACCAGCACCTCCAAGTGACGGGACACCAACAGGAGCTCGTCGATGAGGGGAAGGATGTTGTCCGCTTCGTTCCAGGTTGGCAGGACAGCGATAGTTTTCATCCGCAGTCTGAAGTCCCTGCCTCTAAGCGCCGTCCGCTTGGGATCGCCCCGTACGACGCTGACTTTTTCCACTGTCCCCAAATGCCCCTCTCCCGGCAAGCCGAAAATTCACTTGGCCCGGATTTGAGCCGTCCCTAGCGAAAGCGGTGGGGCCGTTTCCGCCTAGGTCCCGTCAACCGGAATTTCCCTTCCAGCGCCCGCACTTCGCCTCCTTCGCCACCCCGCAACGCGCGTTCCACTCTCGCCTTGCATGGGACCGCGTCACCGGGGAACCGTCCCGCCGGAGGCCGAACGTCGATATGACAGTCCATCCGACAGACGTCGGCGACGCGGCGCCGAAGGCCCCTTTCCTTCCGCCGCTTCGCATTCGCGACCTGGAGTTCTCGCCCCCGGTGCTGCCCGCCCCCATGTGCGGCATCAGCGACCGCGCGTGGCGCACGCTCAGCCGCGAGCAGGGCTGTCCGCTCGTCTTTACGCAGATGGTCAGCAGCGAGGCGATGGTTCGCGGTCGCGACCGCTGTTGGGACCTCCTGGACATGGACACTTCCGAGCAGCCCATCTGCGCGCAGCTCTTCGGCTCCGACCCCGAGACCCTCGCCGCCTGCGCGAAGCGCATCCAGGATGCCGGCGCCACGATCGTCGATCTCAACATGGGCTGTCCCGTGAACAAGGTCGTGAAGAGCATGGGCGGTTCCGCCCTCATGAAGGAGCCGGAACTCGTGCGGCGCATTCTGCGGGCCATGCGGGCGGCGCTCGACGTGCCGTTCACCGTGAAGTTCCGCGCCGGCTTCGAGAAGTACGGCGAGGAGGCCATCGCCATCTCCCGCATCGCCGAGGAGGAGGGGCTCGACGCCATCTGCATCCACGGCCGCACCCGCGAGCAGAAGTTCAAGGGCAACGCCGATTGGTCCGTGCTGCGCGTGGTCAAGGACATCGTCTCGATCCCGGTGATCGGCAACGGCGACGTCAAGTCGGCGGACGACGCCATGCGCATGATTCGCGAAACGGGCGTCGATGGCGTGATGATCGGCCGCGCCGGCATGGGCAATCCGTGGCTGTTCGGCCAGGTCTGCGCGCGGCTTTCCGGACTGCCCGACCCCGAACCGCCGACGGTCGAGGAGCGCCTGGACACGATGGCACGCCACGCCCGCATCATGGTCGATCGCAAGGGCGACCGCGGCCTCGTCGAGTTCCGCAAGCATCTCGTCCAGTACCTGCGCGGCTTTCGCTGCGCCAAGGTCCTGAAGACGAAGCTCATGGGCGTCACGGACGCGGAGGTCTACTTCCGCGAGATCGACGACATGAAGCGGCACATCGCCGACCTCGAAGCGGAAGCCGAGGCCGTCGCTGCGGCAGGCGCCTAGGCACCGCCGCCCTCCTCTTTTTTCGCCACGAGCGCTTTCGGGACTTCGCCCGTCGGTGTCCCGGCAGGGACACGAGGATACAAGCCCCGGACGAAGTCCGGGGAAACCGGCGTCCATTCTCGTCCGCAACCCCGGCAGGGGTTGTACGCGGTTTGCGGAAACCTGTCCGACCCCTTCCGGGGTCGGGGCTTTCGGCGAGGCCTCGGATCCCCGGACTTCGTCCGGGGCTACGATTGCAGCGTCCCTGACGGGACGCATGTGCCGACCGACGCTCTTGTGTGGCCGCGATCCCGTTTCATCGCCTTCTCCTTGCGGACTCGCGTACGAGCGCTTTCGGGACTTCGCCCGTCGGTGTCCCTGACGGGACGCATGTGTCAGGCGAAGCTCGCGCGTGGACGCGATTCCGCTTCGTCGCCGAATACGCGCACGGCTTGTCGGTCGGTTCCGGCGGGAACGGATCGCGAGGATGACTCGGCTATACGACGGGACAACGGTTCATGCTCCGCCGCCGTCCGCCAGCTCCCGGATGCGCCGCTGCCGCTCGCGTTCCTCCGGAGACAGGTCCAGCGCCATCGTTCCGGCGTCCGCCGCGCTCTCTTCGGCGCGAACGGCGTCGAGTTCCGCGCGCAGCTCGTCTTCCAGCGTGTTGCGTCTGGGTGGCACGAAGTTCTCGCTGCGGCGTCTCGCCTTCGCGCGCTGCCACGTCCACACGACGTAGCCGACGGTCATCACGAACCCCAGGATCGCGAAGGGAAGAAGAGCGTCGCCGCCGAATTCGGATGCGTTCATGGTGAGAGGCGGACCTGCGCCCGTCTATTTCGCGCCGACGCGCCAGTACTGCCAGCGGCGGATGTCCTGGAGTTCGTACGTCCGCCCGTCGGAGTGACTCCATTGCAGCAGGCGGTTGGGCGGGTCGGCCTCGACGACGTACCGGAGCGCGCGGTTGTCCTGCGTTTCGACGGTGACGATCCAGGCCTGGCTCGTCGTGAACGGGCCGATGGCCGTCTCGAAGGCATGGGGCGGACGCGAGACGGTCAGGCTGGCGCCCGTCGGCCGCGGCGCGGGGGCCTTGTTGGTCGTCTGGTTCGGTTCGAGAAGGAACTGCACCGTCAACCCCTCCTCGAAGTTCAGCGCCCGCACCACCAGCGGCAGCTCCTCCTCGAACAGCGCGGAGGCCGTGTGCTCCGTCAGTCCGCGTTCGCCCGTGCCCTCGCCGTCCCAGTACGAGCTCCAGCGCATGATCGGCACCTCGTGCCAGAGCTGGAACTCCTTGGACGTCTGGCCGCACCACTCCTGGCTGGAGACGGTCATCTTCACCGCCCCGCCGACGTCGTTGCGGTCGAAGAACACGCTTGTCATGTAGTGATACGGATAGTTCGGCGTCTCGATGGTGGCGACCTGGTTCTGCTTCAGGACGGTCAGGACGGGTTTCTGGCCGTAGGGCCAGTCCGCCTTCGCGTAGTACTCCGTGTTGAAGTCCTCCTTCACGGTGACGAGGTGGTAGGTGTGGGGACGGGGTTCGCCGTAGACGACCTGCTCGCCTCGGTATTCGGCGACTTCCGCGTTGCCGTCGTCCCACACCGGATCGCCGGCCCATCCGTTGTAGAGCGCGTCGGAGAGCGCGACGCGCTGCGCGAGCGCGCAGGGGGCGGCCAGAAGGGCGGCGGCGCCGAGAAGGAATGGCGTTCGAATGTTCATGGAACCTTGCTCCGGTGAACGGGAATGAAGCCGGGCCTCACCTGAAATCGCCCGCGCGCTCCATGAGATCGGAAAGACGGTTCTGCAGGCGCGAGAGCACGACCACTTCGCCGGAAGAGGTCAAAGCAAAGACCATGTCGAAACGGCGGGCGTGGTGCGCCATGATGGCTTCCGACTCCAGTCGCGGCAGAATCGCCGCGATGCCATTGGACTTCCTGAGCCGGTGGATCACCCCGTCGGGGGGGATCGGCATGGGGATGCGACCCTCCAGATCGCCGATGATCGTCAGGGCCTGCAGACGGCGCACCAGTTCCTCCACGTTGGCCGGGGGCCGATCGACTCCGGAAGTCGCCGCTGCGGGCGCGGTACGCTCCGGCGGCGGAGCGGTTCGCAGGGTCGCAGTCGGCTGTTTCGGCTCCGACCCCAGTGGCGCGCGCACTTCGATCCCTCCCGGAGCCGGCTGGCCCGAATCGTCTTCCATTTGAGTCGGTTCTTGGGACCACGGCTTTGTGTCGAACCCGGCCGCCCGGGGAAGATACGGAAGCGCCGTGCCTTTCGGGGAAGACGCCGGTGCCGACAGCGAGGGAGCGCTGGGCGTTGCCGGGGAAGCTTGCGCGCCTTCCGCGCCAAGCTCCTTCAGGGCCTCGCGCTCGAAGGCCGCTTCCGCTTCCGCCGGGTTTCCGAACGAGACCTGCCGTCTTTGCCAGATATAGACGGCGGTGGGAATCGAGAGCAGCAGCACCGCGAGACCGACGAGGCCCGGAATGTCGCGCATTGTTAGCCACTGCGTCTTTTTCTCCTCTTGCGGGTCGGGCTCCGTGGTCCGCTGGGCTGCGGCGGTCGCTGCGACCCCGGCTACGACGATGAAGGAGAGAATAGCGGCACGAAAGGTTCTGTGAGACAGCATACGGGCGTCCGGCAAAGGATTCGGGCGAGAGTGCGCGAGGTTCCCGGCGCCAGCAAGCAAAGCGTGCGCGGTCTGCTCCGGCGGGCGTGAAATTCTGTCGCCATTCCCTGATCGCCGGACCGGTCGTGGCATCATGGCCGATTGCCCGGATCGTTGATTATGAACGACTTGAGAGATTTAGAGCGGCTGGTCACCTCTTTCGGGATGACTTTTGCTCCACTACGAAGTCCCCTTCGGGGGAAGAGCTTCCAAGCCAGTCGCCCAAACTCAGCGACCGGATTCGCCTAGGAGATGGACCATGAAGATCGCTTTGAAGTACGCCAGTGCAGCACTCGCCTTTTCGCTCGTCGCCGGCAGCCTGACGGCAGGCCCGGGATGCGCCACGGAAACCGCAAGCGCCGAGAAGAGCGCATGTACCGCCTCCGCCACCGCCACCGAAATCGTCAACGTTTCTAACGAGTCGAAGGCGACATGCAGCGCCGAAGCCAAGGCCGCCTGCGCCGCAGGCACCAAGGAAGTCGCCAACAAGGGCGGGGACTGCGCTACGGCCTGTAGCGCCGCCGCCGCCCAGAACATCGTCAACGTCGCCAACGACGCCGACGCCTCGCCGTACTACAAGGTCGGCAGCAAGGTCGACGACTTCACCCTGCTTCACTCGCAGAGCGGCGACTCGAAGAGCCTCTCGGCGCTGGCCGGCGAGAAGGCCACCCTCGTGATCTTCTGGAACCAGAACTGCCCCTACGTCGAAGGCAAGAACGGCGCGTCGCAGGCCATCCAGGAGTTCGCCGCCAAGTACGCCGACCAGGGCGTCAGCGTCGTCGCCGTCGATGCCGGCATCAACAACAGCCAGGACGACATCGCGTCCTATTCCAAGGACCTGAGCATTCCGCTGCTGGTCAACTCCGACAGCACCATCGCCGCGAAGTTCGACGCCAAGTACACGCCCGAGACCTTCCTTCTCGACGGTGACATGCGCGTTCAGTACGCTGGCGCCTTCTGGACCGGATCGGGCGAAGAGGTTCGGATGCACGCCGAGAACGCCGTGCAGGACCTGCTGGCAGGCCGTACCGTCGCCGTTCCGGAAGCCCGCGGCGTCGGATGCTCGCTGAAGTACGCCGACGGCGCGAAGCCGAAGAAGGCCAAGGAAGCCCGCCCCACCACCTGACCGGTCGCGGGACGCGAAATTCGAAGGGCGCCTGAAGCTGGACTTCAGGCGCCCTTTTTCATGGAACGGCAGGGTCCTTGCTCTGCAATGCCGCACGAAGGAGTCCGATACGATGATCAACAGATGTCTTGCCATTGCGATGGGGGCCGCCGTTGCCCTTCCCGCACTCGCGCAGGATTCGGAGCCGGCATCGCAGCCGGCGGCCGAAGCCGCGCAGAGCTACGAGTTCCCCGAAATCGGCCAGGTCGAAACCGTCGGCCACGACGAGGCCCTCGCCGTCCTGGAGTCCCACGGCAGCCGCCTGCTCGTGGTGAACTTCTGGGCGACGTGGTGCGGGCCCTGCGTCGCCGAGCTCCCCTACTTCGTCCAGGCGCAGAAGGCTTACGGCGACAAGGGCGTGCTGGTCGTCGGCTACAACATGGACATTCCCGTCTTCGCGGAAGAGTCCGAACAGGTGGCCGAGCAGACTATCGCGAAGAAGTCGCTGAACTATCCGAACCTCATGCTGGACGTCGATTCCAGCATCACGTTCCCCGAAATCTCCGACGAGTGGTCCGGCGCCCTGCCGGCGACGTTCTACTACGACGCGGAAGGCACGCTGCTCTTCGAGCGCCTGGAGGAGGTCGACCAGGAAACGCTGAACGCCGACATCGAGCGCCTCCTCGCGGACCTGGAGGGGAATTGACCTCGACCGCCGCCCCGGCCGGAAGGTTTCCTGCGGGTTTCCGACCGATCTGAATCGAGCCCGGCTCCGTGTCTTCCGATCCGCCCGCCATCGCCGCCGTCATTCCCGCCTACAACCGGGGGGCGCTGATCGAGCGCTCCATCCGCAGCGCCCAGGCGCAGACGGTTCCCATGCGCGAGATCGTCGTCGTGGACGATCGTTCGACGGACGACACGGCGGAGGTCGTGGAGCGCCTTGCCGCCGACGACCCTCGCATCCGCCTGGTGCGGCACGAACGCAACGGCGGCCCCTCCCGCGCCCGCAACACGGGCGTGCGCGAGGCCTCTCCCGAGTGCCGGTGGATCGCGCCCCTCGATTCCGACGACGAGTGGATGCCCACGAAGACCGAGCGCCAGCTCGAAGCTCTCGAACGCTTTCGGCGCGCCGGGCTGCCCGAACCCGGATGCGTCTACACGGGACACGTGGAGCGGGAGTCCGACGGAACGGAGTGTATTCGGCGGTCCGCCGCCGAGGGAGACGTTCTGGCGGATGTCCTGGACGACTTTTGCCAGATTCCCTCCGGCGTTCTGGTGCGCCGCGACCGCTACGACGCCATTGGCGGCATGGACCCGCTGATCACGTCGGGCGAGGACCATGACTTCGTGATTCGCCTGGCCGGCTCCACCACCTTCGCGGCGGTCGACGAGGTTCTCGCCATCCGCCACATGCACGATTCGGAGCAGAACTCGTGGAACCTGGCCGGGATGCCCCGGTTCATCGAGCGCCATGCCGCCGCCATCCGAAAGCACCACGGGCGGGACGGACTCGCCCGGTTCCTGTTCCGGTACGCCAACCTCTATCAGCATTCCGGCGACTGGCGGGCGGGTCTGAGGCTTGCGGCGTGGGGATTGTGGCTCAGCCCGCAGGGGAAATTCGGCGTCTGGGTCCTCTGGCGCTGTCTGCTCCAGGCCGCTGGAAGGCGGTAGAAGGAGGAGGAAGAGGAGTTTTCCCTTGATCTCCTACCAGTCTGGTAGGAATTAGAGGGCAACGCAGCGGTTTCCTGTTGCCGGAGACCGCCCGGGCGCGGACCGTTCCCGCCCTTAACGGACCGAACAGGTCCCTGCCCGTGTGGCACGAAGGAGCACACTTCCCGCACATGATCGCCGAAGCCAAGGCCCAGACCTCTCCCCGCACGCAGGACATTCCGCGGGCGACGATTCGATTCGCCGGCGATTCCGGCGACGGCATGCAGCTGACCGGCATGCAGTTCACCAAGACCTCCGCAGTGTTCGGCAACGACGTGAGCACGCTCCCCGACTTCCCGGCGGAAATCCGCGCCCCTGCGGGAACCGTCTACGGCGTGTCGGGTTTCCAGCTTCATTTCAGCAGCAGCGACGTCTTCACGCCGGGCGACGAACTGGACACGCTCGTCGCCATGAACCCCGCGGCGCTGAAGGTGAACATCAAGGACCTCAAGAACGGCGGCCTCATCATCGCCAACGAGGACGGCTTCACCGAGCAGAACCTCAAACTGGCCGGCTATGCGGCGAACCCGCTGACGGACGGAACGCTCGACAAGTACACCGTGCATCCGGTGCAGATGACCAAGGCGACGGTGAAGGCGTGCGAGGACGTGGGGCTGATCGGCCGCGACGCTCAGCGTTGCAAGAACTTCTACGCCCTCGGCCTGGTGTGCTGGCTCTACAGCCGCCCCCTCAAGCCCATCATCGACTTCATCGAGTCGAAGTTCGGGAAGAACGAGCTCGTTCGCGACGCGAACCTGAAGGTCTTCCACGCCGGCTACTACTTCGGCGAGACGGCCGAGCTGTTCCAGAAGAACTACGCCGTCAAGAAGGCGAACCTCCCGCCGGGCACCTATCGCGAGATTCACGGCAACGAGGCACTGGCACTGGGGCTGATCGCCGCGAGCCAGCTCTCCGGCAAGCCGGTGTTCTACGGCAGCTATCCCATTACGCCGGCCAGCGACATTCTCCACGAACTCGCGCGCCACAAGGAATTCGGCGTGAAGACCTTCCAGGCGGAGGACGAGATCGCGGCCGTCACGTCGGCCATCGGGGCGGCCTTCGGCGGCGGACTCGGCGTGACCGCCAGCGCCGGCCCGGGCATCGCGCTGAAGGCCGAGGCGATGGGCCTCGCGACGGTTCTCGAACTTCCCCTCATCGTCATCAACGTCCAGCGCGGCGGCCCCTCCACGGGGCTCCCGACGAAGACCGAACAGTCCGACCTGTTGCAGGTCATGCACGGCCGCAACGGCGACTGTCCCGTCGTGGTGATCGCGCCGGCGACCCCCTCGGAGTGCTTCGACATGGCCATCGAGGCCGTGCGCATCGCCTTTCGCAGCATGATCCCCGTCGTGTTCCTCAGCGACGGCTACATCGCCAACAGCGCCGAGCCCTGGCTCGTTCCCGACGCCTCGAAGCTGGAGCCCATCGTCGTCGAGCACGCCACGGAAGCGAACGGGCCGAACGGCGAGTTCCTTCCCTATCTGCGCGACGGGAATCTCTCGCGCCCCTGGGTCATTCCGGGAACGCCCGGCCTGATGCACCGCATCGGCGGCCTCGAAAAGGCCGACGTGACGGGCAACGTCAGCTACGACCCCGACAACCACCAGCACATGACGAATATCCGCCGCGAAAAGGTGGAGAAGGTCGCGGACCATCTGCCGGAGCAGACCGTCTTCGGCGACGAGGACGGCGACCTGGCGCTGGTGGGATGGGGGGGCACGTACGGCCAGCTGCACGAGGCCACCATGTCGCTGCGCGAAGCGGGCTACAAGGTCGGGCACGTTCACATCCGCCACCTGAGTCCCTTCCCCAGGAACCTGGAACAGGTGCTGCGCCGTTTTCGCAAGGTCGTCGTGTGCGAACTGAACACCGGCCAGCTGCGGATGCTGATTCGCTCGAAGTTCCTGATCGACGCCGACGGACTGAACAAGGTCCAGGGGCGGCCGTTCATGGTGGGCGAGCTCATCAGCGCGGCGGAAAAGCTGCTGAAGAAATAGAACCGAACGCGAATCCGGGCACGCGCCCCGACCCCCGACCGCCCACGGCTGAAACGACTATGACGACCGCCACCGAAGAACCCAGGAAATACACCGTTGCCGACTTCGCCAGCGACCAGGACGTGCGCTGGTGCCCCGGCTGCGGCGACTACTCGGTGCTTGCCGCCGTGAAGAAGCTGCTCGCCGACATCGGACTCCCGCCGGAGAACTACGCCTTCATCAGCGGCATCGGCTGCTCCAGCCGCTTCCCCTACTACATGAACACGTACGGCATGCACTCGATCCACGGTCGCGCGACCGCCGTGGCGACGGGGTTCAAGATCACGCGTCCCGACATCCAGACGTGGGTGATCACCGGCGACGGCGACGCGCTCTCCATCGGCGGCAACCACACCATGCACCTTCTGCGCCGCAACGTGGACGTGAACGTGCTGCTCTTCAACAACCAGATCTACGGGCTGACCAAGGGCCAGTATTCGCCGACCTCTCCGAAGGGCAAGAAGACGAAGTCCACGCCCATGGGTTCCCTGGACCGTCCGCTGCATCCGCTCTGCATCGCCCTCGCCGCCGAGGCCACCTTCGTCGCGCGCACCGTCGACATGCACCCCAAGCACCTTCAGGCGACGCTGAAGCGCGCGGCGGAACACAGGGGCACCTCGTTCGTCGAGATCTACCAGAACTGCAACATTTTCAACGACGGCGCCCTCGGCCACGCCCAGGACCGCAAGACCCGCGCGGACAACGTGATCGAACTCGAGCACGGCAAGCCGATGATCTTCGGCAAGGACCTGAACAAGGGCATCGTGCTCGACGGCCAGCATCTCCGCGCCGTCGACGTCGGCGAGGGCGGAGTGCCGGAGAGCGCGCTCCTCGTCCACGACGAACAGGCCCCCAGCGGCATCCACAACCTGATGGCGCGCATGAAGTGGCCCGACCTGCCGGAACCCATCGGCGTGCTTCGCGCCGTCCAGGAACCGACCTACAACGAGCTCATGGAGGCGCAGATCGCCGCCGCCGTGGAGCAGAAGGGCAGCGGCGACCTTCAGAAGCTGCTGTCGGGGCGGTCGACCTGGACGGTGGAGTAGCGCCGCCGCCGCGCGCTTCGCGCCTTCGCATTCCGCTCTTCGTTCGCATTGGGGCTCCCTCCGGGACGACATCCGCCACTGGCCTCGGCCACGCACACGAACGTTCCTTCGCTACGCAGGCGCATCGCGCCTGGAGTCGATAGCCTGCGGTTGCCGCGTAGCGGCTACCGCAGGTTCAGAGACTCGCGATCCGAACCGCATCGCGGTTCGACGCCTTCGCGGAGAGGTTGTCGAACAGCGATGCTGTTCGCTTCGTCGTGCGCGATGTCCTATGGTTGCCTGCGGCAACCATAGGCTACCATCTCCAGGCGCTATGCGCCTGAACCGGACTCCGCTTTCGGGGCGCTCAGTGCTCGCGGCTCTTCGGGTCCAGCGCGTCGCGCACGCCCTCGCCCACCAGGTTGAAGCAGGTGATGGTGACGAAGATCGCCAGACCGGGAAAGACCGTCAGCCACCACGTTCCCTGAATGTCGTTGCGGCCGTTGTTGAGCAGATCGCCCCACGAGGCGGTCGGCTGCGGCACGCCGAACCCCAGGAACGAGAGCGTCGATTCCACCAGGATCGACCCGGCGATGCCGAAGCTCACCAGCACCAGGATCGGCCCGAGGGCGTTGGGCAGGATGTGCAGGAAGATGATGCGCATGTGCGATCCGCCCAGGGCGCGCACCGCGCTCACGAAGTCCTGGTTCACCAGGCGCAGGAACTCGCCGCGCTGAAGGCGCGCCACTCCCGTCCAGTACACCAGCCCCAGCGCCACCATGATGTTCAGGATGTTCGGCTGAAGGAACGCCTGCACCGCCAGAATCAGGAACAGCACGGGAAAGCAGATCACGATTTCGATCAGGCGCGAGAGCGCCATGTCGGTCCATCCGCCGAAGTAGCCGGCCACCGCCCCCAGAAAGATGCCGATCGACACGTAGATCGAGACCGCCACGATGCCGATCAGCATCGAGACGCGCGCGCCGTACACCATACGCGACAACACGTCGCGTCCGTTGGTGTCGGTGCCGAAGAGATGGAAGCGCCCGCCCGCCGCGCGTGCGTCCGCCGACAGCAGGAACGTCGGGGGCCGCCGGCTTTCGGCGGTGATGTTCTCGTTCTCTCCGTAGGGAATCGGAGTTCGCAGCAGACGGCCTCCGGAATCGGCGAAGTCCTCCGCCTCGTAGAGCGCGCGGTACTGGAAGGCGTCCTGGACCGGCGGAAAGACCGCGAGCCAGACGAACGAGCAGAGCGCCGTCGGAAGGGCCGTCGCCAGAAGAAAACGCGGCGCCGATCCGATGCGCCGCCGCAGGAACCAGAGCGGCACGGCGAACAGGTACAGGAAGAGGAAGACGACTTCGGAGGCCGACAGTCCGCGAATGGCGGGGTACCGCTTCACGGCGGTCAGCTCGACGTTGAAGAGATCGAACTCCTCCTCGAACGCCGCGAGGGCGCCGGCCGCCGCTTCCGCGGTTTCCGGCGACGCGTTCGCGATGTCGTCTCTCAGCTCCGCGAAGCGCGGGCGCAGCCCGGCGGCGAGACTCTTCTCCATCGAGGCGAGCGCGCGCTCCAGCGACGCACGCCGCTTCTTCTCCGGAACGATGCCTTCGTCCCCGCGGGCGAGACCCTCCACCACATCCAGCACGATGAAGTAGTTCTCGTCGTACTCGTCCTCGAAGACGGCCTTGATGTAGAGCGGCCTCTGGTTCGCGATCAGCGGGCAGAACACGCCGACCGTCGCGACGAAGACCACGAGAGCCAGCCCCGCCATCGCCATCGCGTTGGAGCGGAACGCCCGTCCGACGCGCTCCCAGTACGAGCGGGCTTCGCCGCCGTTCGGGCTACTCATAGCCGATCCTCGGATCGATGACCGCGTACGACAGGTCGGCCAGCAGAATCCCGACGAGCGTCAGCGCGGCGGAGAAGAACAGGATCGCGTTGATGACCGGATAGTCGCGGTTCAGGATCGCCTCGAACGCCAGCAGTCCCATGCCGGGAATGTTGAAGATCGACTCGACGACGATCGAGCCGGCGATCAGGTCGGGAAGCAGCCCGGCGGAAATCGTGACGATGGGAATCAGCGAGTTGCGCAGCGCGTGCCGCAGGATCGTCGCCGTGTTTCCCAGACCCTTCGCGTACGCCGTGCGGATGTAGTCCTCGTTGAGCGTCTCCAGCATGGCGCTGCGCATCTGGCGCGAGATGAACGCGAGGCTGCCGTAGGTGATGCAGAGCGTCGGCAGCACGAGATGCCAGAGAAGGTCGATGACGGCCCTGGGGTCGCCGGTCAGCCAGTCCAGGCCCTCGCTGTTCACGCCGCGCGTGGGAAAGAGTTCCGGCCACTCGTGCCCGGGCCAGGGGGTCGGCCCGCCCGTCAGCGTCAGCAGAAGCATCTGGCCGACCCAGAACGTCGGCAGGGAATAGAGGACGAACAGCAGCAGCGTGATGACCTTGTCGTCCGGCCGGTAGCGCCGGATCGCGGACAGAATGCCGAGAGGGATGCTGATCAGATAGGCGAAGAAGATCGAGAGAACCGACAGCATGAACGTGATCGGCAGGCGGTCGAGAATCAGCGCGTTGACGGAGCGGTTGTACTTGTAGGACTCGCCGAAATCGAGCCGCACGACCTGCCCGAACCAGATGCCGAACTGCGTGTTGCGGAAGATGTTGAGGAAATCGCCGACGGGGCCGTAGTCCGTGAAGCGCACGCGGTCGCGGTTGTAGAACGAATTCCAGCGCTGCACGACGCCGGCGCGTTCCTTCTCCCAATCCCCGGAACTTCCGAGATAGGAGAAGCCCGTCAGGCCGGAGAGCGCGTCGTTCGCGCGAAGCTGTCGCGCGCTGTCGCCGCTTTCGTTCGCGCGCATCAGGCCAGGAACGGCGTAGCCGCCCTTCCGCAGAACCGGAGCGATGCCGCCTTCGCCCTCCAGATACGCCTCGACGGCGGCATCGACGCGTTCGTCGGCGAATTCGCCTTCGTTCGCCTCGAACCATTCGCGCCAGAAGGCGATCTTCCCGTCGCGCGAGAGGTTCGCGGTTTCGGCGGGCCGGTGCTGCGCAAGCGTCGGCAGCAGATCGACGATGCGCGTGACGCAGTCGTCCGCATCGATGACGCGGTCGGAGTCCGTCGTCGGTTCGAGATCGTGATCGACGGCTCCCTCCGCCGCGAGGAGCGCGTCGATGCGTTCGAGCGCGGGGCCGAAGGCGATGGTGCTGACCATGCGCAGATTGCGTTCGGCGCTCTTCTGCCAGAACGGCGCGGGGCGGCAGAAGTCGGCAAGCGCCTGGCGCGCCTTCCACTCGCGGTCCTCGAAATCCAGGTTCGCGATCAGGGGTCTGTCCAGGCCGAGATTGCGCCGGTTCTGCTCCAGCTGCGAATCGTAGCCGCCCTGGCTCGACGCGGAGGGGCTCTGCGAGACCGGCGAAGGCTCGCCCGGCGTCAGGCGCGTCACCGCGAACGTGATGACCGTGATGCCGAAGAGCGTCACGATCATAAGAAGCAGGCGCTTGGCGATATACTGCGTCACGAAGGGGGGTTATCCCGCCCCGCCCGCGCGCTTGTCCGGGTCGGACCACCACCACTCGAGATAGCGGATCGGGTACTGCGCGGGCTTGAACTCGACGCCGCGCAGGCGGTTGTCGTACAGAATCGGAGAGTAGAAGCCCTCCAGGAAGATCACCGGCTGCTCCTCCGCCAGGATGCGGTGGAATTCGCGGCCCATCTCCCAGCGCCGGAGCGGGTCGAACTCCTCGCGGATCGCGTCCATCAGCTCGTCGGCGCGCGCGTTCGAGAACGACACGAAGTTGTCGCCCTTGTTGGCGATCTGCCGCGAGTGCCAGATCTGGGCGAAATCCGGATCGACCGTCTGTCCCCAGGCGAAGCGGATCATGTCGTATTCCTTGTCGCGGGCCTTCTCGGCGAAGACGTTGAACTCCAGCTTGCGAATCGTCATCCGAATCCCGGCCTGCTCCACCTCCTCCTTCACGATGTCCGCGATCTTCTGGTGATAGTCGCGCGCCGTGTGGATCATGTACTCGATCTCGAAGGGCACCATCCTGCCGTCGATTTCCTTCTCGACGATGCCGTCGCCGTCGCGGTCGAGCCATCCCGCCCGGCGCAGCATCCGCCTGGCCGCCGTCACGTCGAACTCCACCTGCGGGACCGAATGGTCGTATGCCGGGCCCTTCGACCATGCCGGGCCCGTGACGGGAACGGCCATGCCGTTGAGGATGTCGCGGTTGATGCGGTCGCGCGGAATCAGCATCGCCATCGCGCGCCGCGTCTCCCTGTCCTGGAAGATCGGCCGCGCGTTGTTCATTCCGATGTAGGTGTACATCTGGCCGAAGTACTTCGCGCGCACGAACCGCGACGTGAACTCCTTCGCGTTCGTCTGCGGCAGCCCGAACTGCGCCGGCTCCACGTCCGGATCGACGTCGATGGAGCCGTTTTCAAGTTCCTTCAGCGAGACGCTCTTCTCGATGATGACCTCGTAGCTGATGCGGTCCATGTAGGGCTGCTCCGGCTTCCAGAGCGGTACCGACCCCTCCGGCAGCTTCGACGCCCAGTAGTCCTCGTTGCGTTCCAGCACCGTGCGCGTGCCGGGCTCCCACTTCGCGAACCTGTAGGGCCCGGTGCCGATCGGATTGCGGCTGAAGGGGTGCTCGTTGAACGCGTCGGCGAAGGCCTTCGCGTCTCCGCCGAACTTCTCCGGCTCGAAGACGTGCTTCGGCAGGGGAACGACGATTCCGGCAACGGCCTCGAAGAGTCTGAAGTACGGCTTGCGCGCCTGGAAGTGCACTGTCGCGCCGTCGTTCCGCAGTTCCGCCAGCGTCACGTCCTCGATGTAGCTGCGCTTTCCCTGCGCCTTCACGTCCACGTTCATCAGCGTGTCGTAGGCGAACAGGTAGTCCTCGGCCGTGAAGGCGTGGCCGTCGTGCCACGTCACGCCAGGACGGATGTGGAACCACATGGCGCACTCGCGCTTGATGAACGGGCGGACGAGTTCCTCCTCGCCGCGCCGGTCCTTCCAGGTGTCCAGCTCCGCGATCGTCGTGCGCAGGGCCTGCTCCGCCATCGCGGGATCGTGCGCGGTATTCACGCGCCAGACGTGGTGACCCTCTTCGACGCGGCCCGTGTGCGTCGCGCCGCCCCATTCCTCCTTCAGCGTCAGCGTCCCGGCATCCGCGTCGGCGGACTCCACGTCGCTCTTCGAGAACGTGTGGATGCGCGCGCCGGGAACGAACACCACTTCCGACGCCGGGTCGCTCTCGTCTCCGTATTCGAGAGCGACGCCTTCGAGGACCCCGCCCTCCTTCGTCTTCATCAGATCGCCCGTTTCCCACGACCACGCGAGCGCGGGGTAGTACTCCTGCGTGTAGTCGTCGAGCGCGGCGACGCCTTCGAAGATCAGCAGGGAAATCTCGCGGTCGAAGGCCGAATTCTGGAGCAGCACGTTGAACGTGCCCACGTCGGCCGGCGTGCGAACGCGAAGGGTTCCTCCGCGCACGGGCTGGGGGTTGGCGCGCATCTCGTCGGTGACGGTGGCGTTGAACTCGTCGGCGACGGCCGGTTCGATGTAGTCGGTGATGTCGGCTCCGGCGGCGAGAGTCGTCGCGAAGAGGAGCGCCGGCACGACGGAGAAAAAGCGAAAGAAAGAGCGAAGCATGGTTCTTGGGTACTCCCGGGGATCGGTCGGGCCGCTGCGGGCCCGAACGCCTACAGGGAGCACTTCCGGCGCCCGGCCCGCAACGCCAATAGGACTGTGGCCCGCGCGCCTATGTTCCGCGTTTTCGCCCGAAGCAGTACACCACGCTGGCGAGCGTCCGCATTTCGGCCGGCAAGGCGAGGTCGGTCCTGTTCATGGCGGATTCCTTGAGCGCGGGGAGCAGCGTGCGCCGCGCGAGCCCGCGAATCCAGCGGGGGAGCGTCCGCTGGCCCGGTCCGTCCAGATACGTCTTCAGAATCTGCCACGTCGCATAGGACCCGCCGACGGCTTCGCCCTTCGCGACGATTTCCAGCTCGCGCATGTGGAACGCCAGGCCGTCGGTGGTGAAGCGCTGGAAGTCGGACGGATAGCCGTGCACCGGCTGCATGAACGGAACCTGTACCATGACCAGTCCGCCCGGTTCCGTGACGCGGACCATTTCGGCGATGGCGGCGGGGAAGTCCGCGACGTGTTCCAGCACCGCGTTGCACCAGATGCCATCCACCGCGCCGCTGCGAAACGGGAGTCGCAGGGCGTTGCCGACGACATCGACGGCGCGGAAGGGCGCGATGTTGAGATTGATGTCGCGTGGCGAGTTGCGCGTCGGGCCGCCGCCGACGCTCAGGATGCGAGTGTCGTCGCCCTTGCGGTGATACGCCGCGTTGATGACGTCCTCCGGAAGGTCGTGCGGGGGAAAGGGCCGTTCGGGGGGCGGCTGCCAGTCGGATCGCTCGGGGGGCATGGCGTCGTACTCGGCCGCCATGGCGCGCCCGGCCGACTCCAGAACCTCGCCGAACTCCGCCCTGTCCTCTGGCGTCAGCAGGATCGGAACGCCGCCCTGCACATCGAAGGCCGCCCCGCCGGACGATTCCAGGCGCGAGCCGTCCGCCGAGAGGGCAAGCGGCTCCTCCGTTCCCGGGGCCGCGAGCAGATCGATGAAGTTCCGGAGGGTCATGGGCGCAAGGTCCACGCGCGGGGAGGCGGGCCGCAACGCGGAACCGGCGCGGCGGAGGGAATCGGGTTGCGCGACGCCGGGATTCGCTCCAGACATGCCGTCGCACTTTCGACGGGGAACGGGGATTCCGAATGAATCAGCAGAGATTCGTACTTTGGAGCTGCGCGGGGCTTCTTGCGGCATGGCAGCCGCTCGTCGCGGCGTACGACATCGTGGTGGACAACGACGGCGGGGCGCCCGGCTATGTGGAAACCGGCCAGCCCTGGGAGCTGAGCGGCTCCCCGGGATACAACGGCGGCACCTACAGGTTCCTGCTGGACGACGATCCCCCAGGGACCGCCACCTGGACGCCGGACATTCCCGAGAGCGGCCCCTGCGAAGTCTTCGCGATCCTCCGCACCAGCACCAACCGCGCCTTCAACGCCCCCTACTCCATCACCCATGCGAACGGCGTCTCGCCGGTCTTCGCGAGCCAGAACGGCCCGAACCAGATATCGGAGGTCTTTCTCGGCGAGTTCGACTTCGACGCCGGCACGACCGGTTCCGTCAGCCTCTCGAACTCGACCGAAGCCGGTGCGTACATCGCCGACGCGATTCGCTTCAGAACCGCCGTCGACGATCCTCCGACGATCGGACCGGTCGTTCGCGGAATCGAATACCCCGACGCGGACGAGCCGGTTCCCGTCACCGCGACGGTTTCCGACGACCGCGGCGTCGCCGAGGTGACGCTGCACTACAGCGCCAGTCCCTCCGGCGCGTCCGGCTCTTCGCCCATGACGGGCGGTGGGCCGTACTCGGCCATCATTCCGGGAATGCCCGACGGCGACACCGTGAGCTACCATGTCTCCGCCCGCGATACGGGAGACAACACGGCGGCGAGCCTCGCGGAGGAGTACGTCTCCGGCGCGGGCCATCCGGGGGAGTACCGGGCCATCTGGATCGACTCGTGGAATTCGAGCTTCCTCAATCCCGCGCAGGCGGAGAACCTGGTCGCCACCTGCCGCGCCAACAACATCAACACCATCATTCCCGAAATCCGCAAGATCGGCGACGCGTACTACGATTCATCCATCGAGCCCCGCGCCACCAACATTTCCGGCGGTTCCGGATACGACCCGCTCCAGTACCTGATCGACCTCTGCCACGACACCTCCGGCGGCAAGGAGTACATCCACGTCCACGCCTGGTTCGTGATGCACCGCATCGCCAAGAGCGAAACCCTCAGCCCCATGCACGTCCTCTCGCAGCACCCCGAGTACGAAATGCTCGACAGCACCGGCAGCATCGGAGTCGGGAACCGCTATCTCGATCCCGGCCATCCCGGCACCGCCGAGCACAACATAGCGGTCATTCTCGATTGTCTGTCGAAGTACGACATCGACGGCGTGAACCTGGACTACATCCGCTACCCGGAAACCGCGGGTTCCTGGGGATACAACCCGACCAGCGTCGCGCGCTTCAACGCCTTCACCGGCGGTGTCGGCCAGCCCTCGTCCGGCAATTCGCAGTGGGCCGCGTGGCGCCGCCGGATGGTCACGCAGGAAGTGCGGAAGCTCTACGTGAAGATGAAGGAGATGAAGCGCCACGTCGTGCTGACGGCGGACACGGTGAACTGGGGCTTCTCCTGGGACGATTTTTCGGCGTCCGCCGCCTACTCCGGCGTCTTCCAGGACTGGAAGGGCTGGCTCGAAGAGGGTATTCTCGACTACAACGCGATCATGAACTACTCGAACCAGAACCAGTACCCGACCCGCTACCAGGGCTGGACCGATCTCACCCTCGCCTCCGACGACGCGCGCGGCAGTATCATCGGCATCGGCGCCTACCTGCAGGACGAGATCGAGGACTCGATGTGGCAGTTGCTCTACGCGCGCGAGAAGGGCGCGGCGGGGCTGAACATCTACGACTGGGGAAGCGAGACGAGCGGAGACGACTCCGGCGCGTCGCGGGCCGACTTCTTCGAGGCGCTGCGCACGGAGGTCTTCACCGAATGGGTCGATCCGCCGGATTCGCCCTGGCTTTCGAACCCGACGAAGGCCATCGTCCAGGGCACGGTGACCTGCGGCGGCTCTCCGGTGGACCATGCGCTGGTGACGCTGGAAGGGACGGGCCGGTCGGTGTACTCCGACGCCACGGGATGGTTCGGCTTCGTGGACGTCGAACCCGGCACGATGACGGTTCGCATCGCGATTCCCGGCGAAGAGGACACGCTTCGCGCCGTGACCGCTTCCGCCGGCGATATCATGAAGATATCCGGCGTCTGCAAGACGTCGGAAGTTGGGGATATCTGGGCGGTTACGGGGCCGGTTTCCGAAACGAAGTACAATTCCCCGGGCGCGCCCTGATTGCCGTTGCGATCTGACCCGGCGACGGGCATGGTTCGAATGTTGGCGGTACACGTTCCGCCGCTGTGCCATGACGGTCTTTCTTCCCCGACTCCCCGCGTTCCTCCGCTCTCGCGCAGAGCTTCCCGACTCCACGCAAATCTGTCGCTGGCCGCCGCGTCTCGCCCGTCTCGACCGCACCGCGCTTCTCGTTTCTCTGGCGCTCGTCGTCTCCGGGGTGGGTGTGCTGGCGTGGTGGCCGGCCCCCCGCACGCAGGAGACGCTGGTGGGCGGCGTGCTGCTTGAAGTGCTCGGCTCCATGGGGCTCGTCGCGAGCGGTCTGCTGCGCATGACGGTCGCGAGCGAGGTGCGTTTCACCCGCGACGCCATCGTCGTCCGCCGTCCCCCGCAGCGCGACCTCGTGCTGCCCTATGCCGCGTACGACATCGAGTGGATGGCCCATATGACGGATGCCGGCAACGCGCGCCTGATCGCCTTCGAACCGCACCAGGGCTGTACCGTCCTTCGTCCGCCGGACTGGTTCGCCACGGCGATCTCCGAAATCGCGCGCATCCAGGAGGAGGAAGGCTGGTACGAGCCGCGAAGCGACCGACCCGCATCGCGCGCCGAACCGTTCGCCAGTTCCCAGAGTTGACCCCTTCCCGCGATCGGCCGCCGCCTCCCGACCGTATCCTCGGCATCGACCCCGGCCTCGCCAGCACCGGCGTCGGCGTCATCGAACGCACCGCCGACGGCTGGCGCATCGTCGAGGCGCACGAGGTCACGACGACGAGCGCCATGCCGCTGCCGAAGCGGCTTCGGCGAATTCACGATCTGGTCGGCGAAACGATCCGCGAGTTCGCGCCCGGCGCCGTTTCCGTCGAGACGATCTTCTTCGCCAAGAACGTGAAGTCCGCCGTGCTGATGGCGCACGGTCGCGGCGCGGCGATTCTGGCGGCGTCCGGTGCGAACCTGCCCGTGTTCGAGTACTCGCCGCTGGAGATCAAGCAGTCGGTTGTCGGCAAGGGCCGCGCCTCGAAGGCCCAGGTCATGCAGATGATCCGTGTGCTTCTGGGCCTGCCGGAACTGCCCATGTCGGACCACCAGGCGGATGCGCTGGCGTGCGCGCTGGCGCACGCTTACCGCTCGCGGCTGAAGGACGCGATCGGGGAAGCGGCCGATGGGGGGGACGAACCCGCTCGGACGAACGCCAAGGCACTTCTCGCCCAGGCGCGACGCGGGCGGAAACGGCGCTAGGCCTTCCTCTCCCGCAGCGTCACGCGCACCTTCGCGGGTTCCAGCGCGACGTCCCCCTGCCACCAGAAGCCCTCCTTGCAGATGTCGATCGTGAACTCGAAGTCGCAGAGTCCCTCCGGCGCGGGAATGGAAACCGGAACGAGAACCGTGCTGCGGGGCGGCAGATCGCGCGGCAGCGGCATGTGCGCGTAGTCCCACTCCGACTCGTCCGTCAGCACCGAACTCATGTGCGCGCCGAGATGCAGGTGCCCGTGGCGGATCGGTCCCGCGTGGATCGTTTCGTCCGACGCGTTCGTCATCGCCAGCGGCACGACGATGCGGTCCGCCCAGTCGCACACGATGTGCTTCGATGGACAGTACAGGCCGATGCCCGCCGGCGGTTCGGCCGGTCGCGAAAGAGCGATGACGGGGTCCGCGTCGGCAAAGTCGCGCACCGAATCCCGGACGTTCTTCTCCGTCCGGCGGAACGTCGCCATGATGCCGATCATCGTGGGGTCGGGCGCCGGCGAAACGTCGAGAAGCGCCGACGCAAGAAGCGGCGAGAGCAGGCGGCGGGCGCTGACCGACATCGCGCTTCCGTACCATCGCGCGAAGAGCTCGTTCACCGAGGGTAGAACGCTCTCCACCACGCGGCGCGCACGGCCCTTCCGGTGGACGATGAACCGGACGTCGTCGGCGGCGAATCCGTTGACCTGAAGCCGCGCGAAGAACGCCCGCAGGTCGTAGCGCCGCTCGAAGAACCCGTGGTAGTGCCCCGACACGTTCTCCTCGTAGGAGTGCAGCGCCGGAACCGTCACGATCGCCGGGGCGCCGTCCGGCAGCAGCTCCCACAGCCGCTCCATGAAACGCACGTCGGCGTCGCCCTGCATGTGCTCGATCGTCGAGACGAGAAGCGCGCCCTCGATCCTGGCGGAGAAGTCCGGCAGAATGCGCCTGTCGCGGAGATCCTCCTTCACTAGGCGGAAACGTCCCTGCCTCACGCCGATGGCGCTCATGTTGCGCGCCTGCGCTTCGAGGGCCTCGTCGTCGACGTCCACCAGCACCGAGGTTCGCGCGGCGCCGCTTGCGAGCGCGAACGCCGAGAACGGCGTGTCGCCGCAACCGACGTCGAGCCATCGCCGAGCCTTCGATCGCTTCATGCGGCCGAAGGCGTACGCGTACTCGATCGTGCGGAACAGGTCGGGTTCGTGAGTGCAGACGCGAAACGCGCGTGTCAGCGCCCGAACGTCGCGGCGGTCCTGCTTCGGGCCGCCGTTCGCGATGCGGTCGGCGGCGGCGGCGCGAAGAAAGCGCCAGGCGTTGCCGCGGCCATCGAGAAGCCGCTCCAGCACGTCCAGGGATTCGTTCGATCGTGTGAGCACCGCGCGGGGACCGCCTCAGATCTTGCCCTTCAGCATGCGCCAGACGAGCAGTCCCATGCCGACGCAGATGAAGGAGTCCGCGACGTTGAACACGGGCCAGTGATGGCTGCCGACGTACGCGTCGAACATGTCCACGACGTATCCGCGAAACGCGCGGTCGATCAGATTGCCGATGGCGCCGCCGACGACGAACGCGATGGCCAGCCGGCCCCAGTGCTCCTCCTTCGGGAGCCGGAACCACCAGATGGTCATGCCGACCGAGACGGCCACGCTGACGAGCGCCAGCAGGGCGACCTGGCCGTGGAGGAACGAAAACGCCGCGCCGTAGTTTCGCGCGTAGAGCAGTCGAAAAAGACCCGGGACGATGTCGACGACGGGGCCGGGCCGGTCCGCCGTAGGGGCGAGCTTGACGATCGTGAGCCACTTCGAAAGATGATCGAGCGCTACGATGCCGAGCAGCGACGCGAGACAGACCTTCCAGTGCGCCGTACCGCCGGGAACGGGCTTCGGCGGCGGCGCGGAAGCCTTCTTCGCCGGAGCCGTCTTCGCCTCGGAAGCGGTCTTGTTCGCGGGTGGTTCCATGGCTCTGGCGTCGGACATCGGGTGGTGGCGGCCTCTGTTCGCGTGGGGCGGCGACTGTTTGGGCGGGCGCGCACTGCCGCAAGCGCAGGTTTTCGGCGGGTCCGCTTCCGTCAGAAGTCCGCCGACTTCGGCGCCCGCGGAAACGGAATGACGTCGCGGATGTTTCCCAGGCCGGTGACGAACTGCACGGCGCGCTCGAACCCCAGACCGAACCCCGCGTGGGGAACGGTGCCGTAGCGCCGCAGGTCCAGATACCACCAGTACGTTTCCGGATCGAGTCCCGTCTCCCGCATGCGCCTCTCCAGGACGTCGCGGCGCTCCTCGCGCTGGCTTCCGCCGATGATTTCGCCGATGCGGGGAACCAGAACGTCCATCGCGGCGACCGTCTTTCCGTCGTCGTTCTGCCGCATGTAGAACGCCTTGATGTCACGGGGATAGTCCCGCAGAATCACCGGTCGGCCGACGTGCTTCTCCGTCAGCCAGCGCTCGTGTTCGCTCTGCAGGTCGGCGCCCCACTCCACGGGGTATTCGAAGGCCTCGCCGCTCCTCTTCAGGAGTTCGACGGCCTCCGTGTAGGTCAGGCGCTCGAACGGCGAATCGGCGATATGGGTCAGTGTGTCGACGACCGTCCCGTCGATCCACTTGCCGAAGAACTCCATGTCCTCGGGGCAGTCGTCGAGCACGGTGCGGAAGAGATGCCGGATGTACTCCTCGGCGAGGTTCATGTCGCCTTCGATGTCGCAGAACGCCATCTCCGGCTCGATCATCCAGAACTCCGAGAGGTGGCGCGAGGTGTTGCTGTTCTCGGCGCGGAACGTCGGGCCGAACGTGTAGATGTTCGTCAGGGCGCAGGCGTGGGTCTCGCCTTCGAGCTGGCCGCTGACGGTGAGGCTCGTCTCGCGGCCGAAGAAGTCCTCCGCGAAGTCCGGGCGCCCGTCCGCGCCGCGCGGAACGTTCGCGAGGTCGAACGTCGTCACGCGAAACATCTCGCCCGCTCCCTCGCAGTCGCTCGCCGTGATGACCGGCGTGTTGACGTAGAGGAATCCGCGCGACTGGAAGAAGTCGTGCGTCGCGCGCGCCATGCGGTTGCGAACGCGCGCCACCGCCCCGAACGTGTTCGTGCGCGGGCGGAGATGCGCCACCTCGCGCAGGTACTCCATCGAATGCCGCTTCTTCTGCATCGGGTACGTGTCGGGGTTCTCGACGGTGCCGAGCACCTCCAGACTCGCGGCGAGCACCTCCACCGCCTGTCCCTTGCCCGGCGACTCGCGAAGCTCGCCCTCGACGCGCACCGACGCGCCCGTCGTCAGGTGCAGAACCTCGCTCTCGTAGTTCTCCAGCGAACCGTCTGCGACGACCTGCACGCCGGCCAGCGAGGACCCGTCGTTGAGCTCGACGAAGGAGAAGCCGCCCTTCGAATCGCGCTTCGTGCGAACCCAGCCGTGAAGGACGACCCGCGCGCCGAAGTCGCGGCGCGCGAGAAGCCCGGCGATGCGGTCTTCCGGACGAAGAGCGTTCATATGATGCGCGGGGGCGGCTCCGGACTTGGAATCCTCGCCAGGCAGACCTTCAGCAGCGGCGGCGTCATGAACGTCGTCAGCACCACCATGATCACGATGGCCGAGAACGTGCCGGTATCGACCACTCCCAGCGCCAGCCCGATGTTGGCGAAGATCAGTCCGACCTCGCCGCGCGGCACCATGCCGATGCCCACCGTCGCCCGCGACCAGAAGCCGCCCTTCATCGTGACGCCGCAGAGCAGCTTGCCGATGATCGCCGCGATGGTCAGGCCGAGCGCCAGGACCAGGATCTCCTTCTGCAGGAACGTCTCCAGCCGCACCTGAAGTCCCATCTGGACGAAGAAGACGGGAACGAAGATCGCCGCGAACGAGGAGACCTTCTCCCTCAGCGCATGGACCGCGCCTTCGAAGTGCTCCGACATGCTGAACGGCTTCAGCGTCTCGGACTCGATGACCAGGCCGGCGGCGAAGGCCCCCACGATCGTGGCCAGTCCCACCGCGTTCGCCAGGTACGCCATCAGAAAGCAGAACGCCAGGGAGAAGACCAGGTCGAGCTTCGCCCCGCGCAGTTTCCTGATCATCCGGAAGACGAAGGGCAGACACTTCTGCCCGAAGATCACCGCGGCGATGAGAAAGAGCCCCGCCTTCAGCGTCACGACGCCCGCCAGGTGCATGACGTTGAGGTCCTCGCCCCCGCCCGGCGCTCCGGACGCCACCACGATTCCGCTGACCACCGCGAGAATGATGAGGCCGAGAACGTCGTCGATGACCGCCGCGCCGAGAATGATCTTCGATTCCTTCACGTCGAGCTTGTTCAGGTCCTTGATCACCCGCGCCGTGATGCCGACGCTCGTCGCCGCCAGCGTCGCCCCCAGGAAGAGCCCGACCTTGTAGGGCTCCATTCCGGCGGGAAACGTGGTCACGAGGAACTCCGTCGCGAAGAAGCCCATTGCGAACGGTGCCACCACGCCCGTGATGGCGACGATCAGCGAGGGCCATCCGACCTTCATCAGTTCGATGAAGCTCGATTCCAGGCCGACCTCGAACAGCAGCAGAATCACTCCGATGCGCGCGATAATGTCGATGTGGGAGCCTTCGGTCCGCGCGTCGGCGATCAGCTGGCCCGGCACGAGGTCCGGCGCCAGCAGTGCGAACGCCCCAAGCCCCACGCCGATCAGCAGCTCCCCGAGCACGGCGGGCTGCCCGACGGCCTCGGCGACGTGGCCGGCTATCCTTGCGAGCAGCAGAATGATCACGATTTGCAACAGCACCCCGGCCACCGGGTCGGCGTGTCCTGCGGCACCGTGGCTCGCGTCTTCCCCGTGGGCGTCGGCCTCGTGTCCGTGCCCGTCCGCGACTTCGACGGCATGCGACTCGTTGCCGTGCGCCGCGGGTTCCTCCTGCGCCCCCGCTCCGCCCCAGAACAGGACGATGGCGGAGGAGATCAGAAGAATCCACATCAGGCGGTGTGGGCGTCGGTTTCGTTTCGACTGACGGTCTTGCAGCATAACGGATACTCCCCGTTCGATTGTGGCGGGGAGAGCGTTTCCGCACTCCCGGAGCGGGACAACGGCTTTCGGAAAAGTTGGAGCGGTCCTAGATCACGACGTTCAGCGCGACCGGCACCACGCGCTCGCGGTTGCCGGGGTCGCTGGGGATGTTCACGACGCCCTGCGCCAGCCCCGGCTTCAGCTGGTCGAGCCGTCCAACGCCCTCGACCGCCATGACGCTCGACCCGCCGCCGTCCAGGTTCAGGGCACTGCGGCAGCCCAGGTGCGCCATCAGCCGCGCCAGCTCCTCCAGCGTACAACCCACGCTGTGGGCCATGTCGGAACGTCCGTCCACCACCACCAGCACCCAGTCCTCGTCGCGGGTCAGACCCAGCGCCGTTCGCGGCGCCCGCGTCCTGGAGGCATCGTAGGGGAACCGGGTCGGCGGCGGGCCGTCGGGGCGGAATTCGCCGGCGGCCAGGGGATTGAACATCTGGTCCTCCGACAGCACGCGTCCGTCCAGAAGGAGCTTCGGACCGGACGCCAGGATAAAGGAAGGCTGCTCGCGGCGGGACGTCGCGATATCGAGACGCCAGTTCGGAAACGGCCCTGCGCCCGGATTCTCGATCCAGCGCCGCCACGGAAGCGCCGCTTCGCCCGTCACACGGACGATGGCGCCACCCAGCGGGGGCTGGCGCGTTCCCGGTTCCACCACCGCCACTAGGCCTGACCCCGAAAACACCACGTCGGCGGTCGAAACCCCCTTCGGCGGAGCGGGCAGCGGCCCGTCGAACGCCCGCCAGGCAAAGGCCCTGCGGTCCGAGAGAGTGTCGCGCCCAAGGGGCATCGGCTCGAACTCGTCGACGGTCAGGACCAGGTCCCCGGGGCCCAGCAACTCGATGGACCGGCGGCCGTCGAGCCATTCCACTACGCAGGGGCGCTCGATCCACGGCGGCATGTGCAGCACACCGTCGGAGTAGAGCGCGCCGATGGGCTGGTGCAGGGCGCTCACCCCGTCCTCGTACTCTTCGGGGAAATTCAGGAAGTAGCCCGCATTCGTCGCGGCGAGCACCTGTTCCTCCGCCTGGACGGTCCAGGAGGGATGGAACGCCGGCAGATAGCGGGCGATGCGCAGCGGGCTCTCGCCATCGCGGCGAAGCGTCGGCTGAAGCGCCGGAATCAGGTCGGTATACTCGTCCTTCCACTCGCCACCCTCGATGCGGCGGGTCAGCTCGGTCAGGTCTTCCCACGGACCCCGGGGCGCGCCGGAGCGCGAGCATGTCAACTCTCTCAGGTTGACGAAGAGACGCGATTCCTTCTGCCCGCGTTCGAGCCGAAGCGCCCCGCCGGCCCAGTACGTCTGCCAGTAGGCGTTCTCGATGGCTTCGAAATCCACCAGCCCCGGTGCCGCCATCGCGACCCGCGGGCGAATGTGCCCCGCCGCGCCGGGGGAAATGCGGAGTTCGTTCACGCAAAGGCCCGACAGCTCGTTCGTTCCCGGGTTGTCCCATGCCACGCGCCGCCGCCGCCAGATCACGCCGTCGGCGGGCGAGTGGTCGCGGTCTTCGAGCTGCTCGAACGTATCCTTCGCCGCCTGTATTCCCAGAACGCACTCGACGGCATGCTGGTCGAGTTCCCCGCCGAGTCGGCTTCGGGTCGTCTGGTCGGCCTTGGCTGCACTGGCGATCATTTGTTGGCTCCCTTGTATAAGGGCCGGACGCGATTGGACATCGTCGGCAAAGCAACCGACGTTCCCCGTTCCAGGCCCCGTCTGCAATTCACTTCCCGGCGGATTCGCCGATTCCGTTGACGACATCGGCCAGATAGCCCGCTCCGAAGCCGTTGCCGATATTCACGACGCTGACCCCCGGCGAGCAGGAATTCAGCATCCCCAGCAGCGCCGCCAGTCCGTTGAACGATGCCCCGTAGCCAACCGTGGTGGGCACGGCGATCACCGGCGCGCTCGCCAGCCCCCCGATCACCGAGGGCAGCGCGCCCTCCATTCCCGCCGCGACCACCAGCACCCGGGCCCGTGCGATCGCGTCGGATTGGCGCAGCAGCCGGTGGAGACCCGCGACCCCGACATCGTAGACGCGCTCGACCGGACTGCCAAGAGCCTCGGCCGTCAGCGCCGCTTCCTCGGCCACCGGAATGTCCGTCGTTCCGGCGGCGAATACACCGACGATGCCCTCCTTGCGGGGGGCGGGTTCGCGCTCCAGGAAGAGGAACCGCGCCTCGTCGTGGCGGACCAGTTTCTCCCCCTTGAAGGCGGCCGCGACGGCTTCGCGCTGCTCGGGCGACGTTCGCGTCATGATCGCGTTCTGCCCGGCGTCCACCATCCGGCGCGCGATCGCGATCACCTGGGGGGCGGTCTTGCCTTCGCAGAAGATGGCCTCCGCCCTGCCCCGGCGCGCCTGGCGCTGGAGGTCGATATTGGCGAAACCAAGGTCGGCAGTCATCATTCCGCGAAGGGCCGACGCGGCTTCGTCCGGCGCGAGGTCGCCGCTGGCGACGCGCGCCAGCACCTCTTCGATACGGGGGAATTCGCGGTTCATTCTTCTGGGCGCGGCTTTCTCAACCGACGGGCCAGCCGACGCAGAACGCCGCCCTGGGTGCCTTCGGTGGTGTCGCCGTCCAAGGCCTCCATCGCCCGCTCGCGCCCGCGCTGCCTGAGTTTGCGCCCCAGCTCGGCCACTTCCGGCGATTCCGGGCTGTTCGCCCGAAGCCAGTCCATGTGGCGCTCCGCCTCGACCAGGCGGTCCGCCGCCACGAGGGCCGAAACCAGATTGAGCCGGTGCTCCAAGGAACCCGGAGCGAGGCGCGTGGCTTCGCGAAAACGCAGGATCGCCTTCGGCCCGTTTCCGCCGGCCATGAGCAGGACGCCCAGCGCGTTCTGCGTTTCGGCCGACCGCGGAACCAGACGCGTCGCCTGGGTTTGCGCCGCGATGGCCGAGTCCAGCAGCCCCGCTTCCCGGTACTTCTCCGCCAGCGACGACCAGAGAAACGGCGCCGTGCGGTGACGCTGGGCAAGGGCGCCAAGAACCCGGAGGTGCTCGGGGTGCGAGTCGCCGGCATCAAGAGTCGCCGGGGGTGCGGCCCCCATTGCGGCTTCGTAGGCCGTGTGGTCTTCCGGCGCCAGAATGCGCAGTCGGGCGCGGGCGACTTCCGACTCCAGGTCCTTGCGGCCTTTCAAGCTTTCGGACTTGTCGAGTGCGAACCGCGCCGCGTCGCCGTCGCCCCGCTGCTGGCGAACCAGCGCAAGGGTCAGCCAAGCCCGCCAATCTTCCGGATGGGACTCCGCCCAGCGGGTGGCGTGATCGTCGGCGGTTTCGAGGTCGCCGCTCCCGACCAGAAAATCGATCAGTCTGCGCCATGCGGACTCGCCGGCTTCCGGCGACTCGACGGCCCGCTCCAGAAGAATCCGCGCGCGTTCCCCGTCGCCGCGCCCGGCCAGCAGACCGCCGAGGCTGGAGAGCGACAGGGGTCGGCGGGGCTCCTCTTCCAGAACGCGCCGCCAGCAGTCCTCCGCGCCGATTTCGTCGCCCGCCTCCAGCAGCGCCACGCCGAGCCGCTCCAGAATGTCGGCGTTGGCGGGGAAGCGCTTTGCCGCCGACCGCAGAAACCCGAGCGCCGCCTCCGGCGTGTTCAACGTGCGGTAGATGCTGGCCAGGGAGACGATGGCTGCCGCCGTCTCGCCTTCGGTTTCGGGATGCAGGCGGATGTATTCCTCCAGCAGAACGCGCGCTTCGTCCAGATGGCCCTCTTGGAAGAGGCGGCGGCCCAGGGTGCCCTTCAGCGGCGTGAACCCGGGCGTCAGGTTGCACGCCTCGCGCAGCGCCCACACCGCGATGGCGGCGTCCTTCGACCCGTCCTGAAGCCATGCCCGCGCGAGAAAGTTCAGCGCCAGCAGCGGCTCGGTGAACATGGGGTCGGTGCGCATCGCCTGAAGAAAATCCTGGAACGGCGCGCGGCCCGGCTCTGTGGAGGGCACGGGGACCTGGATGGCGATCATGCGCGAAACGCCCGTCATGTAATGGAGAAAGGCGTCGAAGGAAGAGGTGGGCTTGCGCTCCATGGCCTGGCGGAGCTGCGGGTTCAGGGGGGCGCCGGAGGCTTCCGAGACCCGGCCGATGAGCTCGTGGAACCTGGCGACGAAGTCGGCGGGCGTGGCCACGATTTCCTCGCGAAAGCAGACGAACGCCGCCGCCGCGTCGATCAATTCCAGGGTGACGCGAATCTCGTCGTCCCACGTCACACTGCCGTGGAGCAAATGTGTCGGAGTGACCCCGTCGGGGCGGGGCAGGCCGAGGGCCTCGTCGAGCGACCACATCGAGGTGCGGACGAGAAAGCCCTTCTTTCCGGGCTCGTCGCGGGGGGCGAGAATCAGGTGCTGGACGAAGACCGTGGAGTCGCGAACCAGGCGCAACCGGCTCTCCAGCGTGGCCGCCAGGCCCCGGGCGAGGTCGCCGGTCTCGGCGCGCTGGCGCACGTCGGGCACCGCGAGGGGCAGGATGGCGATGCAGGGCGGACTCGGCATGCGGGGGTTTCCAATGGGGGGCGGGCGCTCTTCCGCCGCCCCGGAGAACCAAGTTAGCCAGATCGAAGCCCGACGGCAACGGGAAGGATGGGGGGCGCTGGGTGTCGAGCGCTGGACGGGCGGAGTGTTCCGGACGACTGCGCGCTTTCATTGCGCACATGCAGATCGCAGTTTAAACCCGGGCTATGGCGCCAGCCGGACCCGGCGCCCGGCGGAATTGTCCGGGAGTCTTCCCTCCCCCGAGACCGGGGGGCGCTTTGCATCCGGATTGACGAATACCATGCCGTCGGTCCATGATGGCTGTACCCTGAGGGGAATGGGAGAGGGGCCATGACGAGGAAGCGAACGGAGCGGATCGCGATCCTGCTTGGCGTCGTTTGTCATGCCCTGTGCGGATCGTCTCTCTGCGGCGAAGTCGCCGGGACTGAAGAAGCCCGAGAGAAGGCGATTCCTCCGTACCCAAACTGTGTGGTCGTGGTAGGTTGCCCCGGAGGGGTCGTAACGTACGACTTGGGGCCGTATCTGTACCGCAGGCTTACGCCCTGGGATTTCGGCGTGAGTGCGGCCAAGAGCCCGCACTGCGTAAGCCCTCTCGAGACCTCGCCCGAATCGTTCTTTCTGACTGCGGAGGACATCGG
>JAJFLJ010000052.1 GCA_021772755.1 Candidatus Sumerlaeota bacterium
CCCAACTTTCTCGAAGCCCAGACCCGCGCCAAGGTCTCCCGCGTCAAGAACGACCAGCGGACCATCGTCACCGCTCTCGAATCCTACCGCGTTGACGGCAATCGCTATCCCCCGCGAACCGCCGCGCCCGTGCTCGGATCCGTCCAACCTTCGATGGGCTCCGTCGAGTTCAGGCCTCGCGACCTTGCCCGCCTCACGACCCCGATCTCCTACATCACGACCTACCCGATCGACATTTTCGAAAACGCGCTTGCGCCACCCTTTAACCTCATTGAGTACTGGGACTCGTTGATTTTGTACGATTTGGAGCGCGATCCCGGATTCTTCGGCAGTGGCGAAATCAACACCAGTGCGAGCAGCCGGGCCGGTGCCTGGGGACTCGTTTCCGTCGGGCCGGATGCGGTCATGGGCCACTCGTCGACGCTACAGGGGGGCTCCAGTCCCCCGCTTCCCAAATTTGGAGTCGGACAGTTCACCTATATCCTCGACTACGACCCCACCAACGGCACCATCAGCGACGGAAACGTGTATCGATTCCAGGTGGACATGTTGGCGCAGAAAGCATTCCGATAGCTCGAAGGGAAACCTCTGACCCGGTGGTGAGAACAAACATGCGGAACACGATAACCAGCACACTCTGCGGGGCATTCGCCCTGCTTCTCGTCATGGTGGCGGGCTCTCCGGCGAACGCCTCGGTCCTTCCCCTGACCGTCGAGGAACTCAGCGCCGTGGCCGACGACATCGTCCACGGCACCGTCGTCGAGAGCGAGTCGGACTTCTATTCCGGCAAGCTTCTGACCAGACACGAAATCCTCGTGCAGGACACGGCGAAGGGTGCGCTCGCCAAGAACGCCACCATGACGCTCTACACGCTCGGCGGCGACTACGGCCCTCTTTCTGCCGTCGCGCCTGGCATGCCCCAGCTCAAGAAGGACGAGGAAGTCATCCTCTTCCTCGAAACTCCCGACCTCTCCGCGCTGAAGGCCAAAGGCGTGGAGATCGACGAGAAGTCCCCCATGAACAACACGCCGCTCGTCGTCGGCGGCTTCCAGGGCAAGTTCTCCGTCCTGAAGGGCATCGAGAAGCACGAAGGCGTCGCCGGCAAGACGCTCGAGATCGAGCGCGAGGTCGTCTTCCGCGCCGCACCCGGTCGCCCCGCGACGCTCGCCGGCATGCCCACGGTCGACGAGTTCATGACGAGTCTTCGCACACTCAACAGCAAGAGCCTTCCCGTCAAGACCGTCACCCGCGACATCGGCGCGAAGCGCGACGTCCAGGTCGCCGTGCCCGACAAGGGCAACGCCGCGCTGCGCGCGTTCGACCCCTTCGCGGCGGACCCCGCCAAGGGTCGCGCGGCACGCCTCGTGCGCGCACCCGAAGAGACCGACAAGTAACCATTTCGACTCCGCAGAAAGGCCCCCAGGACCGCCGCTCATGAGTCAGCTTCGCAAATACGCCGGTGCACTTCTTCTCGCCGCGGCACTGCCCGCGGCCACGGCATTTGCCGGATCCATTCAGCACGTGAATGTGACCGACTTCAACAATCCCTCCGACGGCACCGACGACACCATCGTCACCGCGCCGCTTCTCTGGGACGAGATCGACTATTCCGACGGATTGCAGATCCACCTGTACCGCGCCATTCCCGGCGGCGGCTTCGATTCGGTTCTGCCCGGCATTCTCAATCCGCTCGCGCACCAGCTTCAGCAGGGCCTCTCCGTCGACGACGAGATCAACAACGGACTGCGCCGCGCCATCGAGCAGTGGAACGGCTCGGGATTCACGGACTTCCAGTTCAAGGAGCAGCCCCTCTTCTCCGACCAGGCGCTCATCTTCGATCCCGTTCAGTTCCCCCTCGGCGTCCTGCCCCCGAACGCCCAGCTCGACCGCTTCAGCCTCATCACCTTCCGCGACACCGCGTTCGCGACGTTGCCCACCGGCGTCCTCTACGAACCCATCATCTACTACTTCAACGAGGACTTCGACCCCGACGACTTCGACGTCAACTTCCCCGGCGCGAACGACAACCTCGTCGGTGCCATCGAAATCGACGACACCCTCAGTGACGGCACCACCATCGTTCCCGAGGACATCGCGGTGATCCGCCTGCGCGACAGGGACCTGGAGTTCCTTCTTCCGCGCCAGGAATGGGATGCCGGCACGGTTATCGACGCCGACATCATCATGAACTCCGCACCAAACTCCCAGGGATGGTATCTCCTTCCCGAGGACGAGGGCGATCTCGGCCTTCTCAATCCGCCTTTCCAGAGGCAGGACATCATCGGCGCCGAGGACATCCAGGCCGTCATGACGCGCGCTCTCGGCGAAATCGCCGGCCTGGGCGGCTCGCATCTCTATCTCTCGTCGATGACCCCCTTCTACGCCGGCAATCTCTTCGACAATTTGCCCGACATTCCGAACGCCGACCAGGTCGCGGCCGGCTATCTCACCGATCCCTACGCGTTTCGCGAGATCAGTCTCGACGACAGACTCACGCTCTCCCGCGCCTATCCCTCCGGCGACTACGATTCCGCCGCCGGCTTCGGCGGCAGTCTCATCGACGGACGCACCCAGGACATCGACTTCGACAACGGCAACCCGGGCGAGCTTCCCGCCCCGGCCAACCAGATCATCTACTTCGGCTATCCCATTCCCCCCGACGACCCAGTCACCCTCGACACCATCGCGGCGAACAACCCGCGCGCCCAGTGGGCCGGCATCGAGGAAGAATTCGTCGGCCGCATTCGCGTCGTCGCGCACACCGTCACGGGCGAACGCCAGCGCACGGCCGCCGGCATCAACTCCGACGCGCTCGATCTGGACGTCAACGGTCGCTACCAGCTGCGCGGACTTCCCAGCCGCGACGACTGGTATATCTTCGCCGCCCCTGCGGAGTTCGCCTGGGACGTGCCCTCTCTCGCCACCCTCGGCTCCGATGCCGCCGCCTTCCCCAACGAGTTCTTCGGTGGCGTCGCCAACCCGACCGACCAGCGCTTCGGTGAGGACCCCGTCACCAACTTCGACGACCAGAACGTCCTGACGATCCGCAACGAATGGGCCGTTGCCACCATCGGCGGCGTCGGCACCGACGACAACGCAAACGGCATCATCGACGACAACGAGCTTTCCACCAACGGAATCTTCAACGCGCAGGTCGCCGGTGGTCCCGAATACATCGCTCCAACCGCTGCCCAGTTGAGCTTCACCAGCGTAAGAATCGTCGACCAGGTTAGCGGCGCCATCTTCGAGTTCCCCAACATCGGAAACGGTTTCGGCGGCCAGCCCGCCGCCGCGCTCTCCTCCGACGACAATATCGACGTGATCGTCGCCGATTTCCCCCTGACCGATGCCGTCGGCAATCCCCTCGGCATCCTGCGGCAGAGACTGACCCTTCGCGCCTACCCGACCTTCGGAAACGATTCCGAAAAGCGCGGCTTCGAGGTCGAGTGGGAGTTCGAGAACACGTCGACCCGCGATCTCGCCTTCGGCGTCGCCCACATGTACCAGGCCGGCCTCGGCATCCCGGGAAACAACGGCCTCGCGGGCGTGCGGATTTTCGTGAATGGCGATCCCCTTCAGATCGCGACCGGCTACGGACTTCCCGGCGAGGACCCCGTTCCCGTCTCCGTCGATTGGTTCGACGACGTCTTCTCCCCCTTCCTTCAGCTCTCTCTCTTTGGCAATCTCACCACTTCGGGACTGACGCTTCCCAACCGTCTTCTCGTCGTCAATGCGGACATCGTTCGCGAGGATCTCTCGAGAATCTGGACGATCCCCCCCGGCGGCAGCATCGAAGGCGACGTCAATGGTGGTGGCCTCAACGCGCGCAAGGGCGTCCTCCTCCGCTGGAACCCCCAGCCCGTGTCGCCCTCCGCCTCCGTTTCCATCACTAACGGCGGAACCTACATCGTCGATCCCCTGGTTCTCGACCCCGAGGTCTCCGCCATTCGCGGAGTCGAGAACGGCATTCCCCAGACGGAACTCGGGGAACTCTTCGCCGACGAGGCGGACCTGGGCTTCGCTCTCTCCACCCTCGGCAACAAGTACCTCGACCCCATCGATATCATCACCAATCGCGGCACCCGCCTGCTCAACCTGGCGGAAGACTCCGACCTCGACGGCGTTCCCGACGTCGCGGACAACTGCCCCTTCGTTCCCAACGCCGACCAGGCCGACGCCGACAACGACGGCATCGGCGACGTCTGCGAAGGCGACTTCGATGGCGACGGCGTTCCCGACGCCGAGGACAACTGCCCCAACACGCCCAACTTCGACCAGCTCGATCTCGATGGCGACGGCATCGGCGACTCCTGCGATCCCGACATCGACCAGGACGGCGTTCCCAACACCGACGACAACTGTCCCTTCGTCGTCAATCCCGCCCAGGAAGACATCGACCAGGACGGCGTCGGCGACATCTGCGAAACCGACTTCGATGGCGACGGCGTTCCCGACGAATTCGATAACTGCCCCATGACCCCCAATCCCTCGCAGTCCGACCTGGACGGCGACGGAATCGGCGACGCCTGCGACTCCGACATCGACGGAGACGGCGTCCCCAACGGCGGCGACAACTGCGTCGATATCGCCAACCCCGACCAGGCCGACACCGACGGCGACGGCATCGGCGACGTCTGCGAGGCCACCATCGCCCTTCTCCTCGAGAAGTCCCCCGCCTCCGTTCCGATCTCCGTCAACGGCATCCCCGTGGCACAGCTGCCCGCCGACGATCTCGTCGCGTCCACCGTGGCGTCCGGCGACATCAATGGCGACGGGTACAACGATCTCGTGATCGGCGTCAGCGGACAGTCCGGCACGGTCAACTCCGGCCTCACCAGCCGCATCTATCTCAACGAGGGCGAATCGAACCCGGGCTTCTTCCGCGACGTCACCTTCGGCATCGACGGACGAATCAACACCTTCGACGACCGCTGGCGCCAGCCCTTCGCCATCTCCCAGGCCGTCACCAACCACATCATTCTCTTCGACTTCGACCTCGACGGCGACCTCGACATCTACGAGTGCGTCGGCAACGGCCAGAACCAGCTCTGGCTCAACATCGACATCGACGACCCCGCCGTGAACCCGCTCTTCGACGACGACCAGCTCGGCGACGGCTTCTTCCGCAACTCCACCCAGATCGGTCTCCCGGGCATCTTCAACGCCAAGAGCACGCCCCAGGAACGCGTCGTTCCCGACATCACCACCCGCGCCCGCGTGGCGGACATCGACGCCGACGGCGACCTCGACATCATCGTCTCCAACTACGACGCGGCCAACACGTCGGATCAGGTGATCGAGATTCCGGGACCTCCCCCGGGACCCCACGGATTCACCAACAAGACCGGTCGTTTCAGCGAGCGCATCCTGATCAACCGCCGCGACGAACTCGTCATGACGGACCCCAACACCGGCAACGTCATCGGTCGCATTCCGCGCGGCACTCCCGACGCGTTCATCGCCCAGCTGCAGTTCGTCAATTCCCAGGGCGATTCACCTGTCTACGCCGAACGCTCGCCTGCCGTCCCCAACCCCGACAGCTACTGGTTCCGCGACGAGACATTCGGCCGGGACAACATTATCAACGGCGTTCGCTCTGCGCCCACCGCTGCGGACGCCGACCGGCTCCCGCCCCTCTTCAACGACTTCGTCCCCACCCCGAATCCCGCCGCGAACGACACGGATTTCTCCAACACCCGTGAAGTCGCTCTCGGGCGGCATTGGCTCTTCGGAATCGGACCCGACTTCATCGTCGGCAACGAGCGACCCCAGCTCGATGTCGGACTGCGCAGCACCACCGACGGCTACGACCCCGTTTTCGCCAACACGGACCTGCTCGACGCCAACGCGATCCCCGACGGAGTCTTCTACCAGCCCAACTTCTCCATCGAGTTCTGGACGATTCTCGATATCCTGATCGGCGCCCGCGACGGAACCGACCCAACGTACCAGATCCAGGGACCTCCTGCCATCACGGACGACTACCCCAACACGCGGACCGTCACGACGGGCATGACAAGCGTCGATCTCTTCAACATGGGCTATGCGGACTTCATGGAAGTCACCCAGAACGTCGGCACGGCCGGCGAGCAGGGCATCGGGCCGCGCATCCTTTCCCCGTATCAGCCCGACGCACCCGCCAGCGCCGACCTCGGTCGCTCGCTTCGGAACGAGGGCTTTGGCGGCGCGACCTCCGGATTCAATCCCACGAACGTACTCATTGGCCCCTTCGCGGCAACTCCCCTGGTCGGCATCATCGCGGGCTCGACCTCCGTCTACGCCAACTACGAGGAGCGCATGTTCGACATCGTCGCCCCGCCCGCGCCCTTCCGCTTCGTCGGCAGGACACGCGCCGTGGACACGGCCGACATCACTCGCACGGGCTTCCCGGACGTCATGACCGTCAGCGACGCGCCCCAGGGTTCGTTCCTGAACACCGCGAACGTCCTCGGCGGGCTCGTCGGACTTCTCATCAACAGCGACGGCAACGGCTTCCGCTACAACACCGACGACGAGGGAGCGTCGTTCCTGCATGTCGGGACCAGCGCCCTGCGTCCCAACGTTCCGATCAACGGTTCCTATATCCACGCCTTCGACGCCGACAACGATGCGGACTACGACATCTTCGTCTGCAACGTCGCCGGCCAGCAGCGCCTCTACATCAACCAGCTCTACCAGCCCTCCCTGAAGCCCAACATCACGGCCAGCAACGACCAGCCGATCTTCCACGACGTCACCCGTGCCATGATCGACGACACCATCGACATCGGTATCCGAAGCGTCGGCGGCATCAGTCTTCCCGTCTTCTCCTCGCTGACCAGCGACCTCATCGCCGGCGACACGAACCGCGACGGGGGCCAGGACATCGCCGTCATCAACGGTCGCGCGCTGACCTCCGACGGTGATATCGGCGAGATACTCACCAACCGCGGCCTCAGCAAGGTTGCCGGAACCGCCGTCTACACACCAGCATCCGTGGCCTATCCCCCGGGCCGCACCATTTCCTCGGGCTTCACGACGCCCGGCGGCGCGCCGAAGATCGGCCTCGAGCAGGAGCCCCTCCCCGGTGCTCACGGCAAGTTCTTCGACTTCGACCAGGACGGCGACCTCGACCTGATGGTCGCCTACTATTCCGCCCGCAACGTTCTCTACGAGAACCGCGACGCCCAGGCCCTCGACCTCATGGTCGTCGGCAACCCCAACCTGGTCGGCCAGGCGCCCGAGATCTTCAACTCGCTCTTCCAGTACGACGACTTCGAGCTTCGCGACCCCCTCGCATGGCCCGCCGCCCAACTCGCCGAAGCCCGCCTCGGCGACGGCGTCTACGAGCAGCGTCCCGACCGTCTCCCCCAGGAGATCCTCGACGAGTACCGTTTCACCAATGATCTCGCCATCGGCGACGCCGACAACGACGGCGATATCGACGTCTTCTTCAGCAACGCCGCCGCCAACAACGGCGTCGCCAATGCCATCTTCTTCAACAATTCGACGAAGAACCCCGGCGAATCGGGCTATTATTCCTCCCGCGCCCTCGAAGACGAGTCCCAGCTGCGCCTGCCCAAGGTTCCCTTCACTTCGGCTCCTGACGGCGTTCAGGAAGACGACTCGATCTCCTCCGTCTTCTTCGATGCGGACAACGATGGCGACCTCGACATTCTCGTCGCGAACCGCCGCGCCACCGGTTCGGTTCCCAACCCGGACTTCAAGGAGCTCTCGCAGCTTCTCATCAACCAGGGCGGCGCCCAGGGCGGCGCGCTTGGTTTCTTCGAGGCCTCCACGACCTTCCCGCCGGCCAACCCCTCCACCGGCCAGCCCATCCTGCTCGCTTCGGCCCGCATCGCCGTCGCCGACTTCATGCGTCGCGCCGACATCGCCGAGGACATCGACGGCAACGGCATCGTCGAGGACATGGAAATCCTCAACTTCGACAACATGGTCAAGGCACTGAAGGACCAGGAAAGCGCCGGAGCGGGTCTCTTTACCAACGGCGTCCCGGTTCTCGACCGCGCGCCGGGAACCTATTCGATCCCGGTCACCCACCTGGGCCGCGACGCACAGGGCCGCTCTCGCCTCACGAAGCGCGCCCCCCGCTACGTCGACATGAACGAGAACGGGTCCTTCGACCAGGTTCTCGACTTCATCATCGTCACCGACCAGGGCCGCGACCACTACTTCCGCAACCAGGGCCTGAACGCGCAGAACGAGCCCGTGTTCTCCGTCTTCACGACCGACGCCTACGCGGTGGACACGATTCTCCCGAGCACCGACATCGACGTCGGCGACGTCGATCTCGACGGATGGCTCGACTTCGTCGTCTCCACCTCCACCGACAACGAAGCGGCGGCCTCCGCTCACCTCTTCGCCAACGTCCCCGGCGGGGCGGGCGGGCGCCAATTCCTGATCGCGGCGGACGGCAGCGGCGAGTCCTACGAGATCCCATACACGCCCTCGACGGGCATCGCTGTGCGCGAGAATGTGCCCAGTTCCGCCAGCGACGTCCACGGCAACGGCCAGGCGATTCTCCTCGTCGATGCCGACAACGACGGCGACCTCGACCTGATGGTCGGCGAAGGCGGCGGAACGATCGGTATCGACTCGATCGGCGCCCTCAACGCCTTCTACGAGAATCGCGTCATCGGCGCCGGCTTCGTCGCCCAGCCGAAGGACCCCATTCTGCGCGTGCCCTCCAACGGCACCACGCCCGATCCGGGTCTGATCTCGGTCAAGAGCCTCTCGCCCCGCAGCGCCACCAAGGGCCAGCACGCGACGATCCGCATCTATGGCAGCGAGTTCAGGAACGGCGCCCAGGTCAGCTTCGGCGGCGACATCCCCGTCATGTACCAGCCCATCGTCCGAAGCGCCAACGTCATCGACGTGACAGTCGATCTTTCCCAGGCCAATCTCGGCCCGCGCGCGATTCGAGTCATCAACCCCAACGGCGGAGCCGCGATCTCCCGCAACGACGCCTTCAGCGTCGTACTCCCCGCACCGCCTGGATCAGACGTCCCCGACTGGAGCCTCTACCAATGACAAGACGCGGCGGCAACATGACGCGTTCCGGCAGGACACTCCTCCTCGGCATGGTGGCGGCAGCCATCGCATCCGCCGGAGCGTCCGCGCCCGAGGACCCCTATGAACCCTCGCTGGCGGACATCTCCCTGCCCAAGGGCGTCAAGACGCTGCTGCCCTCGCATCCCAAGATCGACGACAGTCTGTATGCCGTCATGCGCGAGGTCGGGACGACCGCGTCCAAGGGTCCTTCCGCACTGCAGGACCTGAAGGCCAGATCCAACGCATCCCGCGCCAATCCGATCTTCCTGTCGGACAAGAAGGGCGAAGCCATCCAGGTGTACATCGCCCTCGAATCCGCTACCGAAGCCGACATCGACCGGCTGAGAGCGGCTGGCGTCGAAATCGAACACGTCTCGACCCGTCGCCCTCTCGTCCAGGGCTGGGCCGCGATCTCCGACATTGAAGCCATCGCGGAAATGAAGTTCGTACGCGAGGTCCGCCTGCCCTCCTACGCCATTCCCACCGCATCCGGCCAGGTCACCACGGAAGGCGAGATTCTCACGGGAATCGTCTATATTCGCCGGGACCAGCCCCGCGGAGCCGGTTCGCCGGTACTCGTTGACGGCAGATCGGCCACTGTTGCCGTGTTCTCGACCTCTCTCTTCGCACAGTCGGGCAGTCTCGCCGCCCAGAAGTGCGGTCCGTTTCAGGTCCACGACCCCGACAACCGAAACCCCGAGGGCGTCTTTCTCATGTCGCCCAGCGATCTTCCGGCGCCCGCGTCCTGCGACGATATTCCAGGCTTCGGATTCTTCGGTGATATTCTTCTGACCCCCCCCACTCTCAGCCAGCATGTCTTCGATCCCAATTTCGGCGACAGCGGCCTGGTCCCCTATCCCGAGGGCAGCGCCATGCTCGAGGTCGTTCACGACCTCGCGCCCGAAGCCGCCTTGTACTACGGCGCGGGCAAGACCAGCCTCGGCCTCGAAGCCAATCGCGCGTTCCTGATCGAGGCGCTCGCGGTGCCCCCCGACGTGGTCGTCGAGAACGTCGTCTTCATCGACGAAGGGCGGTTCGACGGTTCGAGCGCGGTATCGCGCCAGGCGACCGACTATGCCCGCGAACGGAACATCCACTACTTCGTCTCCGTTGGCGGCGTGACTCCCCCTGCCACGCAGGGCCTGGTCGCGCCGAGTCGCTTCCCGCTCCAGGCATCCGATTTCTTCCGCGGCGATCCCCGTAACAACCGCGCCCGCGTCCATTCCTGGACCCAGGGTGTCACCACCGTTCGCGACGAGGGATTGAATTTCGAGACCAGCGAGCCCATCGACCTGACGCTCGTGTGGGACGACTACTGGAGCGACGACGACCCGGCGGCGACGCTCGACCTGGACATGTACCTCGTTCCCCGCTCCTCGCTCTCTCTCAACCAGGCTGTGGCGGCTTCGGTTCGCGTGCAGAACGGAAACGCGTCGAATCCCATCGAACGTCTGACGTTCTTTCCCACCGGCTCGACCCCGCCCCTCGCCCTCGTTATCGTGCGCGACGACGGCACCGAAAACTCCCGGACCCTCTTTACGCTCGTCATCGAGTCCGGTGTCGTCTCCGAACCGCAGTACCTGACCCACGGCGTTCCCCTCAACAATTCGGACGCCCTGTCGCCCGTCGTTTCCGTCGGCGATATCGATGTGCAGGGCGACTTCGACGTCAGTTCCTTCGCCATTCCCGGCACGACACCGGGCAATCCCAACGTCGATCGCTTCTTCAAGTGGTACGAGTCCCAGGAGTCGCCCACCATCGTCAGCTACGGCGGCGTTCGGACCCGCACCACGGACCTCTATCCCCCTCCGACGCGGGAAGGCGTTCCCACCGGGTTCTCCGGTTCCTCCGCCGCCGCCGCCCACATGGCCGGTTTCGCGGCCCTCCTGCGCCACCGCTTCCCCCAGATGCCGACGTACCGTCTCGGCGAACTGCTGTCCGACACGTCGGGGCTCGACGACGAGGGAAACCAGGTCATTCCCTTCGCCATCGACGTCACTCCGGACGAGACCCGCCAGTACGAGAACCACCCGGTCTATCGCCGCACGAACCCGCTCGCGCTCTACATGACGCTCGACGAGGGCGTGATCGATCCCTACGGTTTCCCGCCGACCAAGATCGATCTTCCGCTTCCGAAGTACGACGAAATCCTCGTTGCCAGTGCCGTCGGCACGGACTCCTCCGGTCTCGCCGAAACCATTCATGGCGCCATGGACCTGGGCGGCGACAGCCCCGACGGCTGGACCTCGACCTCCGGCAGCGGAGTCGGCGACATCGTCGATATGGGCCTGCGCCTCACGGGCGGAACCGGTGCGTGGAAGAGCCCCTTGCTCTCGATCCAGACGCCCGACGATTCCGAACCGCGCACCACCCTCAGAGCCGACCGCATGTACCTGCTGGAGGCCCGCGTCGGCTCCAGCGAGACCGACCCCCTTCGCGTTCCCGACTTCCGTCTCTCCGTCGAGAGCGCCGGTCAGGACGAGACCTGGTCGCTCACCGTGGCGAACAACACCGAAGGCGTCGCGAACGCACCCACGACTCTCGGCGGCAGGACGTACCAGGTCTTCTTCACTCCCTCGACGCAGCAAATCGCCGACGCGGGATTCACGTTCCTCTTCGAGCGCATCGATGGACCCGGCGACAACTCCAGCGCCTCGCTGATTCTTCGCGACGTGACCCTGCGCGAGTTGCCTCTCCCCGAAGACCCTGCCGATCTTCCCTGACGCCCTGCGCGCGCTCCGCAACAATTCGGATGGCCCGTCTTCGGACGGGCCTTTCTTCTTTCTCCCATGTCCGCGATCCGCCCCGTCGAGCTGGATGAACACCCGTCGCTGGCCGAAGCCGTGCGCCTCGCCGGAATCG
>JAJFLJ010000053.1 GCA_021772755.1 Candidatus Sumerlaeota bacterium
CCACCACCGAAGCCGCGCTCTGGCTTCGGGGCCGGTTCCGATCCAGGCGTTGAGCTCAGCGGCCCGGCTCCCACGCCCGCCGCCAATCTCCTTGCGGCACACCGAATCGCCCGCCAATCATCTCCTCAAACCACAGGCCCTCGCGCCGTCACCGGCTACCGTGTCCGACGTTTCCGACCTCCTCAGCCCCGCCCGCCTGGTGCTCCCCGTCTTCGAGGGGCCGCTGGACCTGTTGCTCCATCTCGTCAAGGTCCACGAGATGGAGATTCACGACATTGAAATCGCTGAGATTACCCGTCAATACCTCGCGTATCTCGACGCCATGCTGGCTCTCAACCTGGAAGTTGCAGGCGACTTCATGGTCATGGCCGCCACGCTCATCAACATCAAGTCCCGCTCCATACTGCCCCGGCAGGAGGACGAAGCCGCCGTCGACGAGGAAGAGGAAATCGACGACATCGTCTCCACGCAGGAGCTGATCCGCCGTTTGGTGGAGTACCGGAAGTTCAAGGAAATCAGCTCCAGCATGCGCGTTCTCGAAGACGAGAACAATGGCGTCTTCTACCGCTCGCAGATTCTCACCGTCATTCCCGGCCGCGAGGAGGAAGAGATTCCCCGCCAGGACATTCGGGCCCTCTACGACGTCTTCGCCCAGGTCCTTCGCCGCGTTCGCGTCGATCCGCGCCACACGATCTATCGCGAGCGCTTCACCGTGGACGAGAAGCTGCTCGACCTTCGCGAAGTCCTCCGCCGCGACAGGCGCATCAATTTCACCCGCCTCCTCGAGCGCTCCGTCGCCAAGGAGGAGGTCGTTTGCTACTTCCTCGCCATTCTCGAAATGGCCAGAATGAACGAAATCACCATCGCGCAGGCGGATACCTACGAGGATATCCTCATCGCACCCTGGGACGAGAACATTGTCTATGCCGGCTGAAGAAACCAACGAACCCGAATCGACCGACGGAACGGACCGCCCCGCCGGCAAGCCAGAGCCTGCGGAAGAGCCGATTCCCCGTCCCACCGACGACGAGCTGCCCGCCGTCGTCGAGGCGCTCCTCTTCGCGACGACGACGCCGCTGAGCCTGAAGCGGCTGCAGAAGCTGACCGGCGAGACCCCCGTCGAGACCCTCGAAGCGGCCATCGGCGATCTCAAGGCCCACTACGACAGGCCGGGCCGCGGCCTGATGCTGCTCGAAGTCGCCGGCGGCTATCAGCTCGCCACGCGCAAGGACGTCTCCGACTGGGTGCTCGCCCTTCACAAGCACCGCCGCAAGAACCCCATCAGCCCCGCGATGCTGGAAACGCTGGCCATCGTTGCCTACAAGCAGCCCCTGGTCCGCGCCGAGATCGAAGCGATTCGCGGCGTCGACTGCGGCGGCGTGATGCGCGCGCTCCAGGACAGCGGACTCGTCGACGTGCTCGGCCAGAAGGAAGTTCCCGGACGGCCCTCGCTCTACGGAACGTCGGAGCTCTTTCTCAAGACCTTCGGTCTCAAGAACCTCGAAGAGCTTCCCTCTCTCGGCGAGTTGCAGAAGATCCTCACCGCGAAGATGAAGGACCCCGAAGAGCGCGACGGGGACTCCGCCGGCGGCGAAGCGGGGGAGACGACGACACCCGAAGCCGTCGAACCCGAACCGCCGGAAGCCGGGTAGCGCCAACCCATGACAGAGACACTTCGAATCGCCCGCTATCTCGCACGCTGCGGCGTGGCATCGCGGCGCAAAGCCGAGGAGATCGTTCTGGAGGGACGCGTCCGCGTGAACGGCGCGGTCGCCACGGACCTCGGTCGGCAGATCGATCCAGCCACGGACGCCGTGGAGCTCGACGGCGAGATTCTCGCGCTCTCGGAGACACACCTCACGCTCGTCGTCAACAAGCCCCCCGGCGTTCTCGTCACCCGCACCGACCCCCGCGAGCGAACCACGATCTACGATCTTCTCCCCGAGGAATTCGCCCGCGAGTCCTCCCGCCTGGTCTACGCCGGCCGGCTCGACTACGCCAGCGAGGGTCTCCTCGTCATGACCACCGATGGCGACCTCGCCAATGCGATGGTGCACCCGTCGACCCATCTCGACAAGGAGTACCTGGTTCGCACCGATTCGCCGATTCCCGAGGAAGCGCTCAGGACGCTGAGGGCCGGGGTCGATCTCGGCGAGCACCGCACGCTCCCGTGCCGGATCGAGACGGACGAGAAGGACCCGCGCACCTACCGGATCGTGCTGCGCGAGGGCCGGAACCGCCAGATTCGGCGGATGCTGGAATCGGTGGGAATCGGCGTTCGGCGGCTGCGGCGGCTGCGGATCGGGCCGCTGCGCCTCAACAAGCTCGAAAAGGGGCAGTGGCGAAAGCTCGGCACGACGGAGCTGGCCGCCCTTCGCGGCACCGTCGAGCGGCTTGACAGTCTTCGCCCCGGGAACCAGAAAAAGACCTGACAGGGCACCCAACCGCCCGAATGCCAAGGACCCGCATTGACACATCCGGGGCCCTGGAGGCTACCTTGGAGAGTCAATGCCGCGCGAGGCCGGAGAATTCGGCCCCGTGCCGGGCACTGTCGGCCAGATTGC
>JAJFLJ010000054.1 GCA_021772755.1 Candidatus Sumerlaeota bacterium
CACTCGCCCTCTTCGGGCCGGATGGTCAGCACCACGCGCTCCTGGGTGCTGACGGCCGACTGGCGGGCGTAGGAGCAGAGCTTCGACATGTTCAGCGAGGTCGTGCGCAGTGCGGTGTTCCCCCCGCCGCCGGTCAGGCGCGGAGCGGCGACCGCCGCCAGCACGCCGAGAATCACCACGACGAACATCAGTTCAACGAACGTGAACGCGCGTCCGCTCCGGCCGGCTCGGATCATCCGCCACCTCCCGTCGGATCGAGGCTGAAGATCGGCAGCAGCATCGCGATCACGATGAATCCGACCACCAGACCCATGACGCAGATGATGATCGGCTCGATCAGCGACGTCAGCGTGCGCACCTTGCGCTCGACCTCGATCTCGTAGGACTGGCTGATGCGCAGAAGAACGTTCTGGAGCTGGCCGGTCTCCTCGCCGACGGACATCATGTTGACCGTGACGGAGGGGAAGATCGCGCTGTTGCGCAGCGGCTCGGCGACACCCGCGCCCTGCGTGATCTCCTCCTGGATCTTCGCGACCTCCATGCGGACCAGTTCGTTGTCCAGAACGTCGCGGGTGATCGCGAGCGCCGCGAGGATGCTGACGCCGTTGCGCAGCAGCGAACCCAGCGTGCGCGCGAAGCGGGCGATCTCGCGCTTGCACACCAGGTCTCCGATCAGCGGCAGGCGGAGCTGGACCGTGTTCCAGGCCAGCTTGCCCTTCGGCGTGCGCACGCCCCGCACGAACGCGAAGACGCCCGCAGCGAGCGCTCCGAGCACGAACGGCCAGTAGTCCTGCGAGAACTCGCTCGTCGTGATCAGAAGCTGCGTGATGGCCGGCAGCGTCTGGTTCAGTTCCTCGAACGTTCCGACGATCTTCGGGACGACGAAGGAGAAGATCACGAAGACCGCCACGCTGCCCGCGCAGATCATCACGACGGGGTACGCGAGGGCGGACTTGATGCGGCCCTTGAGCTGCTCCTCCTGCTCGCTGAAGTCCGCGAGGCGGTTCAGCACTTCGTCGAGCATACCGCCGGCCTCGCCGGAGCGGACCATCGCGACGTAGAGCTTGGAGAACTCGCGGGGGTGCTGCGCGAGGGCGTCGGCGAAAGTCGCGCCGCCGGAGACGTCGTTGTTGATCTCGACGATGATGTCCTTCAGCGCGGGAATCGTCGTCTGCTTGGCGAGAATCATGAGCGCCTTGACGAGCGGAATGCCGGCTCCCAGCAGGTCCGCCATCTGGCGGTTGAAGGACGCGAGGTCGGCCATCTTCACCGCGCGCCGCTGGAAGAAGGGCTGCGCGGGTTTCGTCGCCGCCTTCGGCTGTGGCGTCTTCGCCTTTTCCTTCGGCTCCGCCGCCGGCTTGTCGCCCGCGCGGGCGACATCCCTGGAGACCCGCGTCTGCGAGGCGCGGCTTCCGCCCAGTTTGGGGATGTTGACCTGGGATCGCGTCGAACCCGCGACGGCCTTCGGCGCGCCGTTCGCCGGTTGCGGCGTACCGCCGCCGAGCTTCGGAAAGAGGCCGCTAAGACCGCCTCCCGCGGAGGCGCCGCTCTTGGCCGGCTTCGCCGACGCCCCCGCCCTGATCGCGAGGGGAAAGTAGCCCATCTGCTGGAGGCGCGAGGTCACATGGGCCTTCTCGTCGGCGTCCATCGAGCCTTCGACCAGGGACCCCTTGGAGTCGCGCGCCTTGTAGGAGAACTTCGGCATGCGTGCGCCCTAGCCCTTTCCTTCCTTCATCAGCTTCTCGACCTCGGGATTCGCCGCGACCACTTCGCGGATTTCCTCGTTGCCGAACTCGTCCTCCATCGTCACGCGCATCACTTCCTCGATGGTGGTCATGCCCTGCTTGATCTTGTCCCAGCCGTCCCAGCGCACGGGGCGCATGCCGTGCTGCATGGCGAGGCGCTTGATCTCGTTGGCGGACGCGCCGGCCACGATCAGCCGGCGCAGCGGCTCGGTCATGTGGGCCATTTCCAGCAGGGCGGTCCGGCCGCGGAAACCGGTATAGCGGCACGACTCGCATCCCACGGGCTTGTAGAACTTCTGTTCGGAGACGTCCTCGCCGAGGACGTTGACCTGTTTCACGAGATCGGCGTCGGGCTTGTAGACCGACTTGCACTGCGTGCAGAGAACGCGAACGAGGCGCTGGGCGAGAATGCCCTCGACGGACGAGGCGATCAGGAACGGCTCGATGCCCATGTCCTCCAGGCGCGTCACCGCGCCGGGGGCGTCGTTTGTGTGCAGCGTCGAGAAGACCAGGTGGCCCGTGAGGGCCGTCTGGATGGTGATCTTCGCGGTTTCGGCGTCGCGCGTTTCGCCCACCATGATGACGTCGGGGTCCTGGCGCAGGATCGTGCGCAGCACGCGCGCGAAGGTGAGGTCGATGGAGGGGTTCACCTGGATCTGCGTCACGCCGGGGATCCGGTATTCGATCGGGTCCTCGATGGTGATGATCTTCTTGTCGGCCTGGTTGATCTCCGAAAGCGACGCGTAGAGCGTCGTCGACTTGCCCGATCCCGTCGGCCCCGTGATCAGCACGATGCCGTGGGGCTTCAGGATCATCTCGCGCATGATCGCCTTGTGATAGGGGGAGAATCCGAGCTTGTCGAGCGTGCAGAGCTCGCTGTCGCGCGAGAGGATGCGGATGGCGCTGGATTCGCCGTGGGGCGTCGGCACGGTCGAGACGCGGAGGTCGAACTCCTTGCTGTGCATCTTGATCATGATCTTGCCGTCCTGGGGCAGACGGCGTTCGGCGATGTTGAGGTCCGCCATGATCTTCACGCGGCTGATGATCGCCTGCTGGTAGCGCTTGATGGCGGGGGGAACGGGCGCCTCGTAGAGCATGCCGTCGATGCGATAGCGGATCCGCAGGTCCTTCTCCATCGGCTCGACGTGAATGTCCGTCGCGCGGTCGCGAAAGGCCTCCTGGATGACCTGGTTGACGAAGCGCACGATGGTCGCGTCCTCGGCGGCCGAGTCCTCGTCGATGTCGAAGTTCGCGTCCACGATCAGATCGCCGCCGTCGCCGGCCGCCTCGCGCTCCTCCTCCAGCGACATCATGGTGGCGCCGCCGATTCCGTAGAAGCGGTTGCGCGCCTTGTCGATCTCCGCGCCGCTGCACACGATGGGCTCGACCTCGACGCCGAGAATGCGGCGGACCTCGTCGATGGTGTGCATGTCGAGCGGATCGTCGATGGCGACCTTCAGCAGGCCGTCCTCGTAGGAGACGGGCACCAGGTTGTAGTGCTCGGCGATCTTCGCGGGAACCAGCTTCAGCGCGTCGGGCGCCGGCGTGAACCCCGTGAGCTTCATGTAGTGGATGCCCATGGAGGCGGCGATGGCCTCCAGCATGTCCTCTTCGTCGCAGAGACCGAGCTTCACCAGGACGCGGCCCAGGTCCTCGCCGGTCTGGTGGCTCTCGCGCACAGCCATTTCGAAATTGTCGGGATCGACGAGCCCGCGCTCGATCAGCGCGCTGTAGCGCTCGGAGTCCAGCCGCACGTTCAGACGCGTGTTGCCGGTCGTTTCCGCCGCAGGGGATTCTTCGATGAAGTCCGTGCTCATGGAGGGTCTTCCTTCGGGGCGCTCTGGAGGGAAGTTAAACGCCTGCTTCATCTGACCATCAACCGCTGAATTTGTTTGATTTCGATTCGCGAAATCGGACCGCGAAATCGCGGTTCGCGGGCCGCAGAGCTACGGCTTTTCCACCCCTGCGGAGGCCATTGCCACGCCCCTCGGGAACAACATCAACACGAGAGCCATACCTCCGGCGAGGAGAATCCAGCCCCGGCGCCAGAGAAATGTGAACGATCGTTCACTGGCTGTCAACTCGCGCGGCAGCAGGTACTCGCCTCCCAAGGGCTCCATCAGGCGCCCCTCCCCCGGCCAAGTCCAGAACACGTGCCACCATCCGCCATCGTCCGGAGGTGCGAACTCCGCCTCCAGAATCACCGGACCGGGCTCGGCCAGAGGCAGGACTCCCTCGGCTAGATGGGGCGCCGTGCTGCTTCCCTGGAGAATGGTGTCGCCATTCGCGGTAAGCCGGTACGTGCCGGACGCCTTCGACTGGAGACGATAGTCGCGGTGGACGGTGGCGTCGAAGATGGCAGTCAGCCGGAGGGACTCGTCGGAAACTCGGAGCGCGGGCCTGAGCTCGCCGTCGTCGGCGACCCATCCGCGCGGTCCACGCAACGCGCCAACGGCAACGACGAGAACGCCGAGGGCGACCCCAACCGCCACCGGCTTGCGCAGCGTGGCGCAACGCTGGCCGGGCGAACGAAACGCCGCGTCTGCGACGGCCGTCATGAACGCGATGGCCACGACGAAGACGAACGCGACGCCACCGCCGGCCAGCTCGGGAAGAAGAGCGCGAAAGCGCCCCTCGCCGGCGAGGAACTCCCAGTTCCGCCAGAGCGACAACTGGGGTTCGAAGAGCCAGCGGCTCTCGACGCCGTGAAACGGCTTCGTTTCGTTCCACCATGTCACGGGATTGAAGAGGCCGTACAGCGTCGAACCCCAGGCGCTCCAGAGCAGCAGCGCGACGAGCGTTCGCTTCGCGAAGACGGGTGTCTCCGGGCGCAACAGCACCAGGGCGAGAAGCGGTACCGTCGCGGCGATCGCGGGCAGCAGAAAGCGTGGCCCCATCGTGCCACCGCCGTGCCACGTCCAGAAGGCGGCGTGAAAGACGACGGTGAATGCCAGCATCGCGAGAGCGAGCGCGCGGAGTCCACCATGCCTTCCTGCGGCGAGAAGCATGGCCACCGCCGGAAAGAACACCAGCAGGCCGCGCTCGGGCGAAAAGAGCAGACCGTGCAGACCGGTGGCGAGTGGTGTCGTGAAGTCCTGGCCGACGTAGCCGGTGGAGAAGACCGATCCCCGCAGCACGAAGTTCACAGCCATCCACGCGACCATGCCGATCGCCGCTCCCGCGGCGGCCAAAGTCATCGCGCCCGACTCGCCGGTCGTCTTGCGGCGCCGCCAACCCCACACGAGGACGAGTCCCAGCAAAGGCACCATCGCCACGCGGGCGAGAACGCCGAACAGGCCGCAGAAGAACGCGATGGCAAGCCACCTGCGCTTTCCGGAACCGGAGCACACCACGGACGCGATCAGGCCCGCAAGCGCCGCAGCCGAGAGCATTTCGCTGTAGAACGTCGTCGATGCCGGAAGCAGCGGACTGGCGATCATCACGGCGCCGACCTTCAGGGCCGCGTTTCCGTCTTCGCCGCCTTGCGCGAAGCGCTGGACGATCAGCAGGGAGAAGAGCCCCGTCAGCGCGAAAAGGAGACTGTTGGCGAGGGGAAGCGTCGTTCGCCCGTCCGGGGCCTTCAACAGCATGTCCGCGAAGACGAAGGGAACGCCGACGATCGGGGTGCCGATGCCGTAGCCCGTGAAGAGCTGGCCGTGGACGGGTTCCTCGAACGCCAGGGAAAACCGCGTGGCGATCGCCTTCGATGTCGAAGCCATCAGGACTTCGTCGCTGCTTTCGAGGCGCCCGCCGAAGAAGAACGCGGAGACGAGAAGCAGCGCGGCGAAGAGGACGGAGGCGGGCTTCCTCATGGCGGGGTCGATTCCTCGCTCGGTGGACAATGGAGAACCCGGTCTATTGTCTGAGCTTCGGATTCAGAACCGGATAGAGGGCGTCGACGACGAGATTCATGAAGACCAGAAGCGCGCAGTAGAACACCGATATTCCCATGATGAGCGGCAGATCGCGGTTCTGGACGGACTTGACGAACATGTCGCCGATTCCGGGGATCACGAAGATCTTCTCGACGACCAGGCTGCCGGTCAGCACCCCCGCCGTAATGGGGCCAAGCACGGTGACCACCGGACTGAGCGCGTTGCGCAGCGTGTGGCGCACGATCACCTTCCACTCGGCGACGCCCTTCGCGCGGGCGGTGCGCACGTAGTCCTCGCTCAGCGCGTCGAGCATCGAGGCGCGTGTCAGCCGCAGAATCGCCGCGAACGGAAACGCTCCCAGCGCGATCGCGGGTATCCACATGTTCACCGGATCGGTCCAGTTGGTGGCCTCGAACCACTTGAGTCTTCGTGCGAGAAAGTAGACCGCCAGGGAGGCGATGATGAAGTTGGGAACCGACACGCCGAGCAGGGCGAGCCCGGTCCCCCCCTGGTCCACCCACCGGTTGTGAAAGAGGGCGCAGATCATGCCGATGGGTATGCCCAGAGACACCGCCAGCACGATCGCGCGCCAGCCCAGGGCGGCGGAATGGGGGAAGTGGTCGCGCAGAATGTCGCGCATGGTCTTGTTCTGCTGAACGCGGGAGGGCATCGTGTCGAGGACGGCGAGCTTCGTCATCTGATCGAAGTACTGGACGTGCAGAGGCCGGTCCATCCCCCACTGCTTCATCAGGTTCTGGCGCGTGATCTCGTCCATGCGCCCCTCGGTCATCACGCCGTCGCCGACCATCTTCGTCCCGAAGAACACCAGGGTCGCCACGAACCACATGGTGAGAAGCGCGACGGGAAGCTTCTTAAGGAGCCCCGGAAGAAAAAGCACGACGAACGTCGCGACCGACCGCCAACGCCAGACGAGAAGGGCCAGCACGGCGACGAGGAAGGTGCCTCCGACCCAGTTCATGCGGAACCGCCTCCGCAGGCGCCTGCGGGCGGAAAGGTCCGGTCGGTGGAAGGGCAGTGTCGCTCGATCACGGGAGAGAAGTACCGGCCCGGGCGATGGTGAAGCAAGCGCGGATGTCGGGAAAAACCGGCCCGCCCGCCACATCCCATTGCGTTCCACCGGACGCATGGATCATTCTGGTTCGATGCCCGACCAAACCCCAGCCACGCCGCGCCCCTCCCTGACGGAGATCGCCAACAGATACGGCACGGACAAGGGCACCGTCAGCCCGCTGCCCGGGTGGCCGGCGCACAACTACACGGCAGTCTACGAAGCGCACTTCGAGCCTCTTCGGGACCGTCCCATCTCGATCCTGGAGATCGGCCTGGGGGTTCCCGGGGACCACTGGGAAGTACGCATGGCCAAGGGGCGCAACGAACGGGGCGGGGCCTCGCTACGCACCTGGGAGGAGTATTTTCCCTCCGCGCGCATCTACGGAATCGATATCAACCCCGCTTCCCACCTGGATGGCGGGCGCATCGCGACGTTTCAGGCGAACCAGGGCGACGCGGCAAGCCTTCGCGCCGTGCTGGACCGGATTCCCGAGACGCACTTCGACATCATCATCGACGATGGCAGCCACCGCCCCGACCACCAGCAGACCACGCTGGGCGTCTGCTTTCCCAGGCTCCGGCCCGGTGCGCACTACTTCATCGAGGATCTTCTCGCGAACGGAAAAGGCGACCGCGCCACGGGACGAATGGCCTGCGATGCGGTGCTGAGCACGCGGCGCCTTCTGCGGGGCTGGATCGAAACCGGCGAGTTCGAAACGCCTCACGCCATCGAAAACGCGGAGGAGCTCGCTCCCATGATCGCGGAGGTGGCTCTCTGCGTTCCGAAAGCCCGCAGGCCCCCCAGGGGCTGGCGGGCGAGAATTCGGCGCATGTTCCGGGATTCCCCGCCGCAGCGGGCGTCCAGGGGCGAACAGCTCGCCGTGATCCGGAAGCGCGAAACGTAACCGCCCTACGGAAGACGCAGCTGGACCTCTTCGCGGACCGCCCAGGGCGAAAAGGACGCCGCGCGATAGGACGCCGAACTGCGCGGATGGACGACGATGTCCGACCATTGCGTCGCATCGACGACGGAACCGTCGGAGCGATAGAAGACCGTTCGCGCCGCGAAGGCGATATCGCCGGACTGCGACGAATTGAAGAAACGCAGCGAGACGACGGGGTTCTCCCCCGGCTCGAAGGAGTAGTCCCGCACCTGCAGGTCGCGCCGGAGGCTTTCCGGCAGCTCCGCCGTCGCGTCGTACGCCGGCTTGACAGGCCTCGCCGGGGCGGCAGCGGATGCGACTGCGGCGGGCGCGGGTTCCGTTCCACCCGTCCTGGCGCAACCGCTCGCGAGAGCGACCGGGATCAGGGCCAGGGACAGGCATGCAGCGCGACTGAGTTTCGTCATGGCGACCTCGCTGCCCCACTCCACACCGGCGCAGGGCGATCGGCGCAAGGATTCTATGCCCCGGTCCCGGATGGCGATTCGCGGGGGATTCGCCCCGCAGAACGAATCGGACGCCGTTCCGGCAACGAAGCATCTCCGAAATCGGCCTTGCGAAGTCGGGCGGGAGCTTCCAAACAACCCCCGAACGAGGGACGGGCGGGACCCGGGGACGGACCACCGACATTTCGAATTCCGCCAAGGAATTCAGGAGGAATCCATGATTCGCCGAAATACTTTGCTGGCGGCTGCACTGGCAACCGCCATGGGACCGGTTGCGGTCGCGGAGCAGTTGCACTTCGATCTCGAACCGGCGCCGCCGATTCCGGCCGAAACGGCCGTATCGGAAGCGACGAATCCGGCACCGCAGAAGACGCACAACCCCGACAACTCGAAATCGGTCGCCAAGATCGGCGGACCGATCGCCACTCCGACGTCGGAAGTCTCCGGCTCGCTGGACGGCAGAATCGTCTACCTGATGAGCGGCCACGGCTGGACCTACAGCAGCCCCGGCGTCTGGTACACACAGCGCGGGGTCGGCAACAACATGATCGAGGACTTCGGCAACCACGATCAAGGGACGATGATGGCCGACCTGCTGCTGAACGCGGGCGCCACGGTGGTTCCGCTTCGTCCCTTCGGCATCCAGGAAAACGAGGTCGTCATCGACAACGACGATCCGCAGGTCACCTTCGGCGGTTCCTGGAGCAACAGCGGCTCCACCACGTTCTACGGAACGTCCGGAGACGTTCCGTACCGCTTCGCCAGCAGCACCTCCGGCGCGGCCACCGCGACGGCGGTCTACGACGCGTCGCTGCTGATTCCCGAAACCGACTACTATCCGGTCTACGTCTGGGCGCGATGGGGAACCGATCGCATCGCCCAGCAGTACATCGTCGCGCATTCCGGGGGAACGACTTCACGGCGCATCAATCACCAGCGCGTCGGCTCCGGCTGGATCTATCTCGGCACGTTCCACTTCGAGACCGGCGGTCCCGCTTCGGTCACCATCACGAACGCCGAAGCGCCCGGAGAACCGGGCAGCGTCGTCATTGCCGACGCGGTTCGCTTCGGCAACGGAATGGGCGACGCGACCGTCGAGGGCGAAGCCTCCAACCACCCCCGTCACGAGGAGAACGGCGAGTACTGGCTGGCGGAAAGCCGCGGCTTCAACAGCGGGCTCACCACCTCCGGCTCCGTCAGCAGCCCGCCCCGTCTCGCTGCCCACATGAACTATACGGGCGGCGGCAACAGCGGCTCGGACACCGACCGCGTGTATCTCAGCTTCCACTCCAACGCAGGCGGCGGACGCGGCGCCGACGGGCTCTTCAACAACAACCCGGGCGACGCCTGCGGCGACCCCGGCACGGCCAACTCCTTCAACACGCCCAACGGCGTCGACTTCGCCATCGAACTCGGTACGCGCGTGAATACCGATATGACAACCGTCACCAACGCGTCCGGCAATCCGTTCGAGAACACATGGGGCCAGTCAGGCGCAGGCACGAACATCTTCGGATCGGGTTGCGGCGGCGGCGGCGGCTTCAGCGCCTATGGTGAAATCAACAACTCCTACTTCGTCGGCGAAATGGCCGCGACGATCATCGAGGTCGCCTTTCACGACAGCGCGCTGGATGCGGCGCTGATGCGCGACCCCAAGGCCCGCGAAGCGATGGCCCGCGCATGCCTTCACGGCGTGATCAACCACTTCGATTCCGTCGCCTCCGGCCCAACCGTCTATCCGCCCGAGCAGCCCGACGACGTGTACGTCGTCAGCGACAACTCCGGCAACCTGACGCTGCACTGGACCCCGCCCGTCGCGGGCGGACCGTTCGGCGCAGGCGGCGGTTCGCCAACGGGCTACATCGTCGAGACCTCCAGCAACGGCCGCGGCTTCGTTCCCGCCACGACCGTCGTCGGAATCGCCACCTCCAACGCGAACGTCACGTCGCTCGTCCCCCCCGGCAGTGCCGTCTACATGCGCGTGGTGGCCATCAATGCGGGAGGCGTCTCGATGCCCTCCGTGGTGGTCGGCGCGAAGCGCAACACCGCGGCGGCAAGCACACTGATCGTCAACGGCTTCGACCGCTACGACCGCACGCTCAACTATCGTCAGACGGAAGCCGCGTACCTGGGCAGTCAGTTCGCCGGCGGCGGAACGTTCGACCGCGTCATCTCCCGCTTCAACAACCGGTTCGACTACGCCGTCGATCTCGGCGAGGCGCTCGAAGCGGCCAACGTCACGTTCGACGTCTGCCAGAACGAGCAGATCGCTTCGGGTGCCGTCTCCCTGGCCGACTATCATAGCGTCTACTGGATTCTCGGCGCCGAGAGCACCGCCGACAGCGCCTTCGACTCCACCGAGCAGGCCGCCGTGAGCGCGTATCTCTCGGGCGGCGGCAACCTCTTCGTCTCCGGGTCGGAAGCCGCCTGGGACCTCGGACGGACGGCGGCGTCGGGCTCCAACAAAACCTTCCTGGAGAACACGCTGCGCGTTGCCCAGTTCACGTCCGGCAACCCCCAGGACGACGCGGGCACGTATACCGCCACCGGCGTCGCAGCGGGAGTATTCGACGGCATCGGGCCGGTCACATTCTCCGACGGTTCGGACATCCACGGCGACTTCGATGTCGCGTTCCCCGATATTCTCGTGCCGATCAACGGGTCGGTTTCGGCGATGTCCTACGTCGGAGGCAGCGGCGGCAGCGCGGCCATCACATGGGCTGGAACGGGCAAGCTCGTCTACCTGGGCTTCCCGCTCGAAACGGTGACGGACCCCGCCGACGTGGCCAGCATCGTCAACGCGTCGGAAGTCTTCTTCGGCGCCCCCTCCGCCATCGGCGGCTGGGAAATCTACTGACGGGCCACGCGTGGCGACCGTCCAACAAGCCATCGATCTCCTGGAGTGGCACCGCGACGAGCGCGGTGTCGCTCACTGGGAGAAGCGGAATGCGACCAACGGCAGATGGTCGTCCTACGGAATCGGACTGACGAAGCTCAAGAAGCTGGCGAAGCAACTCGGCGGACCGGACGCCGCATTCGCCGAAGCCCTGCGAAGCGAACCCGTCTGGGAATGCCGGATTCTCGCCATTCTTCTCGAAGACCCCAAAGAGCTCACCGTCGAACAGGCGACGCGCCAGGTCGAGTCGCTCGACTTCTGGATGCTGTCGTATGTCTGGTGTACGACGCTGGCACCCAGGCTCCCCTACCGAAACGAGCTCGCGGAGCGGTGGATCGACGAACCGGACGACATCAAGCGGCGCTGGGGGTGGATGATCGTCGCCGAAATCGCCAAGGCGGACAAGTTCCCCGGCGACGAGGCGTTCCGCCCGCTCCTGTCGCGAATCGAACGCGAACTGCCTGGCGGGGAGAACTTCGTGCGCGACGCGATGAACAACGCCCTGCTGGCGATCGGCATGCGGAGCGCCGCGCTGCGGACGAAGGCGCTCGCCGTCGCGAAGGCCATCGGTCCCGTCGTGGTGGACTATGGCGACAACGCCTGCAAGGCCGTCGACGTGACCGCCCACCTGAACAGCGAGCGGGTCATCAGGAAGCTGGGGATCGGCTGAGGAGCTACTTGGCCATGTCGCCCGCGCCGTCCCTGGCGCCGCGCGCGGCTTCGATCAGCGCCGCGAACAACCGCTGGTGCGGATCGCCCGACATGGCCTCGGGGTGCCACTGCACGCCGAGCGCGAAGGGCAGGTCCGTCCGCTCGATGCCCTCGACGATTCCCTCCGGCGACTTCGCGACGACCTTCAGCCCCTTGCCGGGGACTTCGACCGCCTGGTGGTGGGCGCTGTTCGCGGGAAAGCGCATCTTGCCCAGAATTCCGCCGAGCTTCGAGTCCGCGTCGATGACGACCTCGTGTCCGGAATTCTCGCCGCGATGGATCTCGCTGGTTTCCGTCTCCGTGGGAATGTCCTGGATGAGCGTCCCCCCGCAGGCCACGTTCATTTCCTGCATGCCGAGACAGATGCCCAGCACGGGCTTGCCGCTCTCCAGCGCCGCCTCCATCAGGGCGAAGTCGAAGTTCTCCCGCCGCGGGATCAGAATGCTCGTCTTCTCGTGGGGTTCCTCGCCGTACCGCGCGGGATCGATATCGGCGCCCCCGGTGAAGACGAACCCGTCGACCATGCCGACGTAACGGTCGATGTCCTCCAAAGACTCGACGGGCGGCAGAAGAACGGGCACGCCGCCGGCCTCGACGATGACATCGAAGACGTTCGTCCCGAGGCTGACGTATTCGTATCCGTCCCGGTTCTTCACCGCGAGGTTCATCCCGATCACCGGTTTCGCGTCCCCCGATTCCGCAAGCCCGGCGGGCGCGAGAAGAATCAGAACGAGCATGGTACAGATCAGGTTGCGAATCATGGGATCGGGTCCGGCGATGGGCTGATTGTCGGGCTGGGTAGCCTCCTGCGGGGCTCGTGTCCAGAGAAAGCGCCCCCATTCGCCCTTGCCGTGGACCCGCCGGGGCGGCCACGGTCTCCTCCATGAGCAAGACCGCCCCCCCGCCGCCGGACTACACACGGATCAGCCCCGTCACGCCGGAAATCCGGCGGCGCGTCCGCCGTGCCGACCCGAGCGACACGATTTCGTCAGGCATCAGCGTCGCCAAGGCCCCGGTCGGAGTCGAAATCGAAGCCGTCGCCGTGGGCAGCCTCGCCGCAGCGGCCGGCATTCGCCCGGGGTGGAAGCTAAACCGCATCAACGGCCACGGCATCCGCGACACCGTCGATTTCTATTTCCACGGCTCCGACGAGGAACTCGACCTGGAACTCGACGATTCGGATGGCACGGCGCGACGCGTCTTCGTCGAGAAGAAATCGCCCGAGGAGTTCCTCGGCCTGGAGCTGAAGCAGTTCACCACGCAGAACTGCGGCTGCAACTGCGTCTTCTGCTTCGTGCACCAGCTGCCCGACGAGATGCGCAAGTCGCTCTACGTCAAGGACGAGGACTACCGCCTCTCCTTCATGCAGGGCAGCTACGTGACGGGCGTCACGCTCAAGCCGGAGGACCTCGACCGGATCGCGACCCAGCGTCTCTCGCCGATCTATCTCAGCGTCCACGCCGTCGACGAGGTGCTGCGGCGCTGGCTGCTGGGAATCAGGAAGGCCACGCCGATCCTCGACGTTCTGGAGTTCTTTCGCGAGAACCGCATCCAGGTCCACACGCAGATCGTGCTCTGTCCGACGCACAACGACGGCGCGCAGCTCGACCGCACCCTCGACGCGCTCGTCGCACTGCATCCCTCGGTCCAGTCCGTCGCGATCGTGCCGCTGGGCATGACGAAGTGGCGCGACGGGCTCCCCGCCCTGCCGCCGGTCACGCCGGAATACGCGCGGCAGTTCATTCGGAGAACGACGCCGCGGCTGCGCGAAATCGAGCGCCGCTTCGGCGAACCCTTCGTGCTGCTCGCCGACGAGTGGTATCTGATCGCCGGGCGCAAGGCGCCCTCCTACTCGAAGTACCCCGACCTGCCGCAGCTCGAAAACGGCGTCGGCATGGTCTATCACTTCTACCGCGATCTTCGCGACGCGAAGCGAATCCTTCGCGATTCGGCGCCCGACAGGCCCTGGCGCGTCGGCGCGGTGACCAGCACACTCAGCGTTCCCGTGCTCGAGAAGATCGCCGCCGCGTGCGCCGACGCGAATATCGAGGTCACGCCGCTTCCCACCGTAAACACCCTGTTCGGCGAGACGATCCACGTCACCGGCCTGCTGACGGGCCAGGACATCCGGCGAACCATCGGGGAGAATCCCGGCTTCGACCAGTACCTCCTGCCGGGCAACTGCCTGCGCCGCTACGACACGAAGTTCCTGGACGAGATGACGCTCGCGCAGCTGCGGACGAAAACGGGAGCGCGAATCGATCCCGTCCTTGGGGGCGCCCGGGACTTCGTCGAAACGATTCTCGAAGCGGCCACCGGCTACCGGCACGACGAGGCGAAGGGACACGCCCTCGCCCAAACGGTTCACTGGAGCAACAGCTAGGGCCGGATCCGCGACGAGCCCCTTGAGAACGGAGGACGATGAAGGCGCAGGACGTCCAACCGCCTCCGCCGCACGACGCCGAACCAGCCCTACGCGCCGATGCCTTCGTTCCCCCGGAGCTTCATCTTCAGGAAGCCCTCGATGAACTCGTCGAGATCGCCGTCCAGCACGCCCTCCGGGTCGCTGTTCTTGATGCCGGTGCGTTCGTCGCGCACGAGACGGTAGGGCTGGAGGGTGTAGCTGCGGATCTGCGATCCGAAATTGACGTCGGACTTCTGCGCCTCCGCCGCCTGCGCCGCCTGGCGGCGGTGTTCGAGTTCGAGGGCGTAGAGCCGCGAGCGAAGCATCTGGAACGCGAGATCGCGGTTCTGGTGGAACGAGCGCTCGTTCTGGCACTGCACGATGGTGTTGGTGGGAAAGTGCACGATGCGCACGGCGGAGGAGGTCTTGTTGACCTTCTGGCCGCCCTTGCCGCTGGCGCGATAGGTGTCGATGCGCCAGTCCTTGTCCTTGGTTCCGATGTCGATCTCGATGGAGTCGTCGATCTCCGGCGATGCGAAGACGGAGGAAAACGAGGTGTGGCGGCGCGCGTTGGAATCGAAGGGGGAAATGCGCACGAGCCGGTGGACGCCGCTCTCGGCCTTCAGGTAGCCGTAGGCCATGAAGCCCTCGATGCGAATCTGCGCGCTGGCGATGCCGGCTTCCGCGCCTTCGGCGATATCGAGGACCTCGACCTTGTAGCCCTTCCGCTCCGCCCAGCGCACGTACATGCGCATGAGCATCTGGGTCCAGTCCTGGGACTCGGTGCCGCCGGCTCCGGAGTTGAAGTAGAGGAAGCAGGGAAGGCGGTCGGTCTCCTCGGTAAGGAGCGCCTGCACTTCCAGGGAATCGTGCCGCTTCTCCAGTTCGAGCGCCAGTTCGCCGAGGGCCCGCGCGTCGTCGGAGTCCGCCTGGCCCTCGTCCTTGAGAAGCTGGGCCATCTCCAGGTTCTCGTTCGCTTCAGCCTCCAGCTCTTCCCAGGGCGCGACGAGATCGCGCGTGTCGTTCAGCTTGCGAAGAGTCTGCTGGGCGCGTTCCTGGTCGTTCCAGAACTCGGGGTGCTGGGATTCGACTTCGAGGGCTGCGATCTGCTGCTTTTTGCTGTCGAAGTCAAAGAAACCCCCTTGTCTGCTCGCACGAGCCTTTGATTCCGTTCAGGATAGAGATCGCTTCCGAAAGTTCCATCATAGCCTCGATGCGAAGGTCTGGGTGTGCGCCCACCCTTGAGAGGCGCGGGGTTACGCGATGCGCCGGGTCAGTGGCAAGCGCTGATCGGTTACTACGGGACCGACCAGTAGCTGCCTTCCGGCTCGGTCACGGGAATCGCGTCGAAGTACAACTCGACGAACTCCGATTCGAAAGGGGACGCGTCGGAGACTTCCGTGATGATGACCTTCCCGGTTTCGTCGCGAATGCCGCCCCACGTTCCGGGATCGCTCAGGCTCATGCTCTCGTCGACGAAGACCGTACTGTTCGAACGCTGGCGGCGATACGTTCTGGTGGTCGTGACGCCGCCGGACGGAACCGAACCTAGCGGCGGGTCCTTCTGGACGCCGAACGCGTCTTCGAGACGGTAGCTTTGGCCACCGTTGATGATCGGAAAGCCGTTCGCGTCGCCGCTGACCTGGGGACCGCCGAGGTAGACGACGTCGGGACCGAGCGTCACGCCGTGCGCTGTTTCGAACTCTCCCTTGCTGAAGAGCCGCCCGATCACGAGGAAGCCGTTCGGGGGAATCATCGTACCGTTGGGAATCGTCCCCACGCGCGCCGCGTTCGTCGCGTCGATGACTTTCCATCCGCCGACGTCGATGGGCTCTCCCCCGCCACCCATTCCCCCGGTGACGGGAGTGCCGGTGATCGTGACGTTGAACGTCGCCGGTGTCGCATCGGTGGTCACGGTCGCGGTCACGTTGCGCTGGACGCCCGAGCTGCCGTCGGGGGACCAGAAGATCGTGAAGTTCTGCGTCGCGGCGGTCGTCACGGGAATCGCCGGAGACCCGAGGCTGAACTCGCCGGCGAAGGGGCCGGTGAACTGGAAACCGCTGATTTCGATGTCGCCGATCTGACTCGTCAGGCCGATGCTGTTGTCCTCGAAGGGCGCGTTGTCGAAGTTCACCGTTCCGAAGTTCACCGTCTGCGTCGCGACCGTGTAGTCGGACTGGCCCGTCGGCACGACGTAATCCTTGATGACGGCCATGTGCTGCATGTTCGTGGCGCCGCTGTCGCCGGACTGGACGGGTGCCACGTCGGAGAGGGGCGAATAGACACGGCTGTCGAAGACCAGGCCGCCGGGAAACGTATTGGCGCCGATGCGGACGGAATCGTGAAATGCGTTCAGATCGCTGTCCACAAGCACCCAGTCGTAGGGCTTGTTCCGGTTGGCGTTGGTGTCGTCGTCGCCACCGCCGTCGCGGGGGATGAATTCCTGGCCGGAGCTGACGCCGAGGTAGCTGCGGAAGGTGCCGACGGCCGATTCGCTTCGGCTGTCCGTATTGAAATCGCCGCCGATCACGACGTAGTCGCCGGCCGGAATGTTCAGGGCGTTGAAGCCGTTGACGAGCACCTGGGCCTGGCTGTTGCGGTTGCCGGAGCTGGAGGTCAGAAGATGGACGCTGGCGACCCAGAGGTCCTTGTCGCCGGGAATGTCGATACGCGCCCAGGCATGGTCGCGGTTGGACACGTTGTCGTCGTCGATCTGCCCGGAGGCGACGATCGGCCAGCGGCTGACGATGCCGTTGGGAATCTGCTCGTTGCCGGGTTCGCGGTACCAGTGGAACCCCGGGCCGAAATTGGCGGCGACCCAGTTGGTCGTCGTGGTGGCGTCCTGGGAAGAGCCGCTGCCGATGGTGAATTCCTGGATCAGCGCGATGTCGGGATCGAGCCCCTGGAAGATGCGGTCCCCGGGATCGAGATAGGACTGGTTGTTGCCGCTGGTGGTGTTGGCGGCCATGATGCGAATGCGCTGGGTCTGGGCGCCGGCTGTGGCGGCTGCCAGGAAAATGGCGAGAATCAGGACGATATGACGCATAGAGCTGGGTTTTCCTCCCGTTGGTGAAGCCGGGCAGGGTGGGAAACCCGGGCGGGCGCGACAAGTCGAAAAGACACAGCGAACGAAGGTCTAACGCGCACCGGCGGGCCAGCCGCTCCATCGAGCATCGCGAGGCGGGCGATAAAATTCGATAAAATCCAGGCCCCGACCAGGCAAATCGGCTTGTCTTGTGGACCGTTCCGAGTTGACGCGGGGACCCCGTCCCGGCCATCGTTCCCGATGAAGATTCTGCAACCCCTCCCCCCGGCGGGGTGCGGTCTCGAAACCAACCCGAACCAAGGAGTTCATTCATGAGGAAGCATCTTCTCGCCGCGACGGCACTCGCTGCCGCCGCCGCTCTCCCCGCAAGTCTCGCCGCGCAGACAGTCAATGGCGACCTTTCCGATCTGGGCGCTGCGGTCGCCACGGACACCAACACCGACCACTCCTCGAGCTTCGGGGCGACCGGCCAGTACCTCCAGGGCCTCTACGTCTCCTCCGACGGAACCGATCTCTACATCGGCCTGGAGGGAAACAGCTCCTTCGGCAATCCCCTGGTCGTCTTTATCGACGTCGATGCCGTGACGGGCGACGGAAGCACCGTTCCCGCGACCGGCGGCGGAGGAGGCGCTCTCAACGGAGGGGATATGGTCGGCAGCATTCTCGACCTCGCCGACATCGACTTCGGATTCTCCGGAAACTCCACGGACGACAACTCCGGCACCGACGCCGAGAGCTACCACCTCGACGCCGTCGACTATACGGGCGCCGGAAACACGGCAACCTACCTGAGCTTCGACAGCCACACCGAGAACACGACCGATACCGCAGCCTCCACCACCAGTTCCTGGACGACCACCTTCGGCACCGCCAACGTCGAGTTCGCCTATAGCGACGGCGACACCGGCGGAAGCACCGAGGGATTCGAGATCAGGATTCCGCTCTCGCTGCTGGGGGCCGTATCGACGGATTCGGTCCAGGTCTTCGCGGCCTTTACCGGCGGGTCCGGTTTCTTCTCGTCGGACGTGCTCCCCGAAGTCACGGGGCAGACGACCAACATCGGCGTCGATCCCGACTTCACCGGGCTTGGCGGAACGCAGGCAACCGCATCGCAGAGCCTTCCCGTGGAACTCGACTCATTCGGCGTCGAATAGACTCCGCGTTCAAGACTTGACCGGAAAGCGCCTCCGCCACTAGCGGGGGCGCTTTCGCTTAATCGGCGGGAAACAGGAACTCGAACACGCGGTCGAGGCGCGCAGCCCACGACGATTCGTTGTGGGTGCCGCCGGGATCGACGATGTGCATGAGGTCGTCGCCCATGAGGAATCCGTTCCCGATCAGCACGTCCCGCATTCTCAGCGTATTGGCCATGTCGTCGTCGGAATCCGTGCTTCCGAAACTGCTCCGCGAACCGCTGTCGATCCAGAGCCGAACGTCAGGCTTCGGCCCCTCCGCGTAACGTTCGAAGACGAGGGGCTCGGGATATTCTTCGCTCTCGCGCGTGATCCAGAGCGCGGGAGAAAGCGCGGCGTGGTGCTTCGCGGCGGCGGAGTGCTCGTGCGCGGCGTAGATCGCCATGAGACCGCCCAGCGAGGACCCGACCGTCGCGACGTTTTCGCGCCCCTCCGCGACGCGATAGTTCGCGCGAAGCCAGGGCAGCAGCTCCCCGAAGTAGTACCCCAGGACCGCGTCGCCCTCTCCGCATTCGGCCGAATAGCAGGCCCAGGGAGGCATGTACTCGCGCAGTCGCATCGCCTGGCCGTTGGCGACTCCGACGACGATACAGGGCCGCATGCGTCCCTCGTCGATCAGACGCGTCGCGGTCGTGTCGGCCTTCCACGACCCGGCAAACGAATCCGCCGCGAACTCCTGAAAGCAGTTCTGGCCGTCGTGCATGAGAATCACCGGGTACGTGGCATCGGAATGTTGTTCGTATCCGCGTGGAAGATAGATGTAGAGCGGCCGTTCGGAGAGCGAACCCGCCGGGGTGGTCGTCTTGATGACGCGCGGCGGCGAGAGAACGGGTGTTGCCGGTACCTGCCCTGGAGAAGGCTTCCGCGCGCGTCCACCGGTGACGACCGAGTTCGCGGGGGCCGGGAGGAGATTCGCGTTGCCGGGATCGTCGGCGAGTGCGCTGCGGTCGTCCCGGGTCAGATACGCCCACTCGACCGGCGTCTGAGGAGGGAACCGAATGTCGAGCGACCAGACATCGTTCTCCGCCGGGACCAGCCGCACGGCACGCGTCGTGTCTCCGCTTCCCAGCAGTGGATGGTTTCCGACGACGTAGACGCCGTGCCCGTCGGGGGGCGCGTGGCGGATCTCGAAATGCAAAGGCCCGGGAACGGCGGAGCGGCAGCCGACCGCCGTCAGGAGGAGCGCGAACGCGGCCAGCAGACGCGCGGCGGGAAACATTTTTATCGGGAAGCCGAACAAAGTTCGCATAAGCACTTGCCGGGCTGCTGCGCCCTCTCCGATCATGGCGGTCCTGACTTCGAGACCGAGGATCGCCAATGACACTGACGGAAGACAAGCGAATGGTTCCCCACGGATGGCGGCCGAGCCGTCACGAACGGGAATTGCAGACTGTGATGGACCGGCGCCGCGCGGACTGGCGCTTCGGGCACGTGCTCTACCAGGTCATCGTCGACCGGTTCGCGCCGTCGGACAGGCTCGAGTCCAAGCGCGATCTCTACGCCGCCCCCCGGCGCCTGATGGCGTGGGACGATCTTCCCTCGCGGGGCAGGTTTCTGCCGGAGCTTCACATCACCGAAGGCCAGCTGGAGTTCTGGGGCGGGGACCTGGAATCCCTGCGGTCGAAGATCGGGTATCTGAAGGGACTCGGCATCGACGTGCTCTACCTGAACCCGGTGTTCTGGGCGTACTCGAACCACAAGTACGACGGAAACGACTACTTCCGCATCGATCCGCAGTATGGCGATTCGGAGGAGTTGAAAGCCCTGGCGGACGAACTTCACCGCAGCGGCATGCGGCTGATTCTCGATGGCGTGTTCAACCACGTCGGGCTGCGGTCGCCGCTGTTCCAGACGGCGCTCGCCGACCCGGACTCGAAGGAGGCCGGCTACTTCTACATCGGCAGCGAGTACCGCAACGGGCACCGGGGATGGCGCAACGGCGCGAACCTGCCGGAACTGAACCTCGAGAATCCCGAGGTCCGCGAGCTGGTTCACAACGGCGAGCAGAGCGCCGTCCGCCACTATCTGCGCGACATCGGGATCGACGGGTGGCGGCTGGACGTCGCTCCGGACATCGGCCCCGCGTTTCTCTCGGAAATCACCGAGGCCGCGCACGAGACGAATCCCGAGTCCGTTGTGATCGGCGAGTGCTGGAACTGGCCCGAGGAATGGCTGCACTGTCTCGACGGCGTGATGAACATGCATCTGCGGGAGCTGCTGCTGGCGCTGGTGCAGGGCCGCCTCACCGCTCCGCGATTCGGTACCGCTCTGGGCCGCATGATGGAGGGGTGCGACACGGAAGGGCTGCTGCGAAGCCACGTGGTGCTCGACAACCACGACGCGCCGCGTCTCCCCCACAGCGTGCCGGACGCGGCGCTGCGGCGGCTGCTGAAGGTCCTTCAGTTCACGCTTCCGGGATGCCCGGTGGTCTACTATGGCTCGGAGATCGACATGCAGGGGGGAGAGGATCCGGAGAACCGCGCGCCGATGCGCTGGGACCTGGTGGACGAGTCCAACTCCGAGTTGCGCTTCGTCGGCGATCTCGTGTCCTTGCGGAAGGAGAATCCCGCGCTTCGGATCGGTGACTGCCGCATCGTCGATGCCGAGCGCCTGGTGGCGTTTCTGCGCATGACCGACCGCGCGGCGGAAACCCTCGTCGTGGCCGTGAACGTCGGAGCGCAAGAGGTCGAGGAGCTGGTTCAGATCAGGAACTCCCGCCTGATGGACGCTTCGCCGCTGGAATGCCTCCTGAGCGGCGAGCGCATCTCCATGCACAGCGGAACGGCGACGCTGCGGGTGCCGGCCCGGTCGGCCCGAATCTTCCGCACGGTCGATCGCGGAAGCGACTCG
>JAJFLJ010000055.1 GCA_021772755.1 Candidatus Sumerlaeota bacterium
CCGCAACTGCGCACGGTCAGGGGCGTCGCCGGCGTCGATTCCATCGGCGGCTGGGAGAAGCAGTTCCACGTGCAGCCCGATCCCCGCGAACTGATCCGCTACGGCTTCACGTTCCACGATCTGATCGGGGCGCTGGAGCTGAACAACGTCTCGACGGGCGCCGGCTTCATCGAATCGAACGGCGAGTCCTACGTCGTGCGAACCGACGCGCGCGTGCGCACGCTCGACGAGATACGCCGCATCGTCGTCGGCCAGCACGGCGGAACGCCGGTGTACGTCGCCGACGTCGCCGACGTGCTGATCGGCAGGGAACTCCGCACCGGTGCGGGCAGCCAGGCGGGGGCGGAAGCGGTCATCGGAACGGCTCTGATGCTGATCGGCGAGAACAGCCGCACGGTTTCCGAGGCGGTGGACCGGAAGATGGGGGACATCCGCCTGAGCCTGCCCCCCGGTATCGAGGCGAACACCGTCCTGAACCGGACCTCTCTCGTCGACGCGACCATCGCCACGGTGCGCAACAACCTGCTGGAGGGCGCGATCCTGGTCATCGTCGTGCTCTTCCTCATGCTGGGCAACGTCCGCGCCGCGATCATCACGGCGATGGCGATTCCGCTTTCGATGCTGATGGCGTCGGTCGGCATGGTGAAGGGGGGGATCAGCGGGAACCTGATGAGCCTGGGCGCGATCGACTTTGGCATCATCGTCGACGGCTCGGTGATCATCGTGGAGAACTGTCTGCGGTCCCTCGCCGAGAGGCGGCACGCGCTGCAGCGCGACCTGACGCTGCGTGAGCGCCTCCGCGAGGTGCTCTTCGCCACGAAACAGATGATCCAGCCCACGGTCTTCGGCCAGGCGATCATCGTCGCCGTGTATCTTCCCATCCTCTCGCTCTCGGGCGTGGAGGGAAAGATGTTCCACCCGATGGCGTGGACGGTGATCCTCGCGCTGGCATCGGCGTTCGTTCTCTCCATCACCTTCGTTCCGGCGGCGGTCGCCGTGTTCGTCACGGGCAGGGTTTCGGAGAAGGACGGCATCGTCGTCCGCCTCGCGAAGTCCATCTACGAGCCCGCGCTCGAGCTGGCGCTGAAGCTGCGATGGATCGTCATCGGCGGAGCCGCGGCCGCGTTCGCCGGCGCAGTGGCGCTCTTCGCCACAATGGGGCAGGAGTTCATCCCCGTCCTGAACGAAGGCGATATCGCGATGCACGCGATGCGCATCCCGAGCACCAGCCTGACACAGTCCCGCGACATGCAGCGCCAGGTCGAACTCGCGATTCACGACATTCCGGAAGTCGCCTTCGTCTACTCCAAGACGGGCACGGCGGAAGTCGCTTCCGATCCCATGCCGCCCAACGTCTCCGACACCTTCGTCATCCTGAAGCCGGAAGGCGAATGGCCCGATCCCGGCGAGTCCGTCGAGGACGTTCGCAGGAGGATCGAAGCCGCCGTGATGGAACTGCCGGGCAACAACTACGAGTTCCTGCAGCCGATCCAGATGCGCTTCAACGAGCTCATCGCCGGGGTGCGCAGCGATCTCGCCATCAAGGTCTATGGCGACGACTTCGGCACGATGATGCCGGCAGCAGAGAGAATCGCGGGTGTCCTGCGCGGAATCGAAGGCAGCGCCGACGTCAAGGTGGAGCAGACCGAGGGCCTTCCCGTCATGACGATCGAACTCGATCGCGACGCGGTGTCGCGCTACGGCCTGACCATGAAGGACGTGCAGGACGTGGTCTCCATCGCCATCGGAGGACGCGAGGCGGGCCTGGTGTTCCAGGGCGACCGCCGCTTCGACCTCGTCGTTCGCCTGCCCGACGAGCTTCGCAGCGACATCGTCGCCATCGAAGCCCTGCCCATTCCCCTGCCGGACACGGATTCCGCAGGCATCGCAGGCGGGGCCGCGCCCTACGTGCCGCTCGGTTCGATCGCCACGATTCGCACCGGGGAAGGCATGAACCAGATCAGCCGCGAGAATGGAAAGCGCCGCGTCGTGGTCCAGGCCAACGTCCGGGGGCGCGACCTCGGCGGCTTCGTAGACGAGGCCCGCACGCGCATTCGCGACGACGTGTCGCTGCCGGCGGGAAGCTGGCTGGAGTTCGGCGGAACCTTCGAGAACCTGGAAAGCGCGCGCAAGCGCCTCTCCATCGTCGTTCCCGTCTGCTTCCTCCTGATCTTCCTGTTGCTCTTCAGCACGTTCAACTCCGTGCGGTACGCGCTGCTCGTCTTCACGGGCGTGCCGCTCGGGCTGACGGGAGGAGTCGTCGCGCTGTATCTTCGCGGGATCGACTTCAGCATCTCCGCCGCCGTGGGCTTCATCGCGCTCTCCGGCGTCGCGGTGCTCAACGGGCTCGTGATGGTCAGCTACATCAACCACCTGCGCTCCGAAGGCATGATGCTGGATGAGGCCATCCGCAAGGGCGCCATGACGCGTCTGCGGCCGGTGCTGATGACGGCGCTGGTGGCCAGCCTCGGCTTCGTGCCGATGGCGCTTTCCACCTCCGCCGGTGCGGAAGTCCAGCGCCCCCTGGCCACCGTCGTCATCGGCGGCCTGGTATCCGCCACGTTCCTCACCCTGCTGGTGCTCCCCGCGCTCTATCGCGTCTGGCACCGGCAGGAAGAGGACATCCTTCACCGCGAGGACCCCGAGCACCTCGCCACCGTCGATCCCGTCATCGACTGACCCCTGCGCCCGGGAGCCCGTCGCAGCGGCTCCCGGGCGTTCCCCGTTCCGGCGAAGCGATTGCGGAAGGAAAGTGCTGGCCCGTGGCGGGCGATTTGCGGCATGGATCGTTCACGCCGCGCCGGAGGTGGACGGCTTCGCCATGACGATCGCCGCACGAATCGAGGAGAACCTGGAAGCCGTCCGCGCGCGGTTCGACGGCGCGTGCGCGCGCGCGGGACGCGATCCCGCGGAGGTGCGTCTGATCGCGGTGTCGAAATACCGCCCTGCGGAGGAGACGCGGGCGCTGTACGACGCCGGCGTTCGCGATTTCGGCGAGAACCGCGTTCAGGAAGCCTGCGCCAAGATTCCGGAAATGCCCGGCGACATCCGCTGGCACCTGATCGGCCCGCTCCAGACGAACAAGGCGAAGTATCTGCCGGGCCTTCTCGCCGAGGTGCACTCCGTGGAGCGCATGAAGGTCGCGGCGGCGCTCGAAGAGGAGTACGGGAAGCGCGGACTCGCCGTGAGCGTCTTCGTGCAGGTGAACGTCGCGGGCGAAAGCCAAAAGTCCGGTTGCGCGCCGCAGGACACGGAAGCCCTGGTTCGCGGAGTCGCCGCGCTCGGCAGCGTGGAGCTCGCCGGCCTGATGACGATGGCTCCCTACGGAACGAATGCGGAGCAGGCGCGGCCGGTCTTTCGCGCGCTGCGGAAACTGCGCGACGAGGTGTCGGCGGCCACGGGAATCGCGCTCCCCCGCCTCAGCATGGGAATGACGAACGACTTCGAGGTCGCCATCGAAGAGGGTGCGACGGAAGTGCGTGTGGGCACGGCACTCTACGAAGGATGCGACCGATGAGCGGAAACGAACGGGCGGTGCTCGAACGGCTGACGGAAATCGTGGAGCGTTCCCGCAGGACGATCGTCGCGGACACGTCGCGCATCATCCGGTTTCGCACGGTGAGCGGCGGCACTCCGGAGGAACAGCGGGTCTGCGACCGCGAGATTCCGGCGTGTTTCGCCTGGCTCGCGGAACGGGCCCGCACGATGGGTTTCGACTTTCGCATCATCGAGGGCGTCGTCGCCGAGATCGTCTGGCGCCACGAGGACCCCGGCGCGCCCATCGTCGCCATCGCGGGCCACATCGACGTCGTGACGCCGGGATCGGCGCAATGGACGCATCCGCCCTTCGACGGCGCGGTGAACGGCGATCATGTCTGGGGCCGCGGCGCGCAGGACGACAAGGGGCCGGTGGTGCAGGCGCTGCACGCCATGAACGCGGTCCGCGAGGCGGGAATCGCGCTGCCCTGTACGGTGAAGCTCGTCATCGGAACGATGGAGGAAACCGGCGACTGGAGCGACATGGCGACGTATCGCCGCGTGGCGGAGAAGCCCGACTACGCCTTCACGCCCGACGCGGACTTTCCCATCATCAGCGGCGAGAAGGGAATGCTGAACGCGGTGATCGGGGCCGAATGGCCCCGCACGCCCGTCCACGCGGAGACGGGGCTGGAGTTCGTTTCGCTTCTGGGCGGCGAGCGCGAGAACGTGATCCCCGCCTCGTGCGAGTTCACCGTCCGTTTCCCGAAGGAACGCCGCTCCGAAGTGCTGAGGGAACTCGTGCGCGCCACGACGGAGTATGTGGTGGAGCACGACGAGGCGAACGCGACGATGATCCCCGGCCGCGAGCGCGAAATCGCCGAGGACCGCTTCGAGGCGGTGGTCTCCTTCATCGGCCGCTCGGGCCACGCATCCTCTCCGCAGAAGGGACACAACGCGATTCTCGACGCCCTGGATTTCATCCGCGACATCGAGACGATTCCGCAGCCGGTGCGGAACTTCGCGCTGCTGGCGTACGCGGCGGGTTCGGACGCGTGGGGCGGACCGCTCGGAATCGCGCTGGAGCATCCCTTCGTCGGCAAGACCACCGTCTGCCTGACGATCGCCGACATCCGGCCGACCGGCGGGCGCGTGCTGCTGAACGTCCGACCGACGATGGGCGCGACGGCCCACCAGACGCTCGACCGCATCCGCGCGGCCCTCGAGCCCTTCGAGGGGGAGATGGGACTGGACCTGACGATCGAGGCGAAAGGCGAGACGATGGACCCGATCCACATGGATGCGGACGCGCCGGAGACGAAGCCCTTCATCGACGCGCTGCGAACCGCCTTCGAAACGGTGACCGGCCGGCCGGGGAAGCTCCGCGCCGTCGGCGGAACGACGTACGCCAAGGCGATTCCGAACTGCGTCGCCTTCGGCCCGATCCTCGATCCCGACGAACCCTCGCTGATCCACGAACCGGACGAACGCGTCGGGATCGACGCGATCGTCCGGAACGTCAGAATCTACGCCCTGGCCCTGGCGCTGCTGGCGGACAAGCCGCTGCGCAAGCGGTGAGACCGCCGGCCGGCCCATTCGACCCTCCACGCCGAGCCGCAAGTCCATTCTCCCGGCGCCCGAGAGGCCGCCGGTCTGTGCTTGCGTGCCGCAGAGGCCTCCAGCACCCTTCCGACCGGATGGCAGTGTTCCGAATCGAAAGGGAAAACGTGAAAAAGACCACCACTCAGACCGTTTTTCTGCTGCTCGCGTTCTGCGCGGCGCTGGGGGCGTCCTCCTGCGCGAGGTCCGAAGCGGACCTGGAGAAGGCCGCAAGCGTCGAACTGGCCCCCGAAGGCGACACCTCGGGAATGCTGAGAATCTCCTGGCGACTTCAGTCCCAGGAGAACGTCTACGGCTTCAACGTCTACCGCAGTCTCTCGGAAGAGGGACCCTGGGAACGCGCCAACGACTCCATCGTTCCGGGACACGACACCACGTCGATTCCCCAGGTCTACGCCTTCCACGACATGGGGCTCCGCCTCGGCCAGACCTACCACTACTACGTGGAAGAGGTCACCTTCAGCGGCACGACGGACAAGATCACGCCGATTCTCTCCAGCACGGCGAAGCTCCCGCAGTACTACATCGACAAAGGATACGAGGTGCCCGAAATTTCTCCAGGCGCGCCGAACTGAAATGGCCCAGCAACCCCAGAAGTCCGATCTGCTCGTCACGACGGAAGCCGCGTACCACGCGCTGACATACCTCGTCAGACGCATCTGGATCATCGCCGCCGTGTTCGTCGCGACGACGGCCGTCTCGTTTTTTCTGCTCTCGCGGTCGCCACCCACGTATCAGGGCGAAGCGATTCTCGTTCTCTCGCAGCCCTTCGAGCAGGAAGCCGCCGACGTAACGACCGCCTTGATCCCGAAGGGCCTGACGGTCCAGGACTACCAAATCATTCTGGGAACCGACTCGGTTCTGCGAAAGCTGCGCAAGGAGGCTGACTGGACGGACGACGACGGCAATCCCGTCCCGTTGAAGTCGATCCGCGAATCGACGCAGGTCGCGGCGCAGATCATCAAGAAGACGAACATCGACATCATCCACTCCCCCGTTCTGATCATGCGCGCGACGACGGATTCGGGAGAGGAGGCCGCCCGTATCGCGAACGTCTGGGCGGAGATCGCGGTCGAGGCCTCGAAAGAGTATACCTCGTCGAGCGTCGAAGGACTGCGTGACTTCTTCGAGACCCGTTTCACGGACACCCTGGAAGACTACGAAGGCTCGCTCCTGTCGGGAACGGAGGACCTCGACACCGTCGGAGCGCGGCTGGAGTCCGCGGTCGCGGCAAGGGAGCGCGATCTGGGCGACTTTCGGATTCGCAAGGCCGACGCACTCGCCGCTCTCGGCAGGGAACTGCGGATTCAGATTCTCGAAACGAGGCTGCTGTCGCTCGGCGAACTCGTGGCCGACCAGAGAGCCATACTCGAGGAAGCGGTGGTCGAATCCGAGGCGATGGAGGCGAAGGCTGCGGAACTCGAACGGGACATCGAATCGATTCCGCAGACGATCGCGCTCAACCGCGGCCTGACGGATGTCGCCGCCGGCGTACTCTCGGCGGAGGGCAGGAGCGAGCTTCTGCTTTCCGTTGCGGGAGAGGAGGTCAACCCGGCCCATGCGGAAGTGCGCCAGTCGCTCTCGGAAGCCCGCGCGGAATTCGCCTACGCCGGCCGGAAGAACACCGCCCTGGAACTGCGCATCGAGGCGCTCGAGCGCGAAAGCGGCGAAGTGCTCGCCGAGCTCGAGGACGCGAAGGCGGAACTCGCCAAGCTCGAAGCGACATTCGCCGTTGAGGAGGCCATTATCGCCGCCGCCCACGAGCGGACAGTCGAGACGATCGCCAAGCTGTCCGAGTGGACGATCACGAGAATCGACACCGAACTGGAACAGCGCGGCGACACGTTCACCGCATTGAGCGAGAAGCTGCTTGGCGCCCGGCTTGCGGAAGCCGAGTCGCAGCCCGACCTGAAGATACTGGTGCGCGCCGAACCCCCAACGGACCCTCTTCCCCGCGGCAGAGCCGTCAAGGCGCTCTCCGCAGGCACCAGCGCCGCCGTTTCCGCGTCGCTGATTCTGCTTCTGATCTTCGGTGCCGGCCGACTGGGAACGATCTTCGACGATTCGAAGAGGAAGGACGCATGATGGCCAACTCTCCGGTCGCGGCACTCTTCGCGTCGCTCCTGGCGGGTTCGTTCGCGCTTGCCGCGGACGACACGACGCCCTCCGTGCTCGATGCCGGGCCGGAGGTACAGCGCAAGGTGCTGCTGAGAGCGACGACCGGCGAGTCCGGAATCTACCGAATCGCCGGGAGCGACCTCCTCCGCGAGGGCATCGACCTCCGGACGGTGGACGCCGGGCGCCTGAATCTCTACTTCCGGGGCGAAGCGGTTCCGATCCGCGTCGAAACCGGCGAAACACCATCGTTCGACACCGACGACTTCGTCGAGTTCCACGGAACATGGCTCGAAGGCGAGTACACGACGAAAGACCTCTACAGCCGCACCAGGTCGTACTTTCTCGTCAGCGAATCCGCTGCGCCGGTGCGCTGGAAGCCGGGGCCGTCGGACGAACCGGACCGGAAGAGTCTCCAGCCCGGCGACCTGTGGGCGCGCTTTCATTTCGAGCCCGACTACGGCGGAAGCCTCTTCCGCTACGAGGGAAATCCGCCCGACCTCTACTACGCCGCGGTTCTCGACATGAACGGCACGGACCTCGACCGCGAGTTCGCCCTGCCGCTGTTCGACGAGCGAGCGCCCAGCGCCGTTCTTTCGACGAGCTACTACGGACGCAGCAGCATGACGCGGGCGCCCGACCATCACGTCGCCCTCGATGTCGCGGGCACCAGGATTTCCGACGTTCGGTTCGACGGCATTCGCGAAGCGTTCGACTCGGCGGTGGTTCCAACCGCTCTCCTCGAAGACGGAACGCTGCGGATCCGGATACACATTCCCGAAGACGACGCGGCGGACGGCTCTGCGGGACGTCAGCAGCTCGACATCGTGCTTCTGGACTGGATTCGCCTGGACTATCCCGCCGTCGGCGACTCCGCACCGAACGACCGCGTGGAGCTCTTCGCGCCGCCTGTCGGACACCGTACCGAACCGGGCATTCGCCGGATTCGCATCGACGGTTTCGCATCGCAGGAGATCGTCGCCTACGATGCGGGAAACGGCGAGGCCCTTCCCGTCACCATTGTCTCGTCGGGAGCGGGCGGCTACTCGGCGGAGCTGACCGCTACGCTCAACGAGTCTACCCACTTGCTGATCGCCGGTGCCGACGCCGTGCACCGGCCCGTCTCCGTTCACGCGGTGGATGCGGGCGACCCGGTCGCGAAGGCCGCCGACAGCGGTCTCGTCATTCTGACGCATCCCGATATCATGGCGGAGGCGGAACGGCTTGCGGCACACCGAAACGCCACGGGAATTCCGACGACCGTCATCGATGTCCATGCGCTGTACGACTGGTTCGGGCACGGTCACAAGAGCCCCGATGCCATTCGCGCATACCTCGCCTCGCTGCACGAACGGCCGGATTCCGCGCTGAAGTACGGACTGCTGCTGGGAAGCGCGTGCAAGGACCCCGGGCTGATCGACTTTCGGGCCGAAGGAAACGTCGACTACGTTCCGACGCCCTACTACCGGTCGAGCTCCCACCCCCCCTTTCCCTGGGACAACTCCTACGGCTCCTTCGACGAGAACGCATACGAGCCTTCGATTCCCATAGGACGCATTCCCGCCCGGAACCCCGAAGAGGCGGCCGCGACGATCGACAAGATCATCGAATACGAGACCGCCACCAGCCATCCCTCCATCAACCGCCACGTTCTTCTCTCGAGCGTGGAATCGAACTTCGTGTCGAGGATGGACCGGGCGGCGGAGGCGATCGCCGAACGCGATCCCGACGCGCGCTTCAGCCGCATCTACGCCGACGCGAGCATCGAAGACACGGAAATCTACGCGAAGAACGCCATCGAGGCCGTCGACCAGGGCGCCGGAACCCTCCTGTTCATCGGCCACGGGGCAACCCAGCGCTGGGGGCAGGGCCCGATCGGACGCGAGCCGAAAAGGTTTCTCTTCGATCTCGAAGCGGTGGACGAGATATCCAACGCGGGCGGCTACCCCCTCTGTTTCGCCGCCACATGCTTCACCGGCGTCTTCGACTTCGACCGCGACATCGACTCCATCGGCCGCAAACTGCTCCACGCCAGAGACCGCGGGGCGCTCGCCGTCACGGCCGCCAGCTACCGCGCAAGCGCACACGAGGTGATGAACTTCATGGACGCGTTCCTCGAGGGCGTCTACGCGGACGACGACCGCCGTCTCGGCGACGTCTACCTCGACATGCTCAAGACCAACCGGAACCCCGAATCCCGCGCCGTCATGGTCCTGCTGGGCGATCCTTCCATGACCCTGGAGCCCTACAGGGAACGCGTTGAAGACTCTGTCGCCGCCCAGTGACGCATCTCCCCGCCCGCAGAGCGCGGCGGGATATGCGATCGCCTCCGCCGCCCTGGGTTCGGCCGCCCTGTTCGCGATGCTCGCGGCGGCGGGGCTGGAACCGGCGCGACTGTTCGCTGCGGCGGCGGGCGTTGCCATTGTCTGCGCCGGGCTGCTCGTCGCCTTCCGCCCCGTCCTCGGCGTTTACCTGCTGGCGTTCCTGATACCGCTGGAGAACTTCCAGGTCATTCCGGGCATCGATCTGACGGTGTCCAAGCTCCTCGGCGCGTATCTCGGCCTTGTCTGCCTCGCGCACCTCGTCGCCGGCGGCCTTCCAGGTGTCCGTCGCACGGCCATCGACATCCCCCTGGCGATCTTCTTTCTGGCCTGCGCACTGTCGCTCGCCAAAGCCCAGTATCCGCGCGAGGCCGTCGGACACCTCGCGTCGCTCGTCAGTTACGCCCTGTTGTTCTATCTCGCTTCGACTCTGCTGCGCGACGAGCGCCAGATTCGGCGCGCGCTCTGGTGTCTGTGGTCTTCGTGTCTTCTGGCTGCGATGATCTTTCTTCTTCAATCCCACGGGATTCCCGTCGGAGGAAGTCTCTACGCGCGGGTAACCTACATCGGGGACCAGCTCATGACAAGGAATACGGGGACCTCCGGCAATACGGCGGTCTTCCTGACGTTTCCGATCCTCGGAATCGCCGCGTCCCTATGTCTCCTGCGGGGAAGCAATAGGCACCTCCCCCGCATCGCCTTGATCGGCGCGATCACGATCTCCGTCTGGGCCATCTATCTCAGCTATACGCGCTCGGGGCTCCTCGCAATGGCCGCGATGTTCGGGTGCTATGGAGTCCTTTTCGCCCGCAACAAGCTGGGAGCGAAACTGCTTCTCGCTGTCGCGGCTCTGGGAGTGCTCCTCTACCTGCCGGGATATGTCCTCGATCACTTCTCCGCCGCGCTCACCCTCGACGATCCGTCCGCCGAGAGTCGCATCGTACAACTCATCGCCGCGAAGAACCTGCTACAGCAGGATTTCTTGGTCGGAATCGGAATCGGCAACACGGATCTCCGCGTGGTCGGCAGTCAATTGGGGTTCGACGTCCTACAGAACACGATCCACTGCACTCCGGTCGTCATGTTCGTGGAGACGGGGCTGATCGGGGGAACCGCGTTTCTCGCGCTCTGCGGGGTTCTCGCCATCTCGTCCTACCGTGCGTTTCTCCGCGCGGAGCAGGGATCGGCAGTCCGCGGCCTGGCACCGTTCGGGCTTCTCGCCCTCGTCGGCCACTTCACCCACCTGGTGTTTCATCCCGTCGTCTACAACGCGGTCATCGGCGTTGTCTACGGAACGGCTGCGGCTGCGATATGCCTCGTCAATGCGGAGAAAAGAGGTCCGGATGGCCCGGCGAGCTCTCCGGACGGCATCACCGGCGACTGACGAGTTCCTCGAGCCGGTCCAGCAGCAGCGGAACGCGAACACTTGCGAGATGCCGTCGCCCGTCCTCAAGAGCCGCCGCCCGCATGGACTCTCCGCTCTCGATCACACGCGCAATGGAGCGTCCGATGTCCGCGACACTATCCCCAGCGGACACCTGAGAGCCTGAAACTCCGTCGCGAAGAACCTCTCCGATCCCGGCGACGTCGGACACGATCACAGGGGTTCCGCACGCGAGACTCTCGAGAACCCCGAGCGGCATTCCCTCGTGGGACGAAAGCAGAATCGTGGCGTCGGATGCCGAGAGCAGTTCACCGACGTCCTCCCGGGACAGGACCCCGGGAAACCGAACCCGGTCCCCGATGCCAAGGGACGCCGCACGCTTCCGCGCATCGTCCAGCATGGGCCCTTCTCCCGCCATGACGAACAGCCCGGCCGGGAGAAGACGCGAAGCCGATTCGAACGCCTCGATCATGCGATCGATCTGCTTCGGATAGTCGAACCGCCCCACATAGCCGAGAACCTGGCGCTCCGACACGTTCAGTCGGGCGCGGATCGCCTCTCGACTCTCGGAAGGAATGATCGAATCGTCTGCGAACGTGCCGTGTAGCTCGCCCTTTCCCGCCGCCCGCCGGTGGCGGTTTCCGAAGAAGCGCATGTTCTCGCTGCTGACGTGGACGATCAGATCGCATGCCATCGCGGCGACGGCATCGATCAAACGGTAGGGATGCACCTTGTAGAAGGGAAGCCAGCTTTCCTCGTGCTGCCGGTTCATGTGCTGGACCCAGACGAGCGGCTGGCAGCCCCGCCCCGGCAGAGCCCAGGGAAGAGCCGACTCGTTCGTATGCACCATGACGAGATCGGCATCCCGCTCGATCTCGCTCCGGTGCCGCCAGACGTTCCAGGCGAAGCGCAAACCCTCGGGCACGACTCCTCGCGGTCCCGCCAGGCAAACGCGCCGGAGGCGGGTGTTGCCGTACGGCGAGGTAGCGATTGCGCCCGGCATCTCGCGCCCCCAGTAGACGAACTCGTCCCCGGGGCGGGCGTTGCGAACGACGGCCCGGACGTAGTTCAGCACTCCGCCGGCATGCGGTGTCCGAAAATCCTGGTAGTAGATGACCGCAATCCTCACTTCGGTACCGGGAAGACCTCCATTGGCCAGGCGAAACGTTCCCCGATTCCTCCCCGCCGGCGGCTACGGTCGCAAGGCGGCATTTTCCGGGTTCTCGAATCATGCTTCGTAGTTCGTTGAAATGGATCGCCTTTCGGGTTCTTCCCCCCGGCCTGCTCCAGCGCGTCCGAAGATGGCACTACGCCCGCCTTCTCCGGCGATCCGATGCCCTCCAAGAACCGGAGATGCGGTTCATTCGCCTGCTTGTCGCCCGCGGCGACCGCGTCGCGGACGTCGGGGCCAACTTCGGAGTCTATACGCGACTGCTGGCGGAGCTGGTCGGAGAAGATGGCCACGTTACCAGTTTCGAGCCCGTTCCCGAAACATGCGATCTTCTGCGGGCCGGGATTCGCTCGCTCTCGCTCCGGCAGGTCTCGGTCGTCCAGGCGGCCGTCTCCTCCGAAAAAGGCGAGGCGGTCATGAGCGTCCCCCACTACGATTCCGGGGGCGAGAATCTTTACGAGGCGAGCATCGCTCGCAATGGAACGGACGGCGACCGCAAGGTCCCCGTCCGGTGCGTTTCTCTCGGCGACGTCTTCAAGGACCGCGAGAAGCCTCTCTCCTTTCTCAAGATCGACGTCGAGGGCCACGAACTCGCGGCGATCATGGGGGCGATCCCCTTGCTGGACGCGGACAGGCCCGCCCTGATGATCGAAGTATCCTCCTCCTTCGACGAGCCGGGTTCCGATGCCTCGAAGCTGGAGGAGATGCTGTCGCCGCTGGGCTACGCCATCCTGCAGCAGGAAGGTCCGGCTCTTGTGCCGAAGAAGAGAGGCACCCGCGCCGTGAACTACTTCTTTCTGCAGGACGAACACGTCCGCCGACTTGCCGCGCCGAATGCCGATGGCCGGGTTTCCAGCTGACTCGGGAGCGGTCGATGAGAGCGGTCCCTTGAGAAGTCTACCCGGAAGAATCAGAGCGAGACTCACGGGCCAGTCGCTGCTCCGGTCGGTTCTTCACGTCGGAGCGTCGAACGGGCTGAAGTCCTTCCTGATGCTCTTCGCGAGCGTCGCCGTGACGCGCATCCTGGGGCCCGAGATCGTCGGTCACGTCGGCACCAGCCGGCTGATCATGCAGTACTTGTCGCTTTCCACACTCGGCGTGGTCTTCGGCATGGGCCAGCGCGTCCCCGTGCTCAACGGCATGGGCGAAACGGAACGCGCCGAGGGCGTCCGCGCGGACGTCGTGCGCTTCGTCTGGATGTTCTCCGCGTTCTGGATGCTTCTGCTCGGAATCGGTTCCCTCGCATCCCCGCTTTGGACCGACCCGACGGGACTGCTGGTCTTCGCCGGCGGCATCTGCATGCTGGTCGCCGCCCTGTTCCAGCAGTTCTGGAATATCGACGCGTCGAACCGAAAGAAGTTCAAGGCGATCAGTTTCGCGAGCATGATCGTCGCCGTCGGCGCGTTGGCGACTATCCCGATGGCGTACGGCGGACTCGTCGGCGGGCTCGGCCGTCTGCTGTTCGTTTCCGCGATCGAGATCGCGGCGCTTGCGTTGCTGGTGAAGTCGGCGTTTCGCTCTTCGCGCCGTTTCCGGGACATGAAGGGCACCATTCTCGTCGGTCTGCCGATCATGGCCCAGGCGTTTCTCCACCAGTTCCTTTTCGTGATCGACCGCACCTTCGTCCGGAGTCTGATGGGTGCGGAGGCGCTGGGGCTCTACAGTCTCTCGACGATCATCGTCGGAACGGCGCTGGTCCTGCCCCAGTCGCTCTCGCGGGTGCTGTACCCGCGCGCGGGGGAGGTCTTCGGCAGGACCGGCGATCCGGGCGAAGTCGCGAGGCATCTGCTGAAACCCGTCCCGTATCTGATCGGCGTGCTGCTGGTCGCCACGCCCCTCGCGTTCGTTCTCGTCGGTCCCGCCATCCGACTGATCCTTCCGGAATTCCAGGATGGCGCGGGCGCCGCCCGCTACGCCGTCCTGGCGGGTGCGCTGGCCACTTTTTCCTTCGCCACCGTCTACTTCTCCGTCGTAGGCAGGATTCGGATCCTGATCGTGTTCGAAGTCGCCGCGCTCGTCCTCCAGTTCATCGTCATGCAGGCGCTGTATTCGCGGGGCATGGGACTCCCGGCCTTCTCCATCGCCACGGCCGTCGGATTTGCCACCCTGTCCACCATGACCATCCTCTGGCTCGTACGCGTGGCGATGCGAGGAAAACCCGCGGCGAACTAGCCGCAGCTTCGAACGGCGGGTAGCGGATGAACGTACCGAAGATCGGATTCTTGATCGAGAACGTCAATATGCTCCGGCTCTTCCAGCCGGTGGCGCACTGCCTGCGCACGCGCGGCGTCCTCCCGATGGCCGTCACGACGAACGCCACGAGAGACGGCGTTGCCGCGGGAGAGAGTCTTCGTGACTCCGAAATGGAGTCGGTTCCCTTGCCCGACATTGGATCGCTGGACGTCCATCTGTCCAGACTGGCGTTCACCTATCCCTCGATGCGCCGCTCCCTGATGAAGGCCGGGGCGAAGCTTCCTCTGGCGGGCCTCGTCGTGGGAAACGACCAGGCCCTCGTCTCCGGTGCGGCAATGGACGGCTTTCTGACAACCGGCAGACCCGTCATCCTGGTCCAGGACGGCGTTCGCGTGGACTCGCGACACGGCAAGGACACGAGACTCAGGGACCGGCTGCATCTCTCCATCCGCCGAAGGCTGATGAACCTCGGCAATGCGAGCGGCATCTACGGAGGACGGGGGGCCACGGCGATCGCTGCGGCTGGCGAGGACCTGGCGCGACGGGTCGAATCGCGGTGCGGCGCCGCACGACGACCGGTCGTCACGGGAACGCCGGGATACGACTATCTGAGAGACCGATTGGCGACGACCTGCACCTCCGGATTCGCCGACGGGGAAGTTCCCGAACTGCTGTTCGTGGAACAGGACCTGGAGGGACTCTCCCCCGACCGACTGCTCGCGTTCTTCCGACAGATCGTCGAAGTCGTCTGCGTCAGGGGCGATACGAGACTGGTCTTCAAACTTCACCCGCGCAGCGTGTTCCGGCCCTCCGACATCGAGGCGATCCTCCCGTCCGACCGCCTCGTCGTGCCACCGGCGCAGACTCCCGTCTCGGACCTCCTGCGGCACGCCCGCGCGGTTCTCACCGTCTACTCGACCGTGGGAATCGAAGCGGTCTATCGCGGCGTTCCCATAGCGGTCGCGGACTGGATCGGCACACCATTCTATCTGCTCGATCCGACCGGGCCGCTCGGAGATTCCATCGCGAAGTCGCCGACGGAGCTCGGGCGCATGCTGCCGCTTCTGCTGGACGACGAGGACTTTCGCAACCGGGTCTGGCGCCTGCAGAGGAACTGGGCGGAGTCGCTGGTCGCTCCTCCGGACGGAGAAGCGGCGAATCGTATCGCGAATCTCATACTGGAAACGATCAGGAAGGAAGGCGCCTGAGAAGTCGCTGCTCGACGATCTCCCAGTCGGAAGGCTCGTCGAGTTCGACGAACGTCTCCTCGTCCATCTCGATGCACCCGATCCGCCCGTTCAGGCGGCAGCCGGTGTCGAGCAGGCCTGCGCGGCTCGTCACATAGAGCGCGCCGTTCTCCACCAAGAAGCCTTCGAAGTCCTGCCGGCGCGGCCTGGACTCCGGTCGGTAATTGACGGGACGCACGCCTCCCTTGCCATCCCGATCCCAGATGAAACGCTTCTGACGAACGACGGACAGAACGCTGTCCCAGTCTCCCGAGTCCACAAGACCGAGGGCGGCCCCGATATCCGACGGACGCAACAGCGGAGATGTCGCCTGAAGGAGAACAAGTCGATCGAACCCCACCCGGTCGGCGAAATCGAGCATCACGGACTCCGTCGATGCCTCGTCCGTTGCCGTCTCCGAATCCCGATCCACGACACCAACCTTCGGCAGACCGAAGCTGCGGACGACCCGCGCGATCTCCGGGTCCTCCGTCGATACGAAGACCTCGTCCACGCCAGCGCATTCCGAAGCGGCGCGGCACGTCCAGTGGATCAGCGGCTGTCCCGCGATCGCGCGGATGTTCTTTCGCGGGATGCCCTTGCTCCCCCCCCGGGCGGGAACCAACGCGACCGTCTTCAAGCGTTTCTGTCCCACTTGAGCTTCTTCCTCGCCTCTTCCTCGATCGGAAGGATGTCCCTGCCCTTGGCGGTCAGGCACTCGTGCGTGGCCTTCAGATCCCGCCAGAGCTTGCGCATGCCATCCGGTTCGAGCGAAGCGGCGTGATCCGTGCCCTTCCACGTTCGGTCGAGCGTGAAGTGCCGCTCGATACAGGTGGCGCCCAGAGTCAGCGCGGCGATGTCGATCGCGATCCCCAGATGATGGCCGGAAAACCCGATCGTCTTCACGGTCTTTCCGTACTTCTCCACCAGCCGCGACACCTCCAGAAGATGGGTGTCCCGGAATGGTACGGGGTACGCCGACGTACAATGATAGATCACGAGGTCCTTCGCGCGTCCCCGCTCCGCGTAGAAGGACACGATCCCGTCGATCTCCGCGGCAGTGGTCATTCCCAGCGAAACCTGGATTTCGCCTGCGAAATTGTCGCAGATGTAGGCCGCCATGTCGAAGTGCGTGTTGCACGCGGAGGGAATCTTCAGGAACTGCGGGGACAGCGCCACGATCTCCTTCGTTGACGTCATGTCCCAGACCGAAGTGCTGTAGACGATTCCCTTCGACTGGCAGTAGTCCCTGAGTTCCAGGTGCTGGTCGATGGTGAACTCGAGGAACTCGCGGTGCTCGCCGTAGGTGGCTCCATAGGAATTCCGCGGATTCGGATGCGGACGGTCGTACTCCTCGGGCGTCAGGACCTCGCGCGTGGTCCGCTTCTGGAACTTGACCGCCGGCACCTTGCAGAACATCGCGGCGACGTCGATCATCTCCCGGGCGATCGACATGTCGCCCTTGTGGTTGCAGCCGATCTCGGCAATCAGAAACGGTGGTTTCTTGGGTTCCATGGACCTGTATCCCCAGTCTCGTTCCGCAGGCGAACGATCTTTCGCGGCAGCCGCGCGGCGCGGTTCGCCGCCGGCTCCGACGATGCCGTTCATCCCCGAAACGACCCGGGGCCAGGTCAACACAAGAACCCCCGTATCTTCACGGTTGACGCGAGTTTCGCGGGCCGATTCGGTGCCCCCTCTATTCGAGTGATCGAGAGATCGGGGATAAGAGGCGATCAGCGACCAATTCTGGACCCCGAAGACCCCCGCTCACGAGAGGTATTTCATGTCACCGACCATCGGCAAGAGCCTGTCTGCCGGCGGATTCTCCGGCAACGCTCCCTGTAGACGCGCAAACTCGGAAAAGCGGATGATCCGCCGTTGAAACCCACCTGCCTCATGCTCGCCGCGCGGCCCTTCTGCCCTCCCATGGACGGCGGCGCGATTCGCGCGTTCAACGTGACCCGCCTGCTCGCCGAACGCTTCGACATCGATCTCGTGCTGTTCGTCCCTCCCGCCTATCCGGACGCCGGCATCGAAGAGCTGCGGTCGGTCTGCCGCTCGGTGACGACGGTTCCCTTTCCCACCGGCGTCGTCGCAAGCGGCGCGGCGCTCCTTCGCAGTTTCGCCACACGCCTGCCGGTCAACTATGCGAAGTACGATCTCGCCCCGATGCGAAGGGCCATCGCCCGAACCGTCCTTGAACGCGGCCCGCACGACGTTGTCTTCGTCCACTGGCTTCACATGATGCGCGCCCTCGGCCACGCCGGATCGCGTCCCGTCTTCGTGGACACGCAGAACAACGACACGACGCTGCTGAAGCGCTGGGCCGCCAACCGGCGCAACCCCGTCGAGCGCGCATTCGGCAGGCTCCAGGTCGCGTTCTGCGAGCGCTACCTGCGCCGCGTCTGCCCCCAGGCCGGACGCATCGTGACCGTTTCCGAACGGGTAGCCCGCGAGTACGAGGCGCTTGCCCCCGGCTGCCGCACGCTCGTCGCCGAGAACGGCGTCGACACGTCCTACTATGCCGGTCGCGTCGGCGAAGAACCCCAGGGCAACACGCTCCTCTTCACCGGCGACATGAAATGGATTCCCAACGACGACGCGGCGCGGTTCTATATCGAGAGCATCGCCCCCCTCGTTCGCGCCGAAACGCCCGACGTCCACTGCATCTTCGCGGGACGCAGGCCCGCCGACGATCTGGCCGGAAGAAAGGACACCGGCATCGAGTTCACCGGGTTCGTCGACGACATGCGGACCCAGTTCGCCCGCGCGAAACTCTTCGTCGTTCCTCTGCGCATCGGCGGCGGTACGCGGCTGAAGATTCTCGAAGCGCTCGCCATGGGACTGCCGGTCGTCTCCACCTCCGTCGGGGCCGAAGGGCTGGAGCTTCGCGACGGCGAACATCTCCTGATCCGCGACGACCCCCGCGAATTCGCCACCGCCGTGCGCGAACTCCTCGGCGACGCCGAACGACGCGCCACCCTCGCCGCAGCGGGACATGCACGGGTGCGGGAGCGCTACGACTGGTCGGCGGTGCTGAAGAGCATGGTGGACGAGGTGGCGATGACAGCGGAAGGGGGCCTGCCGTGAGCGAGACTCTCCGCAAGTACGTCCGCGGGCTGCAGGTCCACCTGCCGGGGCTTCAGGATGGCCGGTATGCCGTCGAGCGGGCGATCCGCCGTATCCTGCGCAAACCCGCCGACAGCGATTTCGAGGCGATCCAGAAACTCCCCCAGGGCCCCGGTATTCTCTATCTCGACGTCGGAGCCAATCGGGGATTCGCGATCGAAGCCATGTCCATGCTGGCACCGGAAACGGACATCGTCGCGCTCGAACCGAATCCGGTCCTCTTTCGGAAGCTCGCTTCCGTCTACGGAAACCGGCCCGACGTTCGCCTGCTGAACCTTGGCGCGGGAAGCGAACGCGGACAGTTCACGCTCTATCACCCCTTCTATCGCGGGTGGTCGTTCGATGGACTGGCGTCCTTCGATCGCGACGAAGCCGCAGGGTGGCTCCCCGACCGGCTCGCCTGGTACGACGAACGGCATCTCGTCCTCCGCGAAGAGACTTGTACCGTCGAGCGAATCGACGACCTCGACCTCAAGCCGGCGCTGATCAAGATCGACGTCCAGGGACTGGAGCTGGAGGTTCTCAGGGGCGCGGAGAGAACGCTGCGCAAATGCGAGCCGATCCTGCTGGTCGAATCCGGTGGCGGGCCGGTCACCGACTATCTCTTGCCGATCGGCTATCGACCGTTCGTCTGGTCGGGCAACCGGTTCTCGAAACCCATCGGACCCACGGTGAACACTTTCTTCATGACGCCGCGCGGGCTGGAATCCGCTGGTGGTCTGGCGGACTGACTCAGCCGTCGAGAGACGCTTCGCGACCCTTCTCAACGGCTTCGCACAACTCGCTTTCGCAAAGCGCGGCCGCCCGGTCCCAGCTTGCATGCCGCTCGACATACCGGCGACCTGCCGCCCCGACCTCTGCGGCCGATTCCGGTGCCGAGAGCAGTCCGCAGACGCGGTCGGCTGTTTCTTCGGCACCGTTCGCCAGCACGAAGTCCGCTCCGGCTTCCGCGGCGAGTCCCTCCGCCGCGAATCGCGAGGCGACAACGGGCACTCCGCAGGCCATCGCCTCCAGCATCTTGTTCTGGATTCCGGACCCGCTGCGCATGGGGCAGACGGCAACCGATGCCGTGTTGATGAATGCCGACATGCTCTCCACGAACCCCTCGACACGGACTCCGGGGAGCCTTGCCAGGTCCATGACCTGCCTGCATGGATTGGCTCCTGCCAGAACGAACTCGGACTGCGGACACTTCTCGCGCACCAAGGGGAATACCTCTCTCGCGAAGAACCCCGCACCGTCCACGTTCGGAAAGTAGCTCAGATTCCCCGTGAACACGATTCGCGATGGAATCCGGGCCCCGGGATCGGGAGCGAAGGCGTCCGTATCGACACCGATGGGAACGACGCACACG
>JAJFLJ010000056.1 GCA_021772755.1 Candidatus Sumerlaeota bacterium
TTGCGCCGGTTCTTGCGCCAGAACCGGTCGGTGGTGTGGGTATGGATGTAGCCGTCGGGGTTGGCGACGAGAAGGACATAGACCTCCATGCCATCGAGGAGTTCCGTCACGGCGGGGTCGGTTCCGTAGCCCCCGACCAGATGCTCGACAATGCCGTAGAGCGTCGTGCCGGAGAGCCACTCCCGACCGTGTTGGAGAGAAAGGAGCAGAGCCTCGGGCTCGTTCTCGTCGGTGGCTGCGTTGTCGCTGATGCGCAGCATCCAGAGTTCGCGCCCGCCGTGGGACTGGCCCAGGGAGAAGAGCGCGGCGTGGCCGGGATGCGCCGCCGCGAGCGATTGCAGAGCGAGCACGTACTCCGCATAGGTGGGCCACTCCCCTGCGCCCTTCGCGACGTTGTCGGTCTGCTGGCGGAGGATGTCGTCGCAGCGTTCATAGGGAATTCCGGCGCTCTCGATCCACCGCAGTTCGCCGTCCCCCAGATACAGCAGCGCGGAGGATCCGTCGGACGACCAGACGTCGAACCCGCGTTCGAAGAAGACTTCGAGCTGCGCGGGAGCCTGGAAACGGACGCGCACGAGGTTCTGCGCCGGTGCCGCCGGCGGTATGAACAGAAGGAGGAGGACCGCCACAAGGAAACGGGCCGAGACGCGCATCATGACTGCACCGAATCCGGCGCGGCGGGCAGCGGGGTCAAGGTAAGGGGATCAAGGCAAGGGCAAGCCGGTTCGGGGCCGGCGCAGCCCGAACAACGTCTTGCCAACCGGCGGGTGGGCGGGCAGATGGGGTTCTCCAACTTCACGGGGGTCGTATCATGACATCGCGTTTCGCCTGCCTGCTGGTCTGCCTGACCGCAATCCTGTCCACGGGATGTGCGCTGAAATCCTCGCCCGTCGAAACGGCCGCAGCGACTCCCGCCGACGAGTTCGCCCATGTGCGGTGGATCGACGCGCGGGAGCTGACGCTGGAAAGCCAGGGATGGACGGCGACGGCATCGCCCTACGACCGGCTTCCCGCCCGCGCGGAAGGTCTCGTCACGGACGCCGTGTGGAGGCTGAGTCCCCACGCGGCCGGTATCAGCGTGCGCTTCGCGACGGATTCGGAGAGCATCTATGCCACGTGGGACGCCGGCGGCGCCATGTACCACATGCCGTCTTCGGGCATGAGCGGACTGGACCTGTACGCGAAATCGGCGGACGGTGCGTGGGAGCTGGCAGGCATCGGCCGGCCGCACCCCGACAAGTCGGAATTGAGACGCCGCCAGATCGCCACCGCGCCGCGCGAGGGCATGGTGGAGTACCTGCTCTTTCTGCCGCTCTACAACGACGTGAACATCGTGGAGGTCGGGTTCGAGAAGGACGCGACGGTGAAGAAGGGTTTCGCGCGGCCCGCGGGCGAGAAGCCGATCGTCTTCTACGGCACGTCGATCACGCAGGGGGGCTGCGCGAGCCGGGCGGGCATGAGCCATCCGGGAATCCTGGCGCGGTGGCTCGACCGCGAGGTGATCAACCTGGGGTTCTCGGGAGCGGGCAAGATGGAGATGGAGATGGCGGATCTGCTCGGCGAACTGAACGCGTCGCTCTACGTTCTGGAGTGCCTGCCCAACATGACGGACGAGATGGTGGACGAGCGCGTGGACCCGTTCGTGCGGCGCCTGCGGGAATTGCGCCCGGAGACGCCGATTCTGCTCGTCGATCACTGCATTTTCGATGCCTCGCACCCGCGCAACGTCAGACATCGCGAAATCTACGACAGTCTGAAGGAATCGGGCGTCCCGAATATCCACCATCTGCGCAACGACGGGATGCTGGACGGCCGGGAGAACGGAACGGTCGACGGGGTGCATCCGACGGACCTGGGTTTCGAGCGCATGGCGGCGTACGAAGAGCCCGTCATCCGGCGCATTCTCGCCGCGACCGATGGCTGAACCGCCGGCGGGGAAGACCGTCCTGGGCTGGACGGAATACGTCGACTTTCCGGAGTGGGCGATCGACGGCGTTCGCGCCAAGATCGACACGGGGGCGCGGACGAGCGCGCTGCATGTCGAGAATCTGGAGGAGACGGAGGACGGCTGCGTGACGTTCGACGTGGTACTGAGCCGCAAGGACCCGGAGCGGCGCAAGCGGGTGAGGGCGGAAGTCGTGAAGTGGGCGCGGGTGCGCTCGAGCACGGGAATCTACAGGCAACGCTGCTTCGTTCGGACGGCGATCCGGCTGGGTGGCGTGGAAAAGACGGTCGAAGTGACTTTGGTTTCCAGGGAGAAGATGATGTTTCGGATGCTGGTGGGGCGCAAGGCGCTGGAGGGCGACTTCGTGGTGGACGCGGCGAAGCGCTGGAACGCCGGCAGGCGAAGCGGGAAGAAGGGCGGAGCCCGCCGATGAAGATCGCGATTCTCTCGCGCAATCCCCGGGCGTACAGTTCGCGCCGGCTGAAGGAGGCGGCGCTCGCGCGCGGCCACGACGCGAAGGTGCTGAACACGCTGCGCTTTTCCATCTATCTGGAGCGGGAAGCCCCGCGACTGTTCTTTCGCGCGAAGCAGCTTTCCACGTACGACGCCGTCATCCCGCGCATCGGCGCGTCGGTCACGTCCTACGGGACGGCGGTCGTCCGCCAGTTCGAGCAGATGAACGTCTTCACCATCAACGAATCGATGGCGATCTCGCGCTCGCGGGACAAATTGAGGGCGATGCAGATCCTCAGCAAGCACGAGGTCGGCATTCCGCCGACGGCGTACGTGAGGGACCGCCGCGAGGTGATCGCCGCCATCGAGCGCGTGGGCGGCGCCCCGGTGATCATCAAGGTCCTGGAAGGCACCCAGGGCGTCGGAGTGATACTGGCGGACAACGTGAAGATCGCGCAGGCGATCGTGGAGACGCTCCAGAGCGCGAAGCAGAGCG
>JAJFLJ010000057.1 GCA_021772755.1 Candidatus Sumerlaeota bacterium
GTGTCCAGGTTCTCGAGGGCCTTGCTGTGGGAGACCACGTAGCGGTGCTTCTCGTCCAGACGGTTCGTGTCGGGGAGTCCCGTCCGGTTGGTCTCGTCGACGAGCGCCGACGCGATGTAGTACCACCTTCCTTCCGGCTCCGGGGGCAGGCCCACGAAGTCGCGCATGGACTCGCTGCGAATGGCATCGACCTGGTCGGCGAGGTCCGAACCGAGGGTGTCGTGCCGTTCCAGCGAACCGAAGAGAGCCGCAAGAGAGGGGGCGGTGAACCTGGGGATATGCTCGGAGGCGAGGAGCTCCTCCATCGTGTTGGGGATACGGCCGTTCGCCTGAAGGAATTCCTCGCATCCGCGCGCGAGCTCCAGGCGGTACCATCCGTCGACGATGACCTTGAACTTGCTCATGGCGACGCCGCTCTCGGCCTCCATGCCGCGGTCGAGATAGGTGAGGAAGTGGCCGAGGTTGACATCGAACGCGGCGTAGAAGGCGCCGGACTGGCGGTCGATGTATTCCTCCATGCGGAGGACGTGCTCGGGGGTCGTGGGATTGCGCTTGGCGGCGACGAGGAACTCGCGCGCGGCCTCGGGTTCGTTCATGCCCCAGAGGGCCGTGTACATGCCGAGGTAGGGCAGCATCCAGGCGCGGCGGTTCTTCGAGATGCCCTTGCGGAGAAGGGCGAGGGCCTGCTTGTGGCCCTTGTTCTCGCCGGAGCCGTCGTCGCCGTGCTCGTCGGAGAGGACGAGATTGCCGAACTCGTAGATCTCGGGGAACTTCGGATCGAGAGAGGTCAGGATGTCGAAGTAGTTGTAGATCGGATCGGTGGACTTGTTCTCCGTCTTCCACGCGCCGCCGAACATCTGGACCGCGCGAAGCGTCAGGAAGTCCGCGTAGAGGTTGTCGTAGCCGACCGCCGCGACGCGGATCGTCTGTTCGTCGGGGATGTTGACGCGCTGGATGTACTCTCCCGACCCCTGGAACCAATCGGAGTAATGGACCTTCTGGTGGTGTACGGCCACGGCGAAGAGGGCCAGGGCGGTCAGGCCCAGTGCGGTGTCGCGCAGCGCGTTTCGAAGGTTTCCGGCCATGGTCTATTTGAAGTTCCGGCGGTTGAAGACGATCGTGGCGATGGCGAGAACGCAGCCCGCGTACACCAGCGCGTAGGCGGCGGAGTACGCGGAAATCTCGACGGGCATGAACTGGGAGATGGCCTCGCGCTGGTCGAAGACCGCCAGGTTCGGGGAGACGTGCGAGGCCGCCAGGCTGAACCAGTAGGTCAGGGCCTGTCCGCCCTGGAGGGCTTCGACGCCGCCGGCCTTGCGCTGGATCAGGTCGGCGAAATAGTAGAGGTCCTCGTTGGCGCGGCCGACGAGAAAGACGATGATCGTCATGAAGGCGCTCAGCGTCGGGCTGGAGAAGGAGGAGAAGAGAACCGCGAAGGCCGTGACGACGGTCATCTCGAGCATGGTGAGCATCGAGGCGCGCATGACGCCGGCGGTGACTTCGGAACTGTAGAAGCCCAGGGACACGACGTTGAGGATGCTGTTGGCGAGGGACTTGAAGATGGAGCCGACGTAGTACATGAGGGTTTCGGCTCCGGAGGGGTTGCGGTACGTGCCGTCGGCGGCCGTCATGATCGCGCTGGTCATGGACTCCTCGGACGTGTAGTCGCGGAAGTAGAGGACCGCGAGGAAGAAGAACGTCATGAAGAGGATGTTGACCACGATCGTGAGCAGCAGCCCGAGGAACTTGCCGACGAGGAACTGCCAGCGGCTGATGGGCTTGGAGATGATCGTGTAGATCGTCTTCTTGTCGAGGTCGTTGTAGACCAGCCCGACGCCGACGAAGACGGCGATCAGCACGGAGATGATGTTGATGGAGGCCACCCCGAAGTCGCGCACGATCTTGTCGGCGCCGAAGATGGCGAGGCTCGACACGACCCACGCGCCGAGGAGCACGATGATGGCGAAGAAGAGCAGGACGTAGAGGACGCGGTTGCGCACCGCTTCCTTGAAGGTGTTGAAGGCGATCGCGACGATCTTGCTCATGCGCCGGGGCTCCTTTCTTCCTGGGCGCGCTTGTCGCCGATTTCGCGGATGAAGTATCCTTCGAGGCTCTCGCGGCGGGGCGTGAAGGAGAGCAGCTTTCCGTCGCCGTCCAGCAGGCGCCTGGCGACGGCGTTGGCGGCGGTCTCCTCGTCGAAGACGGCGAGGAACTCCGAGCGGCGCTCCACGATCCGGCGGGCCGTCTTGCGGACGTCCGCCAGAAGCGCGTCGGAGGGCCCCGTCATGGCGACCTCGTATTCGTCGATTCGCGTGGAGAGCAGATCGGACATCGGTCCGTCGGCGATCTTGCGCCCCTTGTGCAGAATCGCCACGCGGTCGCAGATCATCTCGGCGTCCCCCAGGATATGGCTGGAGAACATGACGGTCTTGCCCTCTTCCTTCAACTGGAGGATGAGGTCGCGGACCTCCTTGCGGCCGAAGGGGTCGAGGCCCGACTGGGGTTCGTCGAGGATCACCAGCTTCGGGTCGTTGAGGAGGGACTGGGCCAGGCCGATGCGCTGGAGCATGCCCTTGGAGTAGCCGCGCAGCGGAATGTCGCCGGCGTGGGAGATACCCACCTTTTCGAGGAGTTCGGGAATGCGGCGCTTCAGCGTGGCGGAATCCACGCCGTAGAGCTGGCCGTAGAAGCGGAGGAATTCGGAGCCCGTGAGATAGTCGTAGAAGAAGGGATTCTCCGGGAGAAACCCGATCTTGGACTTCACCGAGTTGTCGCCGAGTTCCCGCCCCATGATCCTGGCGGAGCCCGAGGACTGGAAATGCAGTCCCATCAGAATCTTGATGGTGGTGGTCTTGCCGGCTCCGTTCGGTCCGAGAAGGCCGAAGATTTCGCCCTCCTCGACGTTCAGGTCGAGGTTTTCCAGGGCGATGCGCTTGCGGTCCTTGAGGCGGATCTTGATCCGGCCATGTTCCGTCCCGATGAAGTCCTGTACATAGACCTTGGTGAGCCCCTTGATTTCAATGACTGGAGGCATGGCAAAGTTTCTCGTTCATCGTTGGCCTGTTGAGGGGGAGTGGCAACCCATGGTCACGACAATAGCGATGCGGGTGCCAAATCGTTGAGGCTAGCCGCATTGCACGATGCCGGACGGGGTGGCTAGCCATGCCACGGGGCGGTCACAATCCGAATCGACGGGGATTTCCCCCAATATCTCCGAATCGTAGCAAATCCCGATGATCGTGGCCCTGGAATCCACATTTTCGAGAAAGCGGTCGTAGAACCCCTTTCCCCTCCCGAGGCGGTTGCCCCGCCGGTCGAAAGCGACGCCGGGAACCAGCAGAAGATCGAGCGCGGCGGGATCGGCGAGGGGGCAGGCGGCGGGATCGGGCTCCATCAGACCCCAGCGCCCGGGGTGCAGGTGCGACAAACTGGCAACCTCGCGGGCCTCCATTTCGCCGTCCGGGGTGAGAACCCGGGGGAACCCGACGGGGATCGAGTCGGAAATCCACGAGGCAACCAGCCCGCCGGGGTCGGGCTCGGGGCCACAGGCGGCGTAGGCCATGGGCCTCTTCGCCCCGGCGACGGAGGCATGGCCGCGCAGGTGGGCGACGATGCGCGCCGAGCGCGCCTGGACGTCGGCGGGCGCGAGCCGGGCCCGCAGACCGGCGAGGCGGGTCCGTATCTCCGATTTCCGTTTCGCCAGCGCGACGTCCGTCATGGTGCCCCGGGAGTTTCGCGTTGCCCGGTGAGGGATGGGGCAACAGGTTGATCGACCATGATTTCGAATCACGCCACATCGCCTGGCGCAAGGGCGGGGAAGACACACCGATGAAGGCCGTGATCGCCCACCGCGACGGCACGCCGCATGTCGTCGAGCTCGACCAGCCCCCCGTCGGCCAGCAGACCGTGGCGATTCGGGTTTCGCATTCGGCGATGATGCTCCCGCGCGAGCTGCATCTGCTGGCGAAGGTGCCCTCGCGTCTGAAGAAGGGCCAGGACGGATTGCCGCTGGGCTCGATGTGCAGCGGCATCGTGGACGAAGTCGGCGGGAAGGTCGAGGGTCTGAAGGCCGGCCTGCGGGTGGCGGCCTTCGGCTATCCCTACGTCTATCACGCCTCGCACCTGAGCGTGCCGGCGAACCTGGTGCTGGAACTGCCGAAGAAGGTAAACCACGAGGAGGGCGCGTTCACGGGACAGGGCGCGGCGGTGGTGCATCTGGTGCGCGAAACGCGCGTCGCGCTGGGGGAGACGATTCTGATTTTCGGCGCCGGCATGACGGGCGTTCTGGCGGCGCAGATCGCCCGCGCGGCGGGCGCGTTTCCGGTGCTGATCGACGATGCGGAGCAGAAGCTGACCCGCGCGCGCAACGTCGGCGCGACGGCCGCGTTCGTTTCCGGCGACCAGGCACTGGTTCGCGAGATCGACACGCTGACCGGGGGCGAGGGTGCGGACGCGGCTCTGGTGACGGCCGATGCGGGAGAGGGCGCGCCGGAAATGGCGGGGCAGTACCTTCGCGAGTGCGGCCGCGTCGTCTTCGGGCCCGACGCCGCGGGGAGCGTCCCGGCGTCCCTGGTCGCGCAGAAGGAACTCGTCGTCCGCGCGGTGACGGGCATGGGGCCGGGCTTCGGCGATCCCGCCTGGGAGATGTCCGGCATCGGATACCCTCCGCACCTGGTGCGGTGGACCCTGCGCAAGAACATGGCGGTCTTCCTGGGGCTTCTGGCCGAGCGCCGCGTGCAGATATCGCCGCTGATTTCCGAGCGCATGCCGATGGACCGCGCCGCGACGTGCTACGAGAAGATCGAGCGTTCCAACGGCGGCGTCATCGGCGCCGTGCTGACTGTCTGAGCCATGAAAAAGTCGCCAAGTCCGGCAGTGGTTTCCGTGATCGGCGCCGGAAAGATGGGCCTGCCGATCGCCTGCAAGCTCGCGTCGGCGGGCGCGCGCGTGATCGCCTGCGACCGCGACGCGGAACTGGTCGGGCGGATCGAGCGCGCCGAGTGCCCCTTCGACGAACCGGGTCTGGCGGAACTGCTCTCGCAGTGCGTTCGCAACGGCCATCTGACGGCGACGACCGACACCGCCGGGGCCGTGTCCCTCAGCGACGCGGTCATCGTCATCGTTCCCGTTCTGCTGACGCCGGAGCGCGACGCCGACCTGTCCATGATCGACGAGGTAACGGTCGTCGTCGGCGAGAATCTCCGGCGCGGCGCGCTGGTCGTGTACGAGACGACGCTGCCGGTCGGAACGACGCGCGCACTGGGGGAGAAGCTGGCGACGCACGGCGCCGGCGTTCCGGGTCGCGACTTCCATCTCGCGTTCTCGCCGGAGCGCGTGAAGAGCCGTCACGTTCTGGAGCGGCTGGGCGAAACGCCGAAGGTCGTCGGCGGTCTGACGCCGGGCTGCGCGGCGCGGGCCGCGCAGTTCTACCGGACGCATCTTGGCGCGCCGGTCGTCGATGTCGGTTCGCTCGAAGCCGCCGAGTTCGCGAAGCTGGCGGACATGGCCTACCGCGACGTGAACATCGCGCTGGCGAACGAACTGGCCGCGTACGCCGAACGGGCCGGCGTCGACTTCCACCGCGTGCGCGACGCGGCCAACACCAGCGGCGAGTCCCATCTGCTGCTGCCGGGCATCGGCGTCGGCGGACACTGCACGCCCATCTATCCCTGGTTTCTCATCGGTGATGCCAAGTCGAGAGGCGTCGAACTGCGGCTCGTCGGCGGCGGACGCGCAACGAACGACGCGCAGCCGGGAGCCGTGATCGACCGTCTGGAGCGGGAGTGGGGGAGTGTCGAGGGGCGACGCGTGCTGATTCTGGGTCTCGGGTTCCGCCCGGAGGTGAAGGAACACGTCGCGTCGCCGGCGTTCGCGCTTCGCGACCGGCTGGCGAAGTCCGACGTTCGTCTGCACGATCCGCTCTATTCCGGCGATGAAATCCGCCGACACGGTTTCGCGGCCGCCGAGAATCCGGAGGATGGCTGGGCGGAAGTCCTGGTGCTGCAGACCGCGCATTCCGCCTACGCACAGCAGGACTGGGCGGCGTGGAAACGGCGCGGGCTGGAAGCCATCGTGGACGGGCGCAATCTCTGGAACGCGGACGAAGTGCGCGCCGCAGGGCTGTATTGCCAGGGCGTCGGACGCTAGCGAGCCGCTAGCGCGATTTCGCCGCGCGCAACCGTTCCGTCATCACCATCCAAAGGCGCTTGGGATCGTCGGGTCGGATCCATCCCATGTGGTCGCAGGCGTCGACCCCCCAGACGGCCATGCGGGAAACGCCGAGGTCCGCGCCGATGTCGATGGCCTCGCCCTGAAGGTGCTCGCGGCCGGAATCGACGCGGAAACCTTGGAACCAGAGTTCGCTCTCGATGCCGTACTTCGCGGCGAGATCGCGGACGATTCTGCCGTACTTCTCGACGTGGCCGATGGGTTTCTTCTGGAGCTCGAAGTAGGGGTCGGTGCTGAGAATGTCCAGGCCCGGAATCTTCGCGAACTCCTCCCAGTCGGCGACGGCGCCCTGCTCGCCCTCGTCGTGGGGCAGCAGACAGAGGCAGTTGTTGCCGCCGCGGCTCTTGGTCTCGCCGATGACGAAGGCGAGGAAGTCGCGAATGGCCCACTCCAGATAGGCGTTCACCTCGGGCGTGCGCTCGACCGGCATGTCGTGGCCGAAGCGGTCGTGGAAGTGCCCCTTGCAGACGTTGCAGCGGCAGCCCCACTGGCCCTCGCGGCCGCCGATCCACGAGGAGAGGGAGAAGTGCGGCTCGTCCCAGAAGATGTGGTTCGGTTCGAGTTCGAGGGCCTTCTCGATCCATTCGACCATGAAGCGGCGGAAGTGCGGATTCATGGGACAGGCCTGGCCGGCGGGCTTGTCGTCGCTGAGAATCTGCAGGCAGTCGAGATTGCAGGCGATGAAGTTGGAGAAGGCCTCGCCGCCGAAGACCTTTCCGACGCCCCATGGGTCGGCGTAGAACTCGAGCCCCGTGTCGCGCGTGATATGGGCGATTTCCTTCATCGTGCGGTGGTAGAAGAGCATGTCGTTTTCGCTGTACGTGTGACAGACGTAGGAGAATCCGTCGACGGCCAGCTGGCGCATGTCCGCTGCGGCGTGGCGGAGAATGCGGTTTCCGAAGTATGAGACGCCGGTTTTCACGATAGTATGGTCCTTACTGCTGAAGTAGGTGTCCGAACGCGACATAGGTCAGGAGCGTCGCAGCGATCAGGCCGGCGAAGTCCGCAGTCAGGCCTGCAGCGACCGCGTGACGCGTCTTGCGGATATTGGCGGCGCCGAAATAGACCGCGATAACGTAGAACGTCGTCTCGGTACTGCCCATCATGACGGAGGCGAGCAGGCCGTTGTAGCTGTCCGGCCCGTATTCCAGAAAGATGCTGTTCATCACGCCTGTGGCGCCACCGCCTGAAAGCGGGCGAATGATCGCCATTGGCAGGAGCTCGGGCGGCAATTTGACCATCATGGTCAGCGGAGCCATGACATCGTTGAACCACTCAAGCAGCCCGATGTCGCGCACCAGGCCGATCGCGACGAGGATGGCGACCAGGAAGGGCATGATGGTCACCGCGACCTGAAAGCCCTCCTTGGCCCCCTCGACGAAGATCTCGTAGACCTTCACGCCCCTGAGGAATCCGTAGACCGGGATGCCGATGACAAGCATCGGCACCGCCCAGTCGGCGATCGCTTCGAGAATGCCCTGGAAAGTCATTTCGCTTCATCCTCCCCGGAATCCGGCGTGTTCAACTCGGCGTCTGCCGGAATGGCGAAGACCGGCAGCTTTTCGAGGAACTTGCAGACGGTGATCGCGACGATCGTCGCGATCACCGTCGCCCCGATCATCACGGGCCAGAACTTCATGATGTCCTTCGATCCTGCGGCGAACCGGTAGCTGAAGATCGTCGCGGAGATCAGCGTGACGCTGGAGGTGTTGATCGCCAGCAGCATGCACTGAGCGTTGGAGGCATAGTCCTTGTACTTGTTCAGCTTCTGCATTTCCTTCATCGCCTTGATGCCAAGGGGCGTCGAGGCGTTGCCAAGACCCAGCATGTTCGCCGCCACGTTCATGAGGATCGCTCCCATGGCGGCGCTCTCCGCGGGAATGTCGGGGAAGAGACGAATCATCACCGGCTTCATGGCCTTCGCGATGAGCTGGACCAGGCCGGCCTTTTCGGCGATGCGCATCAGCCCAAGCCACATCATCATAAGGCCGATCAGTCCGATGGCGAGATCGATGGACAGCTTGGACCAATAGGCGGTGGAGGCCGTCAGGACGCCCATCCATGTCTTGCTTTCCAAATCCTTGTTTCCAACATTGCTTTCGGGTTTCAGCTTCAGTTCGATCGCGTCGAAGTAGAGGACACCCGTCTGGGACTCGGCGATCGCGGACTCGCGGATCACGAACCTGTCGAGCGACAGGGGGGCATCCGGCGTCGCCGCCGGATTGTCGGGCATGGCGACCAGATCCCCCACGGCGAGCGTGACTTTCCTCCACTCCTCGATTTCGCCGATCCGTCCGAGTCCGACGGTAAAGAGTTCGCCGTCCTTGTCGGTGAGGCGGGCGCTGAGAAGATTGCCACCGCCGCTGCCGGAAAGCCGGAAGACCAGGGCGTCGGGAGAGGAGATGTCGCTCTCCAGCATGAGCGGGGTATCGAGCGAGGCGGTCTCTCCGTCCGAAAGATCGAACGACCACAGTCCGGATTTACCGTCGATGTCGCTCTCGCCGGGTCCGGTCCATGACCTGTCGGCGCTTGTTTCGAGGTCTTCCCATTCGATCGTCTGCGTGCTGAAGTCGGTAACGGCGACGTTGGGGAATTCTTCGTAGGGTTTCTCGTCCGTGAACAGCTCGCGCCAGGCACCGAAAAGGACTGCCACGACGATCAGCCCCAGCCAGATATGATTGATCATGCCCTGCAACTCCCGTGTTTGGGGGTGAGTTCGACAGTTCGCCACCCTTCGGACGGCTCTGGGGGGCGTCCAGCGGATTGTTGGAAAATCCTCATATTCCGCCAGCCCCGCCTTGACAGTGTGCCGGGACCCGGCGTTTCAGGGGCGATGTCCTCCGCCAGCGCCCCTCTCGCCGCGCCTTCCGGGCGCCTGATGTCGCTCGACGTCTTTCGCGGCATCACCATCGCCGGGATGATTCTCGTCAACAATCCCGGGTCGTGGGGGGCCATGCACCCTCCGCTCCAGCACGCCGGATGGGACGGCTGGACGCCGACGGACCTGATCTTCCCCTTCTTCCTCTTCATCGTCGGCGTGGCCATGACGTTCTCGTTCGACAAGCGCCTGGCGCGGGGCGACGACAAGTTGGGGCTGTTCGCCCAGGTCGTCCGCCGCACCGTGATTCTCTTCGCCCTGGGCAAGATCATGGGCGGCTTTCCGGACTGGCGGCTGTGCGCGCCCTATGTGCTGACGATCGCGGGTCTCGGGTTCCTCTACGCGCAGGAGCCGGTGCTGCGGATGCCCAGGGGCGGCAGGGCGCAGCTCTGCAAGATCGCCGGAGCCGCGCTGCTGCTTCTCGGAGTCGGGTGGTGGATCGGCGACTTCGGATACTTCCATTCGGACCGGAGCGGAAAGTGGCTTCGCGTTCCCGGCGTGCTTCCGCGCATCGCGATCTGCTATTTCGCGGCGAGCGCGATCATGTTCTTCACGAAGGCGCGCGGGCGCGTCGCGTGGACCGTCGGCCTGCTGGCGGTCTACTGGCTGGTGATGGCGACCGTTGATGCGCCGCAGGGGTACACGGAGCCCGGGCCGGCCTTTCTCCAGGAGAAGAGGAACCCGCCGTCGTGGGACGCTCCGGAGGACGCGCCGTTCCAGGGCCGGTTGAACGACTACATCGACGTGAAGCTTCTCGGCGCGCACCTGTACAGCCACCGCCCCGATCCCGAAGGACTGCTCTCCTCCGTTCCCTCCACGGCGACGGTGCTGATCGGCATTCTCGTGGGGATGCTGCTGAAGGGCGCGGGATCGATGGAGCGCAAGACCGCTTGGATGTTCGTGGCCGGGGCGCTCCTGATGATCGCGGGCTGGATCGTTTCCTGGTGGTTCCCCATCAACAAGAAGATCTGGTCGAGCTCCTACGTTCTGTACATGGGCGGGATGGCGATGCACTTCCTGGGGGTGTGCTACTGGCTGATCGACGTGCAGGGATGGAAACGCGGGTGGGGTCCGATGATGGTGTTCGGCACCAACCCGATTCTGCTGTTCTTCGGTTCGGGCATCGTGGCGCGGATCATCGGAGGAATGATCAAGGTGGGTTCCGGAGACGACGCGCTGGCACTGAAGACCTGGGTGTACCGGAACGTCTTCCTGGACCCGATGACGGGGCTGCTGGGCGAGGGCGCCACGACGGCACCGCACGCCTCGCTGCTGTACTCGGTGGCGTACCTCGGCGTCTGGCTCCTGGCACTCTATCCCCTCTACCGGGCGAAAATCTTCCTGAAGGTATAGGGCCCAACCGAAGCCTCTTCAGTGTTTCGCCGAAATCGGCGAATCCCGGGCATGGATGGGAGCGTTTGTTGCATCCGATCCCGCAGAGGCCGAAGATGGCGCGTTACTTCGATTTGAAGCCGGGCATCGTCCCGTTCATCAATGTCCTTCCCCTGGTGGAGGGGCTTGAGGAGTCGTTCCCCGCGCCGGTCCGGGCCACGCCGCGCGAGCTGGCGGACCTGCTGGCTTCCGGCGCGATCGATATCGCGACGCTGCCGGTCTTCGACCTGCTGGAGCACGGCCACGTGTTGCTGCCGCATTGCGCGATCGCGTGCGACGGCGCGGTGCGAAGCGTTCAACTCTTCTCGCGCGTTCCACTCGCCGAAATCCGTTCGGTGCTAGTCGACCGCAGTTCGCTGACGTCGGCGCAGCTTGCGCGGATTCTCTGCGCGGAGCTTCTCGGCATCGATCCGCAGTACACCCTGTCCGACGCGCCGCTGCGGCCGGACTTCGACCTTGGCGCCTCGGCCTACGATGCGGTCGTCGTCATCGGGGATACGGCTCTGCGGTGGGAGTCCCGGTTTCCGCACTCGCTCGATCTTGGCGAGGGCTGGAAGCGGCTGACGGGTCTGCCGTTCGTCTTCGCGGGATGGGTCGCGCGGCCATCGACATTCGTTTCGGCGGAAGCCGTCGAGGCGCTCTGCGACTGCCGCCGTGCGGGGGAGCGGAACGTCTACGAGATCGCCACGCGCGAGGCGGGTCGGCACGACGGGGCGGTTCGCGACATCGTGGACTATCTCTCGAACGCGATTCGCTACCGGCTTGGGGAAGCGGAGCTGCAGGCGCTGGACCTGTACCGGCTGAAGCTGGTGGACCACGGGCTGTTGCCGGCCTCGACACCGCCCGTCCGGCTCTGGACGGAATCGACGAAGGACTCCGACAGCGCGATCTGCGGCGTGTAGTCCGCCTGGATGGGTGGCTTGGGCGTCTCGCCCGAGCGAAACCCGATACATCAGCTGACATTTGCTTGGGCGAGACGCCCAAGCCACCCTTTGGAACGCGCAGCCTACGTCTTGCGGCGGCGGCGCTTCGCTTCGGGCGGAGGATTGAGCGCGAGCCACTTCTCGCAGAGGTCCGGCCGCCGTTCCTGGGTGATGCGCAGCGACTCCTGGAGTCGCCACCGGTCGACCGCACCGTGATCGCCGGAAAGCAGCACGTCGGGAACGCGCAGGCCCTCGAACTCCTCCGGGCGCGTGTAGTGGGGGGCTTCCAGCAGACCCGTGGTGAAGGAATCGTTAGGCGCCGAGGCTTCGTTGCCGAGCACTCCGGGGAGCAGGCGGATCGCGCTGTCGACGATGGCCAGTGCGGCGATCTCGCCGCCCGTCAGGACGAAGTCGCCGAGGGAAATCTCCTCGTCGATGCGGGTCTCGACGATCCGCTGGTCGATGCCTTCGTAGCGGCCGCACAGGATCACCACGTCTCTGCCGAGAGCGGCGATGCGCTCGGCGTCCGCCTGGCACCAGGTCTTTCCCCTCGGCGAGGTATAGACGACATGGGCCCGGTTATCCGAGCCGACCGGACCGGCCACCGCGTCGATGGCGGTCGCCAGGGGTTCGGGCTTCATCAGCATTCCGCCGCCGCCGCCGTAGGGCGTGTCGTCGACGCTGCGATGCTTGTCGGTGGTCCATGCGCGAATGTCGCGCACGTCGATGGAGACGAGATTCCGCTCCAGGGCGCGGCCGCAGATGCTCTCGCGAAAGGGTCCGTCGAACCAGTCGGGAAACAGCGTGAGGATCACGAAGCGTGCGGCCACGGACGGTTACGGCCCCGGAGGGCCTATTGCCCCATGACGTAGGAGAAGATCAGCGGAGCCACGATGGAGGCGTCTGAGTTGATCATGAAGCGCGGGGTCTGTCCGTCGAGCTTGCCCCAGGTGATCTTCTCGTTGGGAACGGCGCCGGAGTAGGACCCGTAGGAGGTCGTGCTGTCGCCGATCTGGGCGAAGTAGCCCCAGAAGGGGACATCCATCTTCAGGTCCTGGATCAGCATGGGGACGGCGCAGATGGGAAAGTCGCCGGCGATGCCGCCGCCGATCTGGAAGAACCCGATGCTGGTCTCGGCGGCCGCCTTCTTCTTGTACCATTCCGCCAGGAACTGCATCATCTCGGTTCCCGACCGTATCGCGCGGTGGGAGCCGACCTTGCCCATCATGACGTTCGCGCAGAAGATGTTGCCGTGGGTGGAGTCCTCCCAGCCCGGCGTGAGAATGGGGATGTTCCTCTCCTTCGCGGCGAGCACCCAGGAGTGTTCCGGGGCGATCTGATAGTGCTGCGCGAGGGAGGGGTCGTCGAGGAGGCGGTAGACGAATTCGTAGGGAAAGAGGGGCTGGTCGTTCCTGGCGGCCTTCGCCCAGAGATCCACGAGGATCTTCTCGGTGTGGCGCATGATGGTTTCGGGGATGCAGGTGTCGGTGACGCGGTTGAAGCCGGCCTCGTAGAGTTCGATTTCGTCCTCCACGGAGAGGGCGCGCCAGTCCTGGATGACCTTGTACTCGTCGTGGGCGAAGAGGTTGAAGACGTCCTCCTCCAGGTTGGCGGCCGTGCAGACGATGAAGTGGACCTTCCCGCGGCGAATCATGTCGGCGAGGGTGATCCCGAGTTCGGCGGTGCTCATCGCGCCCGCCATGGCCAGCAGCATCTCGCCCCCGCCCTCCAGGTGGGCGCGCCATGCCTTCGCGGCATCGAGCGTCTCCCGCGCGTTGAAATGGCGGTAGTTCTTTTCCATGAAGCTGCTGACGGTCATCTCGGCCTCGCTTTGAGTCTGTCGTTCGGGGGGCGCACAGGGAGGCACGCGGGCGCGGCGGATGCAAGCGCGATGGTCCCGGGGCGGACCGGCCGGCGACCCGAGTGGCTGTCGGCCGATCGCTTCGCGCGGGGTTCGCTCAGTAGCTCCCCGGCGCGAGAGGCGCCCGGCGGACGGGGAACGCCGTCGGCGAAGCGGAATCGCCCTCCGGCTCCTCGCCGGAGATCATGAAGATCACGGGCAGTCCCCCCTGTCGGCCGCCCAGCGTGAAGACCGGTTCGAGCGCGCGCGCGATGCGCGTGCGGGTCTCGTCGAGATGGGCGTCGGTCCAGGCGTCGAGCTTCGACGCGGACTTGTCCTGCAGAATCCGGTCGATGTCGTCGTGGATGGTCTTGAGCTGCTTCCACGCGAGAGTGCGGGCGACGGCGGGGTAGAAGCTGTTCTCTCCGGCGGTCGCGATCTCGACGAGCTGGCTGACGTGTTCGCGCTGAAGGTTGCGCCGCAGCGTCGCGATGTTCGGCTCCCGCAGCGTGCCCGAACGGCCCATGCGCCTGGAGTCCTTCAGTTCGGACCAGACCGAGTCGGTCAGCGTCTGCATCATCTCGGCGAGCGTGAAGACGTCCTGGCCCTTCTTCGCGTGGAACTCCGCGTCGTAGAGATACGACACCCGGTCGGCGTTCAGCAGCAGGAAGAGCACGCGCGTCTGGAAACGCAGCACCACGTCCTGGATGCCGGGGGTCAGCGATTCCATCCAGTCGTAGCTCGCCTGGTGATACCAGCGGCTGGCCGCCAGATGGTTCTGGACCTCGGGGTCGATGCGGACGGAGTCCTCGTCGAAGAGAACGCTGGAGATGAGCTTCATGGCCTCGCGCTGCCGGGCGGCGGGGACGACGGAGATCGGAGGCCGCGCGTTGGGATCGGCCTTGTGGTCGCGGGTCAGATCGTATCCGCCCACGAACTTCGCTGCGGCGATCCCCGCGCGGGCGCGCTGCGAGATGAGAATCAGGTAGGCGTCCTTCGCCTTCGCCCAGCTCTCGTCATCCTTCACGACGACGTCCAGCAGCTTGTCCATGATCCTGTCGGAGAGCTCGACGCGGGCCCTGTAGAACGCCAGCGAATCCGAACCCATGTCGAAGCGCGCGATCAGCGGGTCGGGAGAGGAAACGTCCTCGTCCGTGCCGAAGGCGTGGCCGTCCGCAGCGACCTTGTCGAGCACGCCGGCGAGCATCTTCTCCTCGTTGGAGTCGTAGCCCGAGGAACCGGGCACCGCGTAGCCGTACTCGATGGCCCACATGTCGTAGGGTCCGATGGTGGGCGTGATCCACACTTCGGGCATCGAGCCGTCGGCGCGGAGAGTGAAGGGGTTGTAGTCCATCACGGAACCGGAGGTGGGGGCTTCGGGATCGGTCGCGGCGGAGACCTCCTCGAAGGTCTTCCAGGAGGAAGCCTTGAAGTTGTGCCGCAGGCCAAGGGAGTGCCCAACCTCATGGGAGACGATTTCGCGCACAAGCGGCCCGATGAACTCCTCGGGCCATTCGTCGAGAAGGCTCTCCTTCTCCTTCTCCTTCTTCTCTTCCTTCTCGTCCTCCTCTTTCTTCTTCTCTTCCTCGCCCGAGTCGTCGTCGGACTCTCCTGCGTCCTGGGCCCACACGCTGAACTCCAGGCCCATGCTGGCCAGGGCGAGCTCGCGGCTCAGTTCGTGTCCGATGGAGCACTGCACGCCGTGGCGGTGGAAACCGCCGGCGGGCTGGGTGGTGAGCTCCTCGGCGAACAGCTGCTCCGGGGTCATGCCCTGAAGGGCGGGGTCGTTCTGGATGCGCATGCTGTAGTCCAGCGCGATCTCGCTCCAGAGCGGATGCTGCCACGGGTTGCGGGCCAGTTGGTGGCGCAGACGCGGCGACAGGTCGTGCGTCTCGGGAATCGAACCGGCGAAGAGCTTGTAGTCCTGGATGTAGTAGCGAACCATCGCCTCGTCGAAGAGGATGTCGGAGTCGAGAACCTGGCCGGTGCGGGGGTTCACGCGCGAAGGCGCGATGGCGAAGGGCGTCTGCGACGCGATCCAGCGGAAGAAGTTGTAGCGGGAGTCCTCGGGATCGAGATCGGCGAAGTCGTTCGTCTTCGTCTGCTGGCGGACCTCGATGGCGTCCACGAAACCGATCGCTTCGAACGCCTCGTTCCACGTCTCGATGCCTTCGCGAACCCAGCGGCGGTACTTCACGGGAACGGTGTGCTCGATGTAGATGACGATGGGTTCCTTGGGCGGGGACTTGGAGAGGGAGGGGTCCTGCTTCTCCAGGTGCCAGCGGTTGACGAAGCGGTCGAACGTCGTGTCGGCGCGGTCGTCCTTGGAGAAATCCTGCTGTGCGGTGACGAAGTACCCGACGCGCGGGTCGGCCTTGCGGGGCTTGTAGCCGGAGTCCTTGAGCTCTCCGAAGCTGAAGTAGATGCCCGAGGAGGAGGTCTTGCCTCGGAAGCGAAGTTCGACGACACTGTTGGTCTCGAAGGACTTGGCCTTCGCGACTTCGACGAACGCTCCAGGGGGAGCGGCCTGGGCGAAGGTGGATGCTTCGGATTCCAGCAGCGACTTCAGGTCGATCAGGACGTTGCCGCCCGGGTCCTGGCCGAGAATCTTCACCCGCGCGAGAACTTCGTCGGGATAGGAATACTGGATGACATCGGCGAGATCGCCCTTCGCCGTGTAGAAGATGTTCGGCTTCATGAGCAGAACTTCCTCGTCGCGGCGCTCGAATCGCAGAACGAGGTCGTTGGTCTGGAGACCGGCCATGGGGCCGAAGGAGAGGCTGGTGGCGACGAGGAACTCCTTGCCGAGAACCTTGGAGGGAATCTCCGCCAGCAGCTTGTTCTTCTTCTCGTTCACCCAGAGGACGAGGTAACCCTCGCGCTTCTCCAGGTCCTCGACGCCTTCCTTGATGGGAGGCGGTCCCTTCGGTTTCTCCTCCTCGGGCTTCTCGGGCTGCGCCGCGAGGGGGGTGGCCAGAACCGCCAGAAGTGCCAGAAATCCGCAGAAAAGGTGTCGCTTCAACGTGGTTGCCTCCATGACCCGCCACGGGGGCGGGGCTGCAAATGCGTGAAATCCAGTCTTTTCCCCTGGCATCCGCGCGGCAAGGGTGAAAAGAATCCCCCCGCGCCCCAAGCGGCATCCGTGCCGCCGCGCCTGCGCCCATACCGTGATTGGAGTCGGATGTGAGCACCGCCCCCCAGAAGACCTACTACCGGGCGAGCCTCGGCCTGAAGAGCGAGATTTCCGGCCAGGTGGCCTCGGACTATGCCAGCGGCCTCGTCCAGTATTTCCGCGACCACGGGAACGTCCTGGACGTTCCCGCCGCCGGGCTGACCTTCCATCTCGCCAGGGAGTTCGGTTTCTGCTACGGCGTCGACAAGGCCGTGGACATGGCCTACGAGACGCTGCGCAAGTTCCCCGACCGGCGCATCTTTCTGCTGACGGAAATCATCCACAACCCCCGCGTGAACAATCGTCTCGTCGAGCAGGGCATCGTCTTTCTCTCGGGGCAGTACAGGCACCCCAGCCTGACGGTGGGCGACATCGGGCCCGAGGACGTCGTCATGATTCCCGCCTTCGGCACTTCCGCCGGCGAGTTGCAGCGCCTCAAGGACATCGGCGCGATCATCGTCGACACCACCTGCGGCTCGGTCGTCCATGTGTGGAAGCGCGTGGAGCGGTATGCGAAGGACGGCTTCTGCTCCCTCGTGCACGGCAAGTACTACCACGAGGAGACGATCGCGACGGTCTCGATGGCGAGCGTTCGCGGCGGGCACTATATCGTGGTGCGCGACAAGGTCCAGGCGCAGCTGGTGTGCGACGCGATCGCCGGCGCGGCGGACGGCGCGGCTCTCCGCAGGGCGCTTCACCCCGACGCGTTCTCGGAGGGTTTCGATCCCGCGCGCGATCTGCGCATGATCGGCGTCGCGAACCAGACGACGATGCTGGCGAGCGAATCGCTGGAGATCGCCGCGATGGTCGGCGACGCGATCGCGCGGCGCGACGGCGCCCCTTCCCGCGCGGAGTGCGCGTCGTTCCGCAGTTTCGACACGATCTGCAGCGCGACCCAGGACCGGCAGGACGCCATCCGCGACCTGGTGGCGGAGACGAGCCTCGATCTGGCGCTCGTGATCGGCGGCTACAATTCGTCGAACACGGGGCATCTGCTGGCGGTGGCCGGCGAACGGTGCCCCGCGTACCACATCGAGGACTCCTCGTGCCTGGTGGACGGCGGGACGATCCGCCATCTCCGGCACGGAACGACGGAGCCGGTTTCCAGCGGGGACTGGCTGCCGGAGGGGCGCATTCGCGTCGCTCTGACGGCGGGCGCCAGCACGCCGAACCGCGCGATCGCGGACACGGTGTGCCGGCTCGTGGAGATTCGCGGCTGCGACCCGGCCGCCGTGCTGCCGGCGGAAGCGGTGTCGCCCGCCTAGACGCGGTAGATGCGGATATTGTCGATCAGCAGCGAACCCGTCGTGGCGAGGTTGTCGCGGATCGAAAGCGTGTTCACGTACTTCGGACAGTTGTTCAGCCGCGTTCCCATCGCGACGGGCTTGTCGTCGACGTAGCCGTCCACGATGTGGCGGGGCAGGTCGATCTCGAACCGGATGTGGGCCCACTTGCCGAACTCGTAGGCCGTCGCCTCGTTCTGCAGGCGCAGCGTCGGCTTCGCGTTGGAATTGGTGCGGTGCACGATGGTATGGATGGACTGGCGGAAGTCCTCGTCCTTCTCGATGTAGAAACCCAGCAGATACTTGTTCTTGTCGTCGCAGCGCATGTCGAACTCCACGCCGATGCGGCCCGTCGCGTTGGGGAAGCGGCAGGAGTAGTACGCGCTTCCCACCCCCTGCTTCTTCTCGAAACGCAGGCACTTCGTGCCGCCGCCGGCCCCCTCGTCGTGGATCGAGAGAGCGGCGTATTCGTACTCGCCCTTCCAGTTCGCCGGTGCGGCGCCGGACGACTCGCTCTCGAAGTCCTGCGCGTAGAAGTCGTCGGCGGAGGGCGCGGGAGCGGGCGGGGGCGTGCCCTCGGGAAGGGGCGTGTGCAGGTCCGGCGCCGGCGGTTCGCGGAACTCCGTCGTGTCTTCCTTCACGGGCTTGTCGGCGGGCGGCTGGGGCTCTTCCTCGAAGAGGAAGTCGAGCTTCACGCCGGACTCCTCGGTGGCGCCCGCTGCCGGCTGTGCGGCGGGAGGCTTGGCCGCCGGGGGGGCGGGCTGGGCAGGTGGCGTAGCCGGGGCCGGGGCAGCGGCCGGAGAGACCGTTCCAGGTCGAATGCGCGCTTCGGGGCCGACTTCCGCTTGGGCGGCGGGAGCGGATTCGTGTCCGGGCTGGGCCGGCATTTGGACCTGCTTGGGCTGGGCGGGCTTCGCCTGGGCGACGGGGCGCGGCGTGGGCGCCGGAATGCCGAGGTTTCCCATCGATGTCGGAGAACCCGAGGAGGACTTCAGCTTGTCGAGCTTCTGCTGGTCGCGCTTCTTGCCGCGCATGATAACGAAGAAGACGGCGCCGCCGATCACGAGAATCCCAACGACGACACCGGCGATAAGTCCCATGGGAAGACCGCCGCTCTGGGAAACGGGCGTGACGAAATCTCCGCCGGAAGGCTGCGTCGCCCCCAGCGTCTGGTTGATGCGGCGGATCTTCTCGTCCGCCTCCTGCCATCGGGCCGTTCCGCGCTCGGCGCGGACCTTGACGTCGGACCAGATGTCGAGTGCGCCGGGAAGGTCGCCGCGGTCTTCCGCGCGACCGGCGGCAAGAGCGAGTTGGCTGAGTTCCTCCTGAAGCGCAAGCTCCGGTGGAATCTGCGGGGTCGGCGGGGGAGTTCCGAAGTCGATCGGGGCGGGCGTCGATGTCGGGACAGGCGACGGCGTCGCCACGGGCTGCGCCGCTGCGGTGGAGAACGGCTGGGGGCTGGAGTTGGCCAGCAGGAACCCCTCGCTCTCCAGCCGACTGGCGATCGCGACGGCTTCGGTCTCGGTGGCGACCTTTCCCGCGTACACGGAGTACGTTCCATTGGCTTCGGCGACGACTTCGACATCCGGATAGGAGGAGAGCTGGGATGCGAGGCCGTCGGCGACGTCGCGCGGCTGGCTCGCCAGCACCTGGATGCGATAGCGCGTTTCGCCGCCCTGGGCGATGGAGAGCGTTGCGACGATGGCGAAGACCGCCACCAGTCCGATCAGGTTTCGCAGTCTCGTCACTGGCATTCCCGACGCGCTCCTCAGTGCGGCACCGCCGCTTCCGGTATGTTCGCTCTTTCGCATCATGCTCCGCCGACGCCCTCGCGAGCCGAAGAAACTGGAAGGGAGTGTCCCTAACCCGGACCCGTTCAAACCCCTGCGTTCTTCAAGGATCGATTCACGAAGCAGGGGCAAAACCGGTCAAGACGAAAGCCTCGGGACGGGGCACAAGACTGCCGTTGACCGCCCCCGGGGGAGGGGCGCAGCGTCCCGCCATCGTTGGTTCGGTGCGCGAAGCCGCTTGGCCGGCGCACCGTCGCAAGAGGGAATCCGGTGAGAAGCCGGAACTGCCCCGCAGCGGTCAGTGGAAACGAAAGCCGCCTCTCAAGCACTGGTTTACGACCGGGAAGCGGCGGCCGGTAGGCAAGCCCTCGGTGGGCCCGTCCACGAGTCCGAAGACCTGCCAGCGAGCCTGCGGCGAAGACGCCGCAGGGAACTCGGAATGCCTTCGAGGGAAAGGTGTGCCGGTCCGGTGCCATTGCGCGTCGCCGCTCCACAACGCCCGGGAGCCGGGATGTCCCGGCTTCCCCGTCGAAGGTCCTTCCGCCAGCCCGGTCGGAGGACTCGCCCTTGTACGATCTGAAGCCCGCACCCGCCGCCCTCGTCTGCTGCCTCTCCGTCGCGGCAGCCGCGCAGACGTCGTTTCAGCCTCCGGAACGCGTGACCGATTCCGCCGCGCGCTACCGGCTGACGCGCAACTCCGGCGACAACGCCGCGTTCGACAGCGCGGGAACGCTGCACCTGGTGTACTGGAGCGGCGGCGATTCGACGCTGCCCTCGTCGCCTTCGTTCGTGCGCTATCGCAACAAACCCTTCGGCGCGCCGTGGTCCGCCGAAGAGTTCATCGACGACTCCGAATACGACACGGGATCCGGGGTGGTGCACTACGGCGGCCGCCAGCCGTCTCTCGCCATCGACTCGGCGGACGGCGTCTGGGTGACGTGGAACGATCACCGGCACTCCAACCCGAATCCGCCTGGCGGAGGAATCGACAACGTCGAAATCTACGCCGACTATCGCCCGGTCGGCGGCTCGTTTTCCCCGACGGACATTCGCCTGACGGAAACCACGGCGGGGCACCTTGGCGACAACGGGTATCTGCCAGGCATCGCGACGTCGCCCGGGGGCGTCGTTTCCGTCGCCTGGCACGACTTCAACGACGACTTCGACGTGTCCGACATCCACGTTCGCCATTCCGACGCGTTCGGCGTCTTTCCGTCCGTCGCGGGGGTTTCCACCTTCCGCCTGACGAACCGCAGCGACCGCGGGGGGCTGCCGCCGTACGTGACGGCGGACATCGCCTCCAACGGGGCCGGTGACGTGGCCGTCGTGTGGACGGAGAACTTCGGCGGGGCCGCCGCCGCGCGTTTCGCTCTCGCGGCGAATCCCGTCGCCATCGCGACGGAGGTCCTCGTCGCTCCCGCCACGGCGGGATTCTTCGACCCGCCGAAGATCGTTGTCGCTCCGGACGATTCGTTCTGGGCGGTCTACACCGACGAGTCGGGCGCGACGAAGGACGTTCTCGCCGCGCGCTACAATTCCGGCGCGGGCGCGTTCGGTTCCCCGGTCGCCATCGCCGAAGGCGCGGGATACGACGAGTTCGCCTGCGACGTTCAGTTCGACGCGCAGGGCCATCTGCACGCCGCGTGGATCGACCGGCGCGCGGGACGCCATGTCTACTACGCGGAGATCGATCCCTTCGTGCCGATGGTTCTTCAGGAAACGCAGCTCACCACGTTCGCGGCGACCTGGGAGCGCCCCTCCCTGGCGCTCGATCCGGCGGGGCGTCCGCACGTCGTTGCGGAGGAATTCGTCAACGGTTCCACCGGCGACGTCTGGCATTTCGCGCCGGAGACGCCCTCCTCGGTGGCGGGATGGGAACGCTGGCAATGAGACGGACGCCGGGATTCACGCTGATCGAACTGCTGATCGTCGTCGCGATCGTCGGCGTGCTCGCCGCGATCGCCACCGTGAATCTCCTGGAGGCGAAGGAGCGCGCGCTGAAGGCCTCGAACGCGGCGAACATGAAGGCCATTGCCGCAGCGCTCCAGTTCTACTACTCCGACTACAACCACCTTCCTCCGGGCGACCGCAAAGCCGGGCCGTTTCCCTCGCACACGGCGAACTTCGCGGCGGTCGGCGACGGTCCCGCCGGCGGCGGGTCCTGGGACGGCGTTCCGTGGCTGCTGGTGGAGCTTCGGTACATCGCCGACTGGCGCACGCTGTTCAATCCGAAGTACCTCCAGCTGTATCGCTCGGAGGGCACGGTCGGCGGCGAGCCCATTCCGCGCTTTCACAATTTTCGGTACGCCTGGAACAGCGCGGCGCTCGCGAGCGGCGGGCACCTGGGCGGTACGGCGAACATCGAGAGTGGCGAAACGTGGCTGCTGCGGGACTTGTGGATCGCCCCTCAAAGCGGATTCTACGGGTCGGCCTATCCGGATTATCCCGCTGACTTCGAGTATCCGTGGGGGCACGGCAAGCTCGCCGGAAAGGTCGAGCACGTCATGAACGCGGACCTGGCGGTTCGCGAAGTCGTCGGCGGCACGAACCGCGTTCCCGATCCGGCGGAATTCTGACGTTTCCCTACAGCTTCCAGTACCACCGCTTCCGGTTGAAGTACCAGACGACGACCCACAGCAGCGCGGTATACACCAGCCCCCAGAACACGCCCATCCAGCCGCCCTTGTCGAAGAACGCGAGAACGCGCTCGGAAGGTTCGCCGCCGCCGAGAAAGACCGCCCAGCCCTGGACGAACGCGTTGTCCGCATCGACGCGGTTGAAGGCTCCGATGACGCCGAGCGATTCGTAGGCGCGCCGCAGAACGATCATCAGAAAGTACGCGATCAGCGGATTGCGGCCGAAGACGTTGAGCGGTGCCGCCCACTTGCGAACGCGCATCACGTCCATGACCCAGTAGAACCCGAGATAGCAGAGCGCGCCGAGACCGGCCGTGAAGAAGGCGTAGGAGGTGGAGACGTTGGGCTTGTCGAAGGCGAGGCTGTAGTTTCCCGCCGCCATGCCGGCCAGATGGATCGCCAGGCCCGCCGCCGTGAAGGAACCGCCGACCACCAGGCACCGCCGGACGATCGCGTTCGTCTCGCGCGTGACCACCGCTTCGCCGACGAGCACGCCGATCATCGTCATCACGCCGTAGGAAACCGAGAGCCACGGCAGGCAGTGCACGATCCAGGGCCGCAGCCAGTTGCCGCCGGGATTCGAGAGCGTTCCGAACGCGCCGCTCGTGCTCCGGATCGCCTGGGTCCAGGGGGGCCAGAACTCGGTAAGGAGCAGATTGAGCGCGCCGATGGCCACCGGAACCGCCCAGCGCGCCTTTGGCGGGGCCCGCATCAGCGCGCACCCGCAGAAGTACGCCACGCCGATAGCCTGGAGCACGCCCCACCACCAGGTGACCTGCTTGATGACGAGCGAGATGTACACGATTCCCGCGACGATCAGCATCAGCGTTCGCGAGAGTACGTGTCGCCACCATTCGCCGCCCCGCCGCGACCGCGAGAGCGGAATGCAGACGCCGACGATGAAGACGAACCAGGGCGCGACCAGGTCGGTCGCGGTCACGCCGACGAATCGTCTGGCGTGGTTGTCGGCGTATTCGGGAAGCGCCTCGATCTCTTCGGCGGTCAGTCCCTTCTCGTGCTGCGCGTACTCCCAGATGTCGAACCCGACCTCGGCATGCCACCAGGTCGAAACGGGGAGGCTTCCGAACCAGCTCGCGGTGTGGGGGAGTGGCGCGTCGGTTTCCTTCCAGTATCCGCCGGCGGCGATGGCGATGACGAACACCATGCCGAGAATGGTCAGGCCCCGGAACGCGTCGAGCGATTCGACGCGCTCCCTCCCCGCAGGAGGGCTGGTGCTTTCGGGTGTGGGTGCCGTCACGGCGAAGCCCTCCGGCCTGAGTCGGTTCGCATGCTGCGGCACTTCAGCCGGGGGAATGCGAACCGGGCAAGACCTTCGTGCGGGCGCGCGTGAGTTGCCTCAGTTCGCCACAGCCGTCGGGACGAAGGCGTCGGCGAAGATGCGGCGGTTCGAGAGGCCCTTGAGGAAGAGCATCTTGCGCATCTTTCCCACCAGTGCCGGGTCGCCGCAGAGGTACGCCTTGCTCGTCTTGAGGTCCACGGGCTGGGAGAGCACGACGTCGTCCAGCGATCCCACGGTCAGTTGCGGAGCCGCCTCGCCCTCGCAGCGAAGGACGCAGGGGTTGTAGTCCAGCCTGCCGGTGTCGGAGAGGGAATTCAGTTCCTCGCGATAGTAGAGGCCGTTCTCCTCCAGAGCTCCGTGAAAGAGGCGGATCGTGCCCCGATGCCCCTGCCGCAGCGCGTCGCACGCGATGCCGTAGAGCGGCGCGAGCCCCGTCCCCGTGCCCGCGAGCAGCAGGGGCGCGTCGGGATCGCCGGGCGTGTAGAAGCAGTCGCCGAAGGGCCCGCGCAGCTTGATGGCGTCGCCTGGCCGCACGTCGTCGTGAAGCCAGTTGCTGAGCGCGCCGCCGGGAATGCGCCGCACGTGCAGCTCCAGAAAGCCGTCGGCGGGCGCGCTGGCGATGGAATAACTGCGGGCGATTCCGTCCGCGCGGATGATGGTGGCGTACTGGCCGGCGAACCACGTGAAGCCCTCGGGTACCGAGAGGCGCACGCGGCGGACCGCTGCGCCGATGTCGTCGCTTTCCGTCACGGTCGCGGCATGGTCGAGGCCCTCGCC
>JAJFLJ010000058.1 GCA_021772755.1 Candidatus Sumerlaeota bacterium
ATATCCTCTCGCGTGTGGGAGTAGAAACGCCTGGGAAGCCCCTTCTCGAGGTACTCGGGAACCGCCCACTGCCCGGAACCGGAAATGCCGGTGGCGAGAACGATCTTGCGCGCGAGCAGTTCCCGCGTCGCGCCGGAGGACTCGACGGGAACGCGAAAGCAGCGCTCCTTCGGACACCATTCGATGGCGCCGGCGCGGGCGCCGTTCTCGACGGGCAGTTCGAGAAGACGGCGATACCACGCGAGGTAGCGCGCCCACTCCTCCTTGGGAAGCAGGCCCATGCTCTCCCAGCTGCCGTCGCCGAACTGCGCTTCGTACCAGGCGCGCGGGGTCAGGTTGGGAATGCCGAGATCCGGCCCGGTGAGATACTTCGGCGTGCGAAGCGTCCTCATGCGCGCGAAGGTCAGCCACGGCCCTTCGAGTCCCTCTTCGTTCTCGTCTATCACGAGGATGTTGCCGACGCGCTCGCGCATGAGACCGAACGCGACGACGAGCCCGCTCTGGCCGCCGCCGACGATCAGGACGTCGAGGATGCGGCGCCCGTCGGCGGAGTTGCGAGGCGGCACCCAGTCGCGCCGCGGATAGCGAAGCAGATCGAGATCGCGGCGAACGGCGGCTTCGAGATCGCGAAGTCCCTGCGCGTTCGCGGAGGGAGGAGCCGGAGACGGCGTCGAGAGTTCCTTCGTCGGGCCCATGTGCGCTACTCCCCCGCCTGCGAGCTGGACAGCGCGGCGAGCGTGCGCGCGAGCACGGCGACTCCGGCGCGGATATCCCCGGGCGACGCGTATTCCTCAGGGCGGTGACTGATGCCGCCGCGACACGGAATGAAGATCATCGCCGTGCGGGTCAGCGTGGCCATGAAGAGCGAATCGTGATACGCACGGCTGACCATCTCCCTGGCGGAAAGTCCCTCGGCCGCGACCGCGCCGCGAATGGCGGCAACGACGGTTGGGTCGCAAACGGCCGGCGGATCGGAATTGACGGTTTCGATCTCTACCGCGACGGATCGCGCGTCCGCGATTCGGCGCGCGGCGGAAACGATTCGGGCGACGGCGCCGTCGCGGGAGCCTTCGGAGGTATCGCGCACGTCGATTTCGAGTTCGCAGCGCGATGGAATGCTGTTCACGGCTCCGGGGAAGGGGCGGAAGACGCCGGTGGTCGCGACGGTATCGGGGCTTTCGCTCTCGCGGCCGGCGCGTTCGACCTCCAGCGCAAGCTCCGCCGCCGCCGTCAGCGCGTCGCGGCGGTCGGGCATCAGAACGGTTCCGGCGTGACCGCCTTCGCCGGCGAACGCGACGCGCAGCGATGCCGGTGCGGCGATGGCGGTCACGATACCGATCGGAATGCCTTCGCGTTCGAGGAGCGGACCCTGCTCGATGTGCAGTTCGACGAAATGGCCGTAGTGGTCCGGTGCGATACGAACGCTCTCGAGATCGCCGTCGAATCCCGCCGCGCGGGCGGCGTCGCGGGCCGATCCGCCGTCGCCGTCGCGAAGGCGGTCGACCGATTCGATGCACGCGCGACCGCTGAGGAGGCGACTGCCTAGGCATCCGATTCCGAACCGCGTGGGTTCCTCCGAGGTGAACATGAGGAGTTCGATGCTTCGCTTCGGTACGAAACCCGACTCGCGGAGGGCGCGAATGGCTTCGAGTCCTCCGAGAACTCCGACGGTGCCGTCGTAGATGCCCGAGTTCGGAATCGCGTCCGTGTGGGACCCGGTTCCGACAGCGGGAAGACGCGCGTCCGATCCGACCCAGCGGGCGAAGAAGTTGCCGACGCCGTCCTCGCGGGTTTCCAGGCCGGCTTCGCGGCACTTCGCAGCGAGCCACTGCCGCGCGTCGCGGTCCGCATGGGTAAAGACGACGCGCGTCACGCCCGGCGGTTCGCCTCCGGTGAAGGCGGCGAGCTCCTGCAACTCGGCGCAGATGCGGCCGGAATCGACGGGAATGGAGGCCGGAAGCGCGCGCTGCGTCATGTCATCGTCAACGGATCGCGCTGGACGTCTTTGTAGTAGAGATACGCGCTGGGTGTCTTGCCGGCGGCGACGAACCACTGCGGGCAATAGGGCGCCATCCAGATGACGTCGCCGCTCTGGACGGGATACCACGAGTCGTCGAGACGATAGACACCGCCGCCGGCGACCATCAGCAGGCCGTGCTCCATGACGTGCGTTTCCGCGAAGGGAAGGGTCGTGCCGGGCTTGAAGGTGAACAGGTTCACGGCCATGTCGAAAGCCGGGTCGTCGGGAAACAGCGTCTTGAGGCGCGCATCGGAATCGCCGAGAAACGGTTCGCCCTTCCGGTTTCGCTCGTGGCCGGTGAAGAAGCGCGGAACGGATCCGTCGCGCGGGGGGCACCAGGGCTTTTCGAAGACGACGAGACGCGCGTTCGACGTGGCGGAGATCGCCGTTTCGCTTCCGGGCGGCAGATAGACGAACGCGCCAGGCTCCAGCGCGTGCGTCCCGCGCCCTTCCTTCACGCGCGCGCCGCCTTCGAGCACGTATGCGAAGCGCTCCACGCCGGGCGCCGCCGGGGCGCTTCTTCCGCCGCGCTGCATCGTGGCGAAGAACATGCAGAACCGCGCGCCCATCTGGGGGGAAATCAGGATGACCGCGTCGGTCTTCGTCCAGCCCGGCAACTGCGATACGACGTGCGAATCGGGCGCGATCAGCGCATGGCTGCCCCGAACGCTGGTGCGTGTGCTTCCGAATGCGTTCAGCACGAAACATCCTCCGTCGAAAGAATCGATCGAACCCCGGTCAAACCCGCCCCGCAAGCCAAAACGCGCTGCCCGGTAAGTGCGCCTTCATGCCCGCTCTCCGCCGATGCGACGAAGACAATCCACCGCCACCCCGACCGCCACGGCGACGTCTTCCGCCGCGACGCTCTCGTCGGGGTGGTGACTGATCCCGTCCCGGCAGCGAACGAACAACATCGCGGTGCCAACGGCACGGGCCATGATCATCGCGTCGTGTCCCGCCCCGCTGTCGTGGTGGAACGCCGGTTCCCCGGTGACGGCCTGGACCGAAGCGGCAAGCGCGTCCGACAAGCCCGCGTCGCAAACCACGCAGGGCGTGTCGCGCCGGTCCGCCATGCGAAACGCAAGACCGCGGTCGGCGGCGATGCGTTCGGCCTCGCGCATCACACCGGCTTCCGCGCTCCGGCGCGTGTCTTCGTCCGCGTGGCGGATGTCGACGCTGAGCTCCACGGAGCCGGGAATGCAGTTCGAGACGTTCGGTCGGACCTTCAACTGCCCGACGGTCATGACGTCTGCACTGCCGCTGCGCCCGAGACGCTCGACGGCGAGAACGACCTCCGCCGCTCCGGCAAGCGCATCGCGCCGGGCGTTCATCGGCGTCGTTCCCGCGTGGCGGGTCTCCCCCGCCAAATCGCACTGCAGCCGCGTCTGGCCGGAGATGCGATCGACGACGGCGACCGGCACGTTTCGCCGCTCCAGAACGGGGCCCTGCTCGATGTGAATCTCCAGAAACCCAAGAATGCCCTCTTCTGGAAGAGCCGCTTCCGCGATATTGCCGGGGTCCAGTCCGAAGGAGCGAATGGCGTCGGCCAGGGTCATGCCGTCGGAGTCCTTCAGCCCGAGCATCGCGTCGTCGAACGCGCCGGCGAAGGCGCGGCTCCCGATGAACGGCGTGCCGAAGCGAACGCCTTCCTCTTCGGAAAAGCCGACGACCACGAGATGAAACGGAAGGGCTTCGTCCGCGAGCGCAGCAGCTGCTTCGATCGCCGCGACCACGCCCAGGATGCCGTCGTACGCGCCGGCGTTCGGGACGGTGTCGAGATGCGAACCGATGACGAAGGTCTTCGCCCCGGGATTCGCGGACTCGCGACGGCCGACGACGTTGCCGACGTCGTCGATCCGCACGTCGAGATTCGCTTCGCGCATCCATTCCGCGACGTCGCGGTGGACGTCGCGCATGGGCGCCGAGAGAAAGGTGCGCGTGATACGACCGGGCTCTTCGGTGTGCCGTGCCAGGCGGGCGCACCGCTCCATAACTCTCGCCGCCGCAGTGCGGTGGTCAGCCACGAGAGCCATAGAGCGCCTGTGCAGCGGACGGTCCCGCCCCCGGTTTCGCGGGAGAGCCCTGCGCCGCCAGCGCGGATTCCAGCGCGGCGATGACCAGCATCACGTTGCGGCGGCTGCTGCTCTCGCCCATCAGTCCGATGCGCCAGGCCTTGCCCTTGAAGGGGCCGAGACCCGAGCCGATCTCCATGCCGAACTCGTCGAGCAGATGCTTGCGCGCGGCGGCGTCGTCGATCCCCGGGGGAATGCGCACGCAGTTGAGCATCGGCAGCGAGCGCGCGGGAACGTACTCGATGCCCATGGCCTCCAGACCGGCGCGCAGCGCGCGATGGTTCAGATCGTGGCGCGCGAACCGCGCTTCGAGACCCTCTTCGAGGATCATCAGCAGGGCCTCGCGCAGCGCGTAGGTCATGTTGATCGGCGCGGTGTGGTGATAGGAGCGCGCACTGCCCCAGTAGTCGCGGACCATGCTGACGTCGAGATACCACGAGACGCACTTCGTCTTGCGCGAGGCGATTCTCTCCTCGGCGCGCTTCGAGAACGTGACGGGGGCGAGCCCGGGGGGGCAGGAAAGGCACTTCTGCGTCGCGCTGTAGCACGCGTCGACGCCCCACTCGTCCATGCGGACATCGGTTCCGCCGAGAGAGGTCACCATATCGACGAGGAGGAGCGCGCCGTTCTTGTGGGCGAGTTCGCCGATGCCCTCCATCGGTTGGTGGGCGCCGGTGGAGGTCTCGGCATGAACGATGCCGATGGCCTTCGCGCCGGGGTGGCGCTCGAAGGCGTCCTCGATCTGCGCGAGCTCGAACACCTGGCCCCATTCCGCCTCGACCTTGTGAACGACGATTCCCTGGCGCTCCGCCATGTCGGCCATTCTTCCGCCGAATACGCCGTTGATGCAGACGATCAGCTCGTCGCCGCGCTCCAGAAGATTCGAAACGGCGCATTCCATGCCGGCCATGCCGGTGGCGGAGACGGCGAAGGTCAGTTCGTTCTTCGTGCGCATGACCTCGCGGAGCATGGTGCGGACCTCGTCCATCAGGCGGAGGTAGTGGGGATCGAGGTGCCCGATGGTGGGAGCCGACATGGCCCGAAGAATGCGGGGCGAGACGTCGCTTGGACCGGGTCCGAGCAGGATGCGGTTGGGCGGGTTCAGCGGTGCGGGAAGGGAAGACATTCGATTCGTTCCTTTGCGGAGACGGGGTCGCTCCGGCGGCGTTAAGATGCGGATGGTGCGATTTCCGGGGGCCTCGCGGCAAGCAAAGAAGTGACCCGCCGCCCGCGGCGAAGAGCGGAATTCGGAGCGGGAATCGGCAAAACCGGTTGACGAGCCGTTCGTCCGTCTGACGATGAAGTATTGATCCATCGGTGGGAGGCTCGCGCGGACCGGCATGACGATTTCAGCGGACAGTGAAACGAAACTGCGGTACGTCGGGCGTTCCGTAACGCGCCGCGAGGGCGCGGACAAGCTGACGGGCCGGTCGCGCTATGTGGACGACATGCACGTGCCGGGCGCTCTGACGGGGAGGACCATCCGCACCTCGATTCCCGCCGGCCGCGTCAGGAACGTTCGCTTTCCCGATGGCTTTCCCTGGGACGAATTCATCGTCGCGGGACCGGACGATCTTCCCGCCAACGAGGTCGCGCTGATCACGGCCGACCAGCCGGCATTCGTGGATGGCATCGTCCGCCACGCCCAGGAGGCGGTTCTTCTTATCGCGCACGAGGACGCCGGGCTCGTCCACGAGGCCGCGCGCGCCATCGAGATCGAGTACGAGCGCGACGCCGGCGTCTTCGGGATGGAGCAGGGGCACGTTCTGAAGCAGCTCGCGATCCGGCATGGCGACTTCGAGGGCGCGTTCGCGAACGGCGACGTCATCTTCGAGGGCGAGTACAGGACCGGGGCGCAGGAACACGTCTACATCGAGACGAACGGCTTCATCGCGTGGTGGGAGGGCGACGGCGTCGTTCTGCACGGATCGCACCAGTGCCCGTACTACGTCCACAAGGCGGTGAAGCACGCGTTCGCGCTCGACCGCGACGACCAGGTGCGTGTGACCCAGGAGACGACGGGCGGCGGATTCGGCGGCAAGGAGGAGTTTCCGAGCCTGCTGGCCATCCACTCCGCACTCCTGTCGCGCAAGGCGGGGGGCCGCCCCGTCCGGCTGATCTACGACCGCGCGGAGGACATGGCGTGCTCGACCAAGCGCCATCCCTCGCTGACCCGAATCCGCACGGCGTGCACGCCCGAAGGCGTCTTCAAGGGCGTCGAGATCGACTTCCACATCGACGGCGGCGCGTACGTGACGCTCTCGCCGGTGGTGCTGTCGCGCGGGCTGCTACACAGCGGCGGTCCGTATCTCTGGCCGGCGGCGAGGATGGACGGCTATTGCTGGTTCACGAATTCGCCCCCCTACGGAGCGTTCCGCGGTTTCGGCGCGCCACAAAGCGAGTTCGCCATCGAGCGGCATCTCGACCGGCTGGCGGCGAAGCTCGGCATCTGTCCCATCGAACTGCGAAAGCGGAACTTCCTCCGCAAGGGCGACATGCTGCCGACCTCCCAGATCGTCGGAGAGGAGCCGGAGCTGGAGCGCATCGTGGAGAGGGCGCTGGAACTTTCGGACTACCGCGCCAAGCAAAGCGGATACGGGGAAGGCAACGGCCGCGGCCTGGGGCTTTCGGTCTTCTATCACGGCACCGGGTTTACCGGATCGGGCGAGGTGTACCTCGACAGCGTCGTCGCGCTGGAGGCGCAAGCCGACGGATTCGTCGAAATCCAGGTCTCGTCGACGGAAATCGGCCAGGGCACCGAGACGGTGTTCGCGCAGATCGCGGCGGAAGGACTCGGCATCGACATCGAGAGCATTCGCTTTCGCAAGCCCGAGACGGGCGCCGTTCCGGACAGCGGTCCGACGGTGGCTTCGCGGACATGCTCGATCGTGGGCGGCCTGGTGGAGCGGGCGGCGCGCCAGCTGCGCGAGCAGCTGGCCGGTCGCGACATCGCGACAGCCTCCGCCACCGGCCCGGTTCGCGCGGAAGCGCGCTATCAGGCGCCGCCAGGACTCGTCTGGAACGACGACACGTACCAGGGCTGCGCCTACGGGGCCTACTCGTGGGGCTGCAACGTCGCGGAGGTTTCCATCGATCCCGTGACGGCCGAATTGCGCGTCGAGAGCATGTGGGGCATCTATGACATCGGCCGCGTCATCAATCCGGTGCTGGCGATCGGACAGGTTGAGGGCGGCATGGCCCAGGGGATCGGATGGGCGACGTGCGAGGACGTGGTGCTGAAGGAGGGCGCGATGCAGAACACGCGCGTGACGAACTATATCATCCCCACGTCCGCCGACGCCGCGGAGCTGTTCGTCGAGTTCGTCGAGCACCACAACCCCTGCGGCGCGTTCGGCGCGAAGGGCGTCGGCGAGATTCCGCTGGACGGTCCGCCCGCAGCCGTCGCCAACGCGGTGACATTCGCCACCGGCAAGGATATCGCCGCGATTCCCATCCGCCCCGAGGACCTTCTCGCATGACGATTCGCATGACCATCAACGGGCGCGACTGCACGACGGACGCGAACCCGATGACGCCGCTGCTGGACGTGCTGCGGGAGTCCTGCCGCCTGACCGGCACGAAGTACGGATGCGGCGAGGGGGAGTGCGGCGCATGCACCGTGATCATGAACGACGAACTCGTCATGAGCTGCCTCGTGCCCGTCATGCAGGCGGAGGTCGCGACGATCGAAACGGTCGAGGGACTCGCCCGTATGGCGGACGACGGCGCGGAAATCCTCCATCCCGTGCAGCAGGCCTTCCTCGAATGCGGCGGCGCGCAGTGCGGAATCTGCACGCCCGGCATGGTGATGGCCGGCGTGCACCATCTGCGTCACCCCGAGCTCGCGCCGGACGGTCTGGCGGAGGCGCTCGAAGGCAATCTCTGCCGGTGCACGGGCTACAGCGCGATCTTCCGCGCCATGGAACGCGCGGCGGAAGCGGGGCGCCCGGCATGATCGTCTCGAACGCGGTTCGCTATCCGACCTACGTGCCCGCGACGGTCGCCGAGGCCCTGGAGCAGAAGGCCGGCGTGGCGAACCTGCTGCCGATCGCCGGCGGCACGGAAGTCATGGTGATGTTCAACGAGGGCCTTCTCGCGCCCTGCCCCGTGCAGAGTCTGCACCGGCTCGCGCCGGAGTGGGGCGGCATTCGCGAGGCGGAAGGCTCGCTGGTCATCGGAGCGCTCGCCACATACACCGACGTGCGGCACCACCCCGTCGTGCGCGAGCGGTACCCGCTCCTCGTCGAAGCGGCGAGGGTCACGGGCGCACTACAGATTCAGAATCGCGGCACGCTGGTGGGGAACATCGTCAACGGTTCGCCCGCCGCCGACACGGTGCCGGCGCTGTTCGCGTACGGCGCGCAGGTCCGCCTGCTGAGCACGCGGGGCGAGCGCACGGTCGCGGTGACGGACTTCTACACCGGCTACCGCAAGACGGTGCTGCGGGCCGACGAGTTGATTTCCGAGATCGTGATTCCGCCCCCCGCGGATGGCGCGCGACACTACTACCGCAAGGTCGGCACGCGGGCCGCCCAGGCGATCAGCAAGGTCGTCGTCGCGGGAGTTCGCGGCAGGGATTCCGTTCGCCTCGCCTGGGGCTCGGTCGGGCCGACGACGCTTCGCACGCCGAAGACCGAAGCGGCGATCGCGAGCGGGGCGGATGCGGACGAGGCCGTCGCGACGCTCGCGACCGAGATGTCGCCGCTCGACGACATTCGCTCGACGCGCGACTACCGGCTCGCCGTGTCGCAGAACCTGCTGCGGGAGTTCCTGAAGAGGACCTCGCCCGGCGGATAGCGGGCGTCAGTGCACCTGGAACGCGTCGAGTTGCACCGGCAGCGCGCACGGCCCCAGCTCCTCGTTGTTGGCATAGGTGCCGGTTGCGCTTCCCAGAATGGCGGCCGTGCCGTTGCAGCTGAAATCGTTGAATGTGATGGAGTAGCCGGTGACGGAGGAGTGGGTGCTGATTCCGTAGGAGTCGTTGTCGGTGACGTCGTTGTCGAAGACGACGAGGTTGGGGGCCTCGACGGCGACGTAGATGCCGCGGTCGCAGTCCAGGATCGTGTTGCCGGTCAGGGAGATGTTCTCGAGCGGGTCGCCCACCACGTCGAAGTTGTCGATCCGCACGCCGTAGTTCGTGCAGAAGCGGATGTCGTTGTTCTCGACGAAGACGTCGTCGGTGCCTTCGACGATCTCGATGCCGTCGAGACAGCCGTTGATGAAGTTGTCGTGGATCCAGTTGTTCGGCCCCGACTTGTCGTGGGTCGATCCGGTGTTGCCGATGCCGATGCCCGAACGCGCGCCGTTGGTGATGGTGTTGAAGCGCACCTCGTTGGAGTACTCGTCCTCGCCGTGGAGATCGATGGCGTCCTCGGTGTTCTGGTCGAGCGTGTTGTACTCGATCAGGTTGTGGTGGGTGGAGAACTGCAGGAGAATGCCGTGGCGGATCACGGGGCCGATTTCGCATCCCGAGACCCAGTTGTTGTCGGAGCCGGGCTGCTGGATGGTGATGCCATAGCCCTCGCCGCCGCCGCCCAGGGCCGTGGCGTTGCGAATGGTGCAGTCCTGGATCCGAACATGCCGGCCGGTGCGAACGATGATGCCGCGCTCGCGAAACGTGTCGATGGTGACGTCGCGAACGTGGATGCGTTCCGTAAGGGAGCCGGAATTCAGTCCGATCTCCATGGCGAAACGCGGCGCTTCGGCGCCGTCGCTGTCGAGCGTCATGCTGGAAATCGTTATGTCGGCGTCGCCGGCGGGAACGATGAGCGTTTTCTGGCCCGTGACGGAATACCCCGCGCGGATGATGGTGCCGGTTTCGGACTGGCCCCGGATCGAGACGCCGCTCGCCGCTTCGATTCGCGAGTCGATGTTGTAGATGCCGTCGGGAATGTAGACCTCGTCGCCTGCGGAAGCCGCGGCGATGGCCGCGTTGATGGCGACCGCGTCGTCGTCCGCCGCGTTACCGGGTGTCGCATTGTAGGGCGCGGAGGTAACGTCGATGGTCGCGCCGGTGACGGGGGCGGGAAACAGGAACGTCAGATCGAGTCCCGCATCCGGAGGAGTGCCGGCGAGGAGGACTGCCGGAAGGATCGCTGCTGGGAGGAGGCGAAGAGAGAGGCGCATGGGTGACCTGACACGCGTTAGATAGGCCCCAACCTGCGCCGGGAAGCGCCGCCTCGTCAAGGAGACCCGGCGGCGATCGGCAACTCGAAGGGGGACGCAGGGAGCCCTGCCGAGTTGCGCAGGGTGGTTTCCGGCCAGGGCGACCACGCGTAGCGCACCGTCGAGGGGCTCTCCCCAGCCGACAGCGGGATCAGGACCGCTCCTCCGTCGATGGAGCCGACGGCCGGCGTGCGCCTGCCGTCTTCGTAGACCAATTCGAACTGCGGCTGGGAACCCGCGAGTCCGGTTCCGGCATGCAGGAAGTCCACCCGCACTCCGTCTCCCGTGCGGACGGCTTCGCTCGGCAGAGGGCCGCTGTCGACGAGGTCGCGCCCGTAGACCCGCGAAAGGGCGAGGAGCGCGAACCGGCGGGCGACCTCGCGCTTGTCGGGGGGATGAATGTCATCGAAGGTTCCGCAGTCGATGGTGATTGCCATGCCGGTGTCGGTCAGCTGGCGTTCGAGCTGTCGCTGAACGTCGCGCATTTCCGGCCAGGACGAGTTGTTGTAGTTCGGCAGCTGGGCGTAGAAGAAGGGAAGGTCGGGCCGGTTCCAGCGGGCGCGCCATGACTGCACCATCGCCGTGAAGAGGGGTCCGTAGAGCTGGGGGGCCTGGGCGTTGGCTTCTCCCTGGTACCAAAGCACGCCACGAATGGCGAAGGGCACGATGGGCTCGACCATCTGTTCGAAGAGATAGCCCGGACGAAACGGGTGCTCCGGCTGCGGCGGCGGTTCCTCGCCGAAGGAGCGGGCGACCTCGACGGCTTCGAGCCAGGCGGAGAGGTTGGACCGCGCGCGACTCTCGACGGAGCTGTTGGGGCTGCGCAGGTCCTCCCACATGGCGACGATTTCCCGCAGTTGTGGATGCGCGGCGAGATCGCCGGCGGGCGTCCAGGCCTGGGCCGGCGAGGCGCCGACGCCGTTCGAAACAAGGCCGACGGGAACGCCGAGGTCGCGGTGGAGGCGCTGGCCGAAGAAGAAGGCGACGGCACTGAACTCGCGAACGGATTCCGGCGAGCAGCGGCTCCATCCGCTGTACTCCGCGTACTCGTTCTCCGCCATGCGACGCAACTGCTCGTCGGTGTACGGGTCGCGGCTCGACACCTTGTAGTCCATCATGAAGAGGCGGATGTCGGGGAAGTCGGCCAGGGCCGCGATGTCGGACCCGGAAACGTGCTCGCGGACCTTGAAGCGCATGTTGGACTGGCCGGAGCAGAGCCAGACTTCGCCGACGAGCACGTCGCCGATGGCGATCTCCGCGCCGTCGCTCCGAATCGAAAGCGTGTGCGGACCACCGGCGTCGAGCGGCGACAGCACGGCTCTCCAGTTTCCGTCTCCGTCAGCGGCGACGACCGCCGACCGCGACGCGCATTCGACATGCACTTCGGCGCCCGGTTCCGCCGTTCCCCAGACGGGGATGTCGGCGCCGCGCTGCAGGACCATGTGATCGCCGAAGATCGAGGGTACTTCGAGTGAAAGGGCAGACGTCGCGAGCGCGACGAGCATCGGGACGAGCAGAATCGTGCGGATGAATCTCGGCATGAGCGACCTCGTGCGTTCGGGTGTTGGCGTCAGTGGAGCGACCATCGGGAGCCTTCGGACTGCAATTGCCGAAAGGGGCTGTAGAGAC
>JAJFLJ010000059.1 GCA_021772755.1 Candidatus Sumerlaeota bacterium
TGCAAGGTGGGGGTTTCCAATCTCGACATCGAACCCAACGGCGATGTCCGTCTGTGCGACGTCATGGAACCCGTGGGCAACGTGCGGGAGTCCCATCCGCGCGAGATTTGGCAGTCGGCCCTCGCCCGGCAGCGCCGCCGCGAGGTTCGCGGCTGCGACAAGGCATGCCGCATCAAGACGTGCAACTTTCGCCAGCCCCTCGGCGACATCGCGAGGCGGCACCTCTTTTCCGCCTAGCGGCGCGATTCCTGCATGGACGTCCGGCGGGAGCGGTTCGCATGACCCTGAAGATCCTGACGACGAGCGTTTCCCTCAATGCCACCGTGGAAGAGGCGTTCGCCTGGCACGAGCGCCCGGGTGCGGTCGTCCGGCTGATTCCCCCATGGAAGGACGTCGCGATTCTCGAAACGCCGGGTTCGCTCGCAGACGGCGAACGCGCGGTCTTCGAAATCGCCTTCGGGCCGTTTCGCAGGAAATGGATCGCGGAGCACTACGGCTACAGTCCGAACGAGCGCTTCTGCGACACGCAGGTCGAAGGCCCGTTCGGATCGTGGAAGCACCGCCATCTCTTCGAGCGGGAGGAACACGGCGGCTGTCGCCTGACGGACGACGTGGAATACGAACTGCCGATGGACGCGATTTCGACGCCGCTCGCAGGCGGATTCGCGCGACGGGAGCTCGAGGCGATGTTCCGGTTTCGCCATGCCGCGCTTGCCAACGATCTGCGCCGACACAAGGCGGCGGGTCTTGCGCCATCGCGCTTTCTGATCAGCGGATCGACGGGTCTCGTCGGCGGGGAGCTGACCGCCTACCTTCGGAGCGGCGGGCACCAGGTGACGCGTCTCGTTCGCGACAGGCGCCATCCCGCCGCCGACGAAATCTCGTGGAACCCCGACCGTGGTTTCGAAGACGACACGGCGGCGCTCGAAGGCTTCGATTTCGTCGTGCATCTGGCCGGCGCGGGAATCGCGGACAGGCGCTGGACCGCCGAGCGCAAGGCCCTCATTCGCGACAGCCGGGTGACGGGAACGCGCAACTTGGTGTCGGCACTGACTCGTCTTGCGAAGCCGCCGAGGGCGCTTCTCTGCGCGTCGGCGGTCGGCATCTACGGCGAGACGGGCGATGCGTGGGTCGACGAGTCGAGTCTCGCGGCGAAGGACTTTCTCGCGATCACGGCCGGCGAGTGGGAGGGCGAATGCAAGCCCGCCGCGGAAGCGGGGATTCGCGTGGCCAATCTGCGGCTCGGCGTCGTGCTGACTCCGCGCGGCGGAGCTCTCGCGAAGATGCTCACTCCGTTTCGCTTCGGCCTCGGCGGGCGGCTGGGGAACGGGCGGATGTTCGTGCCCTGGGTTTCCATCGACGACGTGCTGGGCGCCTTCGGGCATTGCGCCGCCCGCGATTCGATCGCCGGGCCGGTCAACGTCGTTGCGCCCAATCCCGTCCGAAACGCGGAATTCACGCGAACGCTGGCGAACGTTCTCGGGCGTCCCGTGGGGCCACCCGTACCGGGGTTCGCCCTGAAGGCGGTGCTTGGCGAAATCGCGGAAGAGGCCGTTCTGAAATCGACGCGCGCGAAACCGATGGCGCTGCTCGAATCGGGCTACGAGTTCACGCACCCCCGCATCGTGGAATGCCTACGGCACGTTCTGGGCCGCTGAAGCGGCGAACGTCCGGGCCTCTTCGCGAAGCGCGTCGAGTTCCGGCGACTCGAAGAACAGGCCCAGCGTGTAGAGCGGTTCCACGCGCTTCGCGCGGTCGAAGGCGTGCGCCGCCGCCGCCCACTCCCGTTGCTCCATGCGGACGATGCCCTCCAGGTAGAACGCGTTCGGCCGGATGGCGTCGTGCCGCGACGCGTCGGCGAGGGCATCGAGCGCCTCCTCGAAGCGGCGCTGGCGAACGAGTACGAGCGCAAGGTATTCCGCCACCACCGGATTGCCGGGATCGAGCACGCGCGCCTTTCGCAGCGCCTCCAGGGCTTCCTCCTCCCTTTCGAGGTTGAGCAGCGCGACGGCCCACTGCCGGTAGCCGACTCCGCCGAGATAGTCGTATTGCTCCATTCGGCGGAACAGATCGTCTACCCGCTCGTGATCGCCGCGCGCGATGAAGTGGGTCGTCAGCGCGGCTGCCGAAGGTTCGAGGAACGGCGCGGCGAACCACGCCTCCTCCAGTTCCTTCACCGTTCGCGGCGACGCCCGCAGCATGTCGGGACGCGCGTCGATCCGAACCCGCAACGCCACGGCGCGCGCCTGGTGGACGGATGCGATGCCCGCGATCGCCGGCACGGACGCGACGGCGAGACAAGCCGCCACGAATACCGGTCGCTCGAGGCGCTTGCGAAAGACGGTCGCCTCCGTATCCGCGCGGGAAACCGCCGCGGCCAGCAGGAACCAGAAGAGCAGCCCGCTTGCCGGCAGCGAAAACGGAAACCCGAACGTCGCATCCGCCATCTGGCAGACCAGCGCGCCTGCGAGGAACGCCGCCCCTGGCCAGCCGTCGTGGCCGCCGATCGCGCGTCCGGCGGCCGGAACGATGCAGGCACCGATCACCAGCGCGAACGCGACGAGTCCCGCGAGGCCCGTTTCCACCAGCGTCTGGAGATACTCGTTGTGCAGATGGGAGGCCGCTCCGCCGCGTCCGCTCGCGTGTTCGATCAGGTAGATCGCGTGATCGGGGTTCCCGAGGAACGCGATCAGCGTGTCGCGGCTCTCGACGAAGAACCGTCCGGGGCCGATCCCGGCGAGCGGATGCTGCAGAAACATGTCCCATGCGATGTGCCAGGGCAGCAGGCGCAGAGCGATTTCCCCGCTGGAGAGAACGCGCCCGGCGACGTCGTAGCCCGCGAATCGCAGAGCGCCGAAGATCGCCGCCGCGACAGCGGCGAGAACGAGAGAGCCCATTGCGAAAGCGCGAAGCGTAATCGACCGCCGCGACAGGGCGAAATGCGCTCCGGCGAGCACCAGGGTGGCGACGCCACCGAGAACGAAGCCGCCGAAGCCCGCTCGTCCGCCGGACAAGACGAGGCAAACCAGCAGCGGCACGCTGGCGATTCCCCCGAACACGCGCCACGCGAGACCGCCGGAGCAGGCGACCGCTCCGGCCAGAAGAACCAGCGGCGCGACGAACGACGCGACGTAGTTCGGGTTCCCCAGCGTCGATGCGATCCGGAGCTTTCCCGCGCGGTCCGCTTGCGCATACGAAAGCGGGTCGATTCCGAACGACTGCGCGATTCCAACCAGCGCAACGGCCACGCCTGCGAGCAGGAACGCCGCGGCGAGCATGCGGAAGCCGTTCGCGCATCGGAGTACCGGTCGGAACAGAAACCACCCGAACATCAGCGAGAGGGGAAAGAGCGCTTCCGCCAGGGACGCGACGGGCGTGCGTCCCAACACAGCGGCCATTGCGGTCGTTTCGGCGAGGAGCAGCACCCAGGCGTCCGCCCGGCGGATGGAGAGTTCGCGATCGCCGAAGGCGCGAACCGCCAGCGCGACGATCGCGATCAGCGAGAGGCCGCATTGCAGAAAGAACCGCTGCGACGTGCGGGGATCGTGCAGTTGCGCCGTCACCGCGAACGGCAGGGCGCAGACCAGTGCCGCGAGAACGGCGGTCAGCAGGGTTCGCTTTCGTCCGATCGCGTTCACCCGGCCGTCCCGCCTTCGGTGGGCAGCGTCCAGACTCCGCCGAACACGGCGAGTCTCGTGTGCCGGTTCCACGGGTCGTTCTTCTCTTCCGCCAGACGCCTGTTTCCCGTTCCGCCGGGATTGAGAATGCCGATTCCCAGGGATCGCGAACCGGCGGGAATCCGCAGTGCCAGCACCAGGTCGTCGCGCGCGTAGACGACAGTCCGGGTCTCGTCGATCGTCAGTTCGATCATCGTGCCGATACCGGCACTCATGCCACCCTGGAGGATCAGGACGGATGCTTCGCCGGTTTCGCCGAGATCGGCGAGAATCGCATGGTCCGATCCCCACAACTGCATGACACCCTGCGAATCCCCGTTGGGGTCGTTGCCTTTCGCGGGCTTGTCGATGCGCGTGGCTCCCGCCGATTCCAGCTTCGCGATCGCGCGGCGGATGCCGTCGCCTTCATCGTAGAGACCGCCGGTATCCACGACGCTTTCCGGAGCGGGGTGTCGCGGAACATCCGGATGGTTCCAGGGCTCGATGTCGGCGGAGTACGCCGCCCAGGATGCGCGGTCGGTCGGACTCGCGGCGCCCGTCTCAAAGTCGCGCGCCAGTTCGTAGAGAGCCATTCGCTGCGCGCGCGTGTCGGACAGTCTCTGCATGGACGGCGCGTGAAAGAGCCGAAACGCCAGCGTTCTCAGCTCGTCCTTCAGCGGACCGGGCGCGGCCTGCCGGTATCCGGCAAGCGCGACCCAGGGGTCCGTGGGGCGCGCGCCGAGGGCGTCGCGTATCCGGTCCTCCGTGGCTTCGACGTACGCGAGGTTCTCCGGAATCCCGCGCGCGAACCAGGCGTTGATGGGTCGAACGAGAATCGCGAAGGCCAGCACCGAGAGAACGAGCGTGGCGCTCGCGACCGCTTCGGCGGGGGAGAGCAAAGCGCAGCGGCGGGAGCGATCCGGTTCCGCGCTTTCGGTGGCGGGAGCCTTCCTGCTCATGGGGCGGATGTCTCGACGAAGGGAGGAGTCGATTCCGACGCCCACCACGCATAGTCGGGATTCCCGGAAAGGACCATGCCGATTCGCCAGACCCCGTGGACGAACAGTCCCAGCACCACGATCATGATCGTCCAGCCCACCACCCGGTTGTAGGGCGTGATACGCTCCTCCATCCAGGCGCGGGCGCGGGAGGGCAGGAAGAACCCGAGGGCGGTCAGGACCATCGCAAGGGCGAAGGCGGGGCCGAACGGATTATAGGCGAATGCCCAGAGGAATTCGCCGTGGAGACTGCTGGTGACGCTTCGTGTCAGCCCGCACCCGGGACAGGGGACTCCGGCGGTGCGCTGAAGCCCGCAGATCGAGGGCCCGTTTCCCGTCGGGCGCAGGACGACGGCACCCAGGGCCACTCCGGCGAGGGAGATTCCCCCGGCCGTGCGCGAGAGAATCGTGGAGGCCAGACCACTGAAGGTCAGCGATGCGAGGATTCCGCGCGATCGCTTATCCCCAGCTTTTCCCGCATTCCGACCGATCAGCAGCGGCGGCGGCGGGTTGCCGGGCTCGGATTGGCCGGTTTCCGGCGAAAGTGCATGCAAATCCGGGCTTGTCATCCGGGGCTGATTTCCTCCATAAAACCACTCGTTCGCGCTGGGAATGAGCGGTTTTTCCGCTTCGGCGTTGTCGTGCGGGAGGTTGGATCGCTGCAAGGGCTTTCCCATTGACGGCGTCACCAGCCCTCGCCCCTATGGCGCGCACTTTGTGAATCCTTTCACGGACTTTCGGGATTCCTTTGGTCTCAAACCTATGATCGCCCTCCACGCGCTGACAGCTTCCACGTCCATTTCCGAGGCCTATCTCCCCGTTCTGGTCATGCTGGTCGTGGCCGTGGGTTTCGCCGTGGTGAACCTCATCCTTTCCCGGGTGCTGGGGATCCGCAAGCCCAACGACGTCAAGCTGGAACCCTACGAGTGCGGCGTCCCCACCATCGGCAGCGCCCGGACCCAGGTCAACGTGCGGTTCTATCTGGTGGCGCTGCTCTTCCTGCTCTTCGACATGGAGGTCATCTACATCATCGCGTGGGCACTCTCCGTGCGTCAGAACGCTGCGGTGGCCGGTTTCATGCCGTTCGCCATGATTCTGATGGCCGTCTACATGGCGATTCTGCTCGTGGGCCTGCTGTACGAGTGGAAAAAAGGAGCCCTTTCATGGACATAGTCGTCGATGCCCCCGGGAAGGCCGAAGACAAGGCCGGAACCGATGTGCTGGCGCTCCAGGCGCCGGAGAACGCGCTGACGAAGACTCTCAGCGAGGCGATCTCCTACTGCCGCAGGAATTCCATCTGGCCGGTGATGATGGGGCTCTCGTGCTGCGCCATCGAGATGATGGGTACGGCCGCTTCGCGCTACGACCTTTCGCGGTTCGGGTCGGAGGTCTTCCGTCCCTCGCCGCGCCAGGCCGATCTGATGATCGTCGCCGGGACGGTGACCAAGAAGATGGCGCCGGTCGTTCGGCGCATCTACGACCAGATGACCGAGCCGAAGTGGGTGATCGCGATGGGCGCGTGTTCCTCCTGCGGCGGGATGTACAACGTGTACAGCGTGTTGCAGGGCGTCGACGAGGTGATCCCCGTCGATATCTACGTCCCGGGCTGTCCTCCGCGTCCCGAGGCGCTGATCTACGCGATCATGCAGCTCCAGAAGAAGATCCGGCAGGAGCCGATCTACCTGTTCAACTGAGAGCGCGGCGGAACGCCGGCCGCGCGGGGTCCATTATGGCAGTCGATCTGGAGAAGCTGGAACAGCTTCTCACCAACAAGCTCAGGGAAAAGTTCGGCGAAGCGATTCGCGACATCACCTCGTATCGCGGCGAGCTCACCGTCCGCCTCGACCGCGAGGTTGTGCTCGAAGTCAGCCGGACGCTGCACGACGACCCCGATTTCCGCTTCGACCATCTCAGCTACGTGACGTGCGTGGACTGGTCGGCGCAGGGCAGGACGCCGCGCTACTCGGTGTCGTGGTTCCTCTACAGCACGGCGCGCAGACACCGCGTGAAGCTGACGGCCGACGTGCCGGAAGAGGACCCGACGGTGGACTCGGTGTATTCGGTGTGGCGGTCGGCGAGCTTCACCGAGCGCGAGGCGTTCGACATGTTCGGCGTGATCTTCCAGGGGCACCCCGACCTGCGCCGCATCCTGATGCCGGACGACTGGGACGGGCACCCGCTGCGCAAGGACTTCCCCCTGGGCGGCGTGAAGAGCTTCTATTTCAAGCGCGCGACGGATCCCCACGCGGGCGAGCCGGCGGATCTCGTGCAGCGCATTCGCAGGCAGGAATCGGACATTTGAAGCACCGAAGCGCAACCGGCGGGGCGACATGGCAACCAGGGTCGTAGAACAGAACTACTCCAACATCGAGTCCATGACTCTGAACATGGGCCCGCAGCACCCGTCCACCCACGGGGTTCTGCGGATCATCCTCGAATTGGACGGCGAGACGGTGACCAAGTGCACCCCGGTGCTGGGCTATCTGCACCGCGCGAAGGAAAAGCACGCCGAGTTCAAGACCTACCACCAGTTCATCCCCTATACCGACCGGATGGACTACCTCTCGCCGATGAGCAACAACACGGCGTACGTCATGACCGTGGAGAAGGCGCTCGGAATCGGAATCACCGACCGCTGCCGCTATCTGCGGACGCTGCTCTGCGAGCTGGCGCGCATGTCGTCGCATCTTCTGGCGGTGGGGACCGGCGCGCTGGAGCTCGGCGCGATGACGGTGTTCATGTGGGGCTTCACCCAGCGCGAGAAGATCTACGACATCTTCGAGTTCATCTCCGGCGCCCGCTTCACCGTTTCCTACATGCGCGCCGGCGGGGTCGCCCGCGAGGACTACCCCGAGTGGCGCCGCCGCGTCCGCGAATTCCTGGACGGATACATGAGGACCCAGGAAGAGATGGAGGCGATGCTCAACGAGAACGAGATATTCCTCCAGCGCATGATCGGCGTCGGCAGGATCAGCGCCGAGGACGCGATCAACTTCGGACTCGGCGGCCCCTCGCTGCGGGGTTCCGGAATCGACTGGGACATCCGGCGCGACACACCGTACCTTGCGTACGAGGAAGCCGACTGGGAGGTCGCCTACGAGACCGAGGGCGACTGCTACGCGCGCTTCCTGGTCCGCATGCGCGAACTGCGCGAGTCCTGGCGCATCTGCTGCCAGATGCTCGACCTGCTGGCGAAGCACAGCGGCGAGCGCATGAACATCGACAACCCGAAGATCGTCTTTCCGCCGAAGGACAACGTGAAGAAGTCCATGGAGGACCTGATTCACCACTTCCTTCTGGCGTCCGAGGGCTTCAAGGTTCCCCCCGGAGAGGTCTATCACGCCATCGAGGCGCCGAAGGGCGAGCTTGGTTTCTATCTCGTCGCCGACGGCGGTCCGCGCGCGTACCGTCTGGGCGTGCGCAGCCCCAGCTTCATCAACCTCGGTGCGCTGGAGCATATGTGCGTCGGCGAACTGCTTGCCGATGTCGTGGCCATCATCGCCAGTCTCGATCCGGTGATGGGCGAAGTCGACAGGTAGGAGACGTATTCCGTTGGTCTGGGCGTTCGCCGGTACAGTGCTGTTTCTTCTCCTTCACCGGGCGTTCGAGGGAATCGTCTGCGGTTCCGGCGTCGCCTGGAGGCGCAAGTTCTGGTGGGACATGGGGACGGCGGCGGTTCTGGCGGTGGGAGTGCTGGCCGCCTGGATCGTGATCGCCGGGGAATCGGCTCTCTGGGGCCGGTACGGCGGGGTTCTCATGATGGCGACGCCGCTGGCGGCGATCGGAATCGGGGTGTTCGCCCACCTCAGCAGGCTCGTTTACGACCGCGAGCGCAACGATGCGGAGACCGGATGACTGCAATGCCTGAGATACTGAAGGACGACGCCGAAGAGATCGAGCGGCTTATCGGGAAGTACCCGAGCCGCCGGTCCGCGATGCTTCCGCTGCTCTGGATCGTCCAGCGCAGGGCGGGCTGGGTTTCGCAGGGGGCGATGGAGGAGGTCGCGGGGATTCTCGGCGTCACGGTCGCCGAGGTCTACGAGGTGGTCTCCTTCTACACGATGTTCCAGCAGAAGCCCGTCGGGCGGTTCCACATCGCCCTTTGCGATACGCTGTCCTGCGCCATCTGCGGCACCCACGAGATCGCCGCGTACCTGGCGGAGAAGCACGGCATCGAAATGCGGAAGGTGACCGGGGACGGTCTCTTCTCCATGGAGCCGGTCGAGTGCATCGGCGCCTGCGCGAACGCGCCGGCGCTTCTGCTGAACGAGGATCTGGTCGGCGATCTGACGCCTGCCGGCATCGACGCGATGATCGAGGAATGCCGCCGGAAGGCCGGCGCAACGGCCGCTGCGGCCCGATAACCAGGAGAACGTCATGCCCGAAGTGGCGGAGTGGGAGAGAGTTCTTCTCCCGGACATCGAAAAGAACGAGACCGAGTGGCTCGCCGCCTATCTGAAGAAGGGCGGCTACGATGTCGCGCGCAAGGCGCTCGACATGGAGCCGGAGTCCATCGTCGCCCAGGTCAAGGAGTCCGGTCTGCGCGGACGCGGCGGTGCGGGATTCCCCACGGGCATGAAGTGGAGCTTTCTTCCGAAGGGCGCCTTCCCGCGCTATCTGGCGATCAACGCCGACGAGTCGGAGCCCGGCACCTGCAAGGACCGCCCCCTCATGGAGCAGCGTCCGCACACGCTGATCGAGGGCATCATCTGCTCCTGCCTCGCCATCGAGTCGGAAACGGCGTTCATCTACATCCGCGGCGAGTACTACAAGTCCGCGAAGGTCATGGAAAAGGCCGTCGCCGAAGCGTACGCCGAGGGGTTTCTCGGCGCAAACATCTTCGGACGCGAGGGCAAGCGCGTCGATATCGTCGTCCACCGCGGGGCGGGCGCGTATATCTGCGGCGAGGAAACCGCGCTGCTGACGAGCCTCGAGGGCTACCGCGGCTATCCGAAGCTCAAGCCGCCCTTCCCCGCGATTTCCGGTCTCTACGGCAAGCCGACGATCATCAACAACGTCGAGACGATCATCAACGTTCCCTACATTCTGAAGAACGGCGCCGAGTGGTTCAAGAAGTGGGTCCACGAGCGCACCACGGGCCTGCGCCTGTACAGCGTTTCGGGACACGTCAGGAAGCCCGGCGTCTACGAGCTTCCTCCGACGGTCACGCTGAAGGAACTCATCCACGACTACTGCGGCGGAATCCGCAACGGCCACGACCTGAAGTTCGTCATCCCCGGCGGCTCGTCGGTTCCGTGGCTGAAGCCCGACCAGATCGACATTCCGATGAGCCACGAGGGCGTGGCGGCCGCCGGGTCGATGCTCGGTTCGTCGGCGGTGATGGTCTGCGACCACACGGTGTGCCCGGTCTGGGCGCTGGGCAATCTTTCGCACTTCTACAAGCACGAGTCCTGCGGCCAGTGCACGCCCTGCCGCGAGGGTTCCTCCTGGCTGTACAAGATCGTCCGGCGCATCGAGGCCGGCGGGGGACAGCCGGGGGACCTGGACACGCTCTACAGTCTCGCGGGCGAGGGCACGCCGGGCAGCGGCATGATCAGCGGCAAGTCGATCTGCGCGCTGGGCGACGCCGCGGCGTGGCCGGTCGGCTCCGCGATCAAGCAGTTCCGCGAGGAGTTCGAGGAGCACATCGAGACGGGCAAGTGCCCCTACCGCGAGAGGAAAACCAGCTACTGGATGGCGAACGGCGGTTTCGTCAACGAATCGTTCGACGGAATGCCCGTTCCCTGAACGGAAGCGCGCACGCGACACCAAAGGATCTTCGAAGATGGCACAGGTAACCAAAGGACCCGCTTGCGGCATCGGCGCAACGATCGGCTACGGCGCGCCGGCCGGCAAGGTCGGCCGTGCGCTGGAAGGCGTTCCCGAGGACCAGCTCTTCACCATGACGCTGAACGGCAGAGAGGTGAAGGCGCGCAAGGGCGAGACCATCATGGAGGTCTGCCACCGCGAGGACACGTACGTGCCGCACTACTGCTGGCACCCGAGCCTGAGCATCGCGGGCAACTGCCGCCTGTGCCTGGTCGAGGTCGAGAAGGTCCCCAAGCCCATCATCGCGTGCCAGACGCAGGTCTCGCCGGGCATGGTCGTGAAGTCCGCCAGCGAGCAGGCGAAGACCGCGCAGGAATGGATGATGGAGTTTCTCCTCGTCAACCATCCCCTGGACTGCCCCATCTGCGACCGCGGCGGCGAGTGCCAGCTTCAGCGCTACAGCATGGAGTACGGCACGTCCCACAGCCGCATGGCCGACAAGAAGCGCAAGTACGTCAAGCCGCAGGCCGACCCGCTCATCGACATCGAGCGCAACCGCTGCATCATGTGCACGCGCTGCGTCCGCTTCTGCGACGAGGTCGGCGGCGACCACGTCATGGGCGTCTTCGCACGCGGCAACGACAACTACATCGGCACCTTCGGCCAGGGCCCCGTCTCGAACATCTTCTCGGGCAACGTGATCGATCTCTGTCCCGTCGGCTGCCTCACCAGCAAGCCCTTCCGCTTCAAGGCCCGCGTCTGGGAGCTGACGCAGACCCAGACGACCTGCACGCAGTGCTCGTCGGGCTGCAAGGTCACCTCCTGGACCCGCAACGGCCGTTTGTACCGCACGACGCCGCCCTCGCGCCAGCGCCACGACCACTTCACGATCAACGAGGACACCGAGGAGTTCATCTGCAACCAGGGCCGTTTCGGCGCCGACTTCTCCGCCCACGACTCGCGCCGCGGCGAGTCGCTCGTGCGCCGCGCCGACCGCCTCGAACCCGCGCCCTTCGGCGACGCCGTCGCCCGCGCGGGCAAGGCGCTTCGCGAAGTCGTCGAACGGCACGGCGGCGAGTCCGTGGCGATTCTGCTCAGCCCCCGCGCCACCAACGAAGAGGGTCTGCTGGCGCGCAAGCTGGCGCGCGACGTCGTCGGAACGTGGTCCGTGGACTGGCGCGCGAACCAGCAGAGCGTGGAAGCGGCGAACGCCGTCAGCGCGGCGCTCCGGGTTGCCGACGGCGACCTGGAATCCGAGCCCGACGTCGTCGTCATCGTGAACGGCGACATCGCCCACCAGTCGCCGGTGCTGGCGCTTCGCATCCAGGAACTCGGCCGCAGGCATTTGAAGAAGATCGTCATGCTCGGCCACTATCACGACCCGTACCTCGCGGGCCACGCGGCCATGAGCTTCCACAACGCCCCCGGCCGGACGGCGGAGATTCTCGCGCAGCTCGCCGGCGTTCTCGCGGGCGAAGCGTCCGTCGCGGACCTCGCGTCGTCCCTTGGCCGCACGGAAGAGGACGTTCGGGAACTCGTCGATACGATCAAGAGCGCGCAGAGCGGTCTGCTGGTGCAGAGCCTCCAGGACTTCGACGGCCGCTATGCGCCCGCCGAGGTTCCCGCCGCCGGCGCGCTGCGCGCCGCTCTCGGCGAAGGCTGGGGATGGCTGCCGGTGACCGGCGAGCGCAACGCCGTCGGGCTCAACGCCCTCGGCTGCGAACCCGGCGAACACGGCATTGGCGCGCGCGGGCTTCTCGATGCGATCGGCGATGGCCGCATCAAGGCCGTCGTCGCCATCGGTGCCGACGCGATCGACCCGCTCGGCAACGAGGAACTTCTCGCCGGCGCGCTTTCGAACCTCGACGCGTTCGTTCTCGCCGATTCGTTCGACAGCCCGTACTCGCGTCTTGCGACGGTCTTCCTCGGCATGGCCGGGAACCTGGAGACCGACGGAACGGCATTCGATATCGAAGGCAACATCGCGCTGGTGAAGGCGGGCGTCGATCCCGTCGGCGACAGCCGCCAGGGCTGGCGGATTCTGACGGAACTCGGGCGCGCACTCGGCAGGGCGGACTTCGGCGCCGACAGCATCGAAGACGTCTGGACGCAGGTTCGCGCCGAGCTCGCCGCGGATTCCGACGCGACGCTCGCGGCGCTGGAACTCGAAGGCGGCACCAACGCCGCGCAGTTCGTGGTGCAGCGGCCCGCCGGCGGAGCGCGCAACCGCGCGCCGGAGCACAACCCCGGCAACTACCGCACGGACGGCCTGCATCTGCGCAGCGCGGCGTTCGAGGCGCCGAAGGCGGGAACCGCCCCGAGCAGCTCCGACCCCGCTTCGGCGGCCGACGGCTTCCTGCTGACCTGGGGGCCCCACGTCTCGGGCCGGGGCTATCTTCAGAACCGCGCCAGCATCGCCGAAATGCTTCTGCCGAAGCCGTTCCTGGAAGTTCACCCGGCCGATGCCGCCGCCATCGGAGTAAAGACCAACCAGTTCGCCGTCCTGCATGTGAACGGTCTGCGCACCAAGGTCGGCATCAAGGTCGGCAGAGGTCCGGCCCGCGGAACGGTCTACATGTCGGCGGGGGTCTACGGACCGTTCGACCCGTCGTCGAACGCGGGACCGGTGGAAGTTCGAATCGAGCCGCTCGACGAGCTTGTTCCCGACCAGGGAGAGGCACTGATCGCGGCGGAGAGCGCACCCGAATCGCATTGACAGTCCAAAGGGCGGTTCGAACACTCCCGCCGCCCTTGGACAGAGTTTTCGCATTTTTTCACGGACTCGACCGAGAGCGAGAAACAACGCCGAATGACGCTGATCGACCTACAGCCCCTTTTCGACTTTCTCGGACGCTTCACCGGCGGCCCGGAGAACGCTCTCGTCATCGTCCTCGCGGCCGTGAAGATCGGCATTCTCCTGGGTCACGTTCTCGGCATCATCCCGCTCATCATCTGGCTCGAGCGCAAGATCATCGCCTTCGTCCAGGACCGCCCCGGCCCCAACCGCGTCGGCCCCTTCGGCATTCTCCAGGGCATCGTCGACGGCGTGAAGCTGCTGATGAAGGAGGACTTCATCCCCTCCGGCGCCGACCGCTCGCTCTATCTTCTGGCGCCGGCCCTGGTTCTCGTCCCCGCCTTTCTCGGAATGTGCATCATCCCCTTCGGTCCGGTGATCGAGGGCCAGCTGCTGTTCGACATCTACACGCTCTTCGGTCTTCAGGGCATGTGGACCGGCCAGAGCCAGCTCGCCCTCGCCGTGACGAACCCCAACGTCGGAATCCTCTATGTCTTCGCCATCACGTCGGTCGCGGTCTACGGCATCACGCTCGCCGGCTGGTCGTCGGAGAACAAGTGGTCGCTGCTGGGCGGCATTCGCGCCTCGGCACAGATGGTCAGCTACGAGATCAGCCTCTCGCTCTCCATCATCGGCGTGCTGCTCGTCGCCGGAAGCCTGAACCTCTACGACATCATCGGCAACCAGGACGGCGGGATGATTCCCGTCCTGCACTGGAACGTCTGGGCGCAGCCCGTCGCGTTCCTGATCTTCCTGGTGGCGATCTTCGCCGAGACGAACCGCCTGCCGTTCGACCTTGCCGAAGGCGAGGCGGAGCTGACGGGCGGTTTCCACACCGAGTACTCCTCGATGAAGTTCGCGCTCTTCTTCCTGGCGGAGTACGCGAACATGATCACCGCGTCGGCGATCTGCGCGACACTGTTCTTCGGCGGCTACCTGCTCATCCCCCAGGAGATGGTTGTCAATGTCCTCGACGGAATTCTGGGCGCTTTCGCGGGCTCCCAGGCCGGCCTGCCCTACAGCCGTTCGCTGGCGGAGGTGCTGGCGATTCTCGGCGCGCCGCTGGGTCTCGCCCTCAAGATATTCCTCTTCATGGTTCTCTTCATCGTCGTGCGCGCCATCTGGCCGCGCATGCGGTACGACCAGGTCATGAGCCTGGGCTGGAAGGTCCTGCTCGTGGCGGCCATCGCGAATCTCGTCGTGACGGCGCTGGGCATGGGCGTTCTGACGTGGGTCGGCGTGGCGCGGGCCGGCGCGGACGCGTCGCCGGAGGCCATCCAGGCCTCCATCGACTCGGTGACGAAGAACTGGAAGTTCACGATCGGCATCGTGACGTTCGCGATCCTGGTCGTCGTCGACAGATGGCACTACGTCGCGCGCAGGAAGCGCCTGACGTCGAAGTACCGCAACTACGCACTTGTGCCCGCCACGAAGGTGACCGCCACGGCGGGCTAGAGACGTTCACGCGCGTCGCCGGCGGACGAACGCGGCGCGCAAGACCAGACACGGAGGCAGCCACATCATGATTCTCGAACTGGTCAAGGGATTCGGACTCGCAGGCCGGCACGTCTTCGACGCGCTGTTCCGCGGCAAGATGGTGACGGTGAGCTATCCCGAGGTCCGCCGCGAGCAGCCCGTGTTCTTCCGCGGCCGCCACCGCCTCCAGCGCTACGAGGACGGACTCGAGCGATGCGTCGGCTGCGCCCTTTGCGCCGCCGTCTGCCCCAGCGAGGCGATCTACCTGGAAGCGAAGGAAAACAACCCGGCGAACCGCGTGTCGCCCGGCGAGCGCTTCGCCGAGGTCTACCAGATCCACCTGCTGCGCTGCATCTTCTGCGGCTTCTGCGAGGAAGCCTGCCCCGAAGACGCCATCGTCATGGGCCCCACGTACGAACTGGCCAGCGACCGCCGCACCGACTTCGTCGCGCAGAAGCACGAAATGCTCGATCCCAGGGAGAAGGGCTTCGGCGACTATCACGTCTACGACCCCTACATTTCCCACGTAACGCCCGAATCCGACAAGGAAGCCAAGGCAGACCCATGGGCGCTGACATCCTAGTATACGCCGTTCTCTACGCGGTGACCGTCGGCGCGGCCCTCGGCGTCCTTCTCAACAAGGACACCGTGAAGTCCGCCATGTGCCTGGTGCTGGTGATGATCGCGCTGGCGGGCCACTACCTGTACCTCGGCCAGGAATTCGTCTTCGCGATCCAGATCATCGTCTATGCCGGCGCCATCATGGTGCTGTTCCTCTTCGCCATCATGCTGCTGAACATGCGCGAGCGCGAGGTGACGCCCTGGTATCTGCGCAACTCGCGGTTCGTCGGGGGGGCGTTCGCCCTCGCGTTCTTCATCCTGCTCGCCGTCGGCATCAACACCTTCGGGACCATCGGCGAGGGCCGGTCGCCCGCGCCGGCGCCCTCGATCCCCGAACTCGCGACGCTCCTGACCACGAAGTACTCGCTGCCCTTTCTTCTGACCTCCGTGCTGCTGCTGGTCGCCGTCATCGGCGCCGTCGTCATGGGGCGCCGCACGGATCCCGAAACGGGCGAGGACTATCTCGCCGACGAGGGGGAGCTCCTTCAGGAGTCGCTCTGACATGGAACCCACGTTTCTCTACTCGCTGATTCTCTCCGCCACGCTCTTCACGATCGGCATCGTGGGCGTGATGTGGAAGCGCAACGCGATCTCGCTCTTCATGAACGTGGAGCTGATGCTCAATGCCGCGAACCTGGCGTTCGTGGCCTTCTCGCGCGAGTTCGGGCTGATGCAGGGCGGCGCCCTGGTGCTCTTCATCATGACCGTCGCCGCCGCCGAAGCCGGCGTCGGACTCGCCATCTTCATCGCGATCTACCGTTCGCGCCGCCACATTCGGGCCGACGAGATCGATCTGCTGCGCGGCTGAACCACTTAATCGAGCCCACAAGGGGACTGGCAAAACAGGAATGGATACAGGCATCGCAGCATACGTCCCCCAGGTGGCTTGGAGCCAGATCGCTCCGTTCGTCATCCTGACGCTGGGCGGTCTCCTGATTCTCGCACTCGACGCGCTGCTCGACATCGTGGTGAAGGGCATCACGGCGCGCCGCCGCGACGGGGTCCTGACGTGGGTCACCGCCGGGACGATGGTCGTCTCGGGGATGTTGTTCTACGGCAACACGATCGGCACCTCGGGCAGGCCCTTCTTCGAGGGCGCGCTCCGCGCCGACGAGTTCGGCAACCTGGGCGCGCTGATCGTGCTCTTCGGCGCTCTCGTCTTCGTCGCTATGTCGCCGCGCCTCATCCGCGACAGGAAGCTGCCGGCGGGGGAGATGTACGCCCTGCTGCTGTTCGCCGTCGGAGGGATGACGCTGCTCACCGTCGCGAACGAACTCGTCACCGCGTTCGTCTGCATCGAGATTCTCTCCCTCGCCCTCTACGTTCTGACGGGCATCGACCGCCGCAACCCCCGCAGCGGCGAGGCCGCGTTCAAGTACTTCATCCTCGGCGCCTTCGCGTCCGCCTTTCTGGTGCTGGGAATCGCCTTCATCTACGGCGCGACCGGCACGACGCAGCTGTTCGGGACGGGCCGCCTGATGCAGCAGATGCAGGTCTCCGAGTCCCGCATCGGCGCGCGCCAGCTGATTTCCGACAAGCAGTCCTACGACCTCGGCCTCGACGAAATTCTCTTCGCCGGCGAGCGCCCCATTCGCACGGCGACGTACGAGACCGAGCAGGAAGGCCGCGCCATCGTCACGAAGACCTCGGTGGAGACGAAGACGCAGCCGCTGAACCCCATCTGGCTCTTCCTCGGCTTCGTCCTGGTCCTCGCCGGGCTCTGCTTCAAGCTCTCTCTCGCGCCGTTCCACATGTGGGCGCCGGACGTCTACGAAGGCGCGCCGACGATCGTCACGATGCTGATCGCGACGGCGTCGAAGGTCGCGGCCTTCGCGTTCCTGATCCACTTCGTCGAGGCGCTGTCCTTCTGGGAGCACTTCCCCTCGGCGTCGCTCTTCCTTCTGAGCAGCGTCGCGGCGGTCTCCATCGCGTGGGGCAATCTCGGCGCCCTGACGCAGACCCGCATGAAGCGCATGCTGGCCTATTCGTCCATCGCCCACGGCGGGTACATCCTCGTCGGCGTGGCGACGCTGGTCAGCGCCTCCGTGTTCTCCGACCCCGAATCCCACGAACGCATCCGCAACGCGATTCTCTTCTACCTGTTCGGCTACACGCTGATGAACGTGCTTGCGTTCGGCATCGCGGCGTATCTCGGCAAGGAGGGCGAGGGCGAGATCGCGGCCTATCGCGGCCTTTCGGCGCGGCGCCCGGTTCTGGCCGGGGGCATGGCCCTCGCCATGATCAGCCTTCTCGGCCTCGGCATTCCCGGCACGATCGGGTTCTGGGGAAAGTACTTCGTCATCAAAGAAGCGGTAAGCTCCGGAATGACGTTCCTGGCCGGGGTCGCCTTCATCGGTTCCGCCCTCTCGGCGTACTACTATCTGCGCGTGGTGGTGGCGATGTACATGCTTCCCGCGGAGAAGGACGAGCCGGCCGCGGGCGCCACGATGCAGCCGAACACGGGCTACGTCTTTACGCTGGGTTTGAGCGGAGCCTTGATCTTCTTCTTTGGAATTCTTCCCGCGCTTTTCTGGGCGCTGGGCGGCTAAGGACCGACGACGCGTGATTGCCCGCATCCAATGCTCTCCGACGGCCTCCGCGCAGCTGCGCGACGCCTGCGCCATGCCCTCCCTGGCCGGCGCGTGCGCGGGCGAGCTGGAATTCCGCGAGGTGCCCTACTTCATGGTGTCGCGGTCGGCGGCGAACTGGTCCGACGCGCAGGGCGACATCAACACGATCCGCGTTCTGAGCGCGACCGCGCTTGGCCTGGTGATCGATCCGCTTTCGGAAACGAACGGCGGCGAAGGAACCGAAGCAGTACGCCAGACGCTCGTCCCCTGGACGAACGTCGTCAGTCTGACTCTGGACAAGACCCTGCCCCAAGAGCGGTGAAACACACGGAGACCCATCGATCGTGATCGAAAAAGTCTGGCTCATACCCTTCATCATGCTTCTGGCCGCCCTGGTCAACGGGATCGGCGTGAAGAAGCTCGGCAAGGCGGCGGGCCATATCGCGTGGGGCGCGATGGCTCTCTGCTTTCTCGTCTCCCTCGGCGTGTTCCGCGAGGTCTGGGACGCCGCGCACCAGAGCGCCGCCTGGCCTGGCGTGACCGTCCGTCTCTGGGAATGGTTCGGCGTTCACAACGTGTTCGGGGCCAACCGGTCGCTGAACATCGACATGGCGTTCCACGTCGACCAGCTCACCGCCGTCTTCCTCTGCTTCGTCTCCTTCATCGGCACGCTTGTCTTCATCTACGCCACCGGCTACATGAAGGAGAAGAACGGCGGGCGCATCGAACCAGATCCGGGCTACGCGCGCTTCTTCGCC
>JAJFLJ010000060.1 GCA_021772755.1 Candidatus Sumerlaeota bacterium
GCCGCCGCGCAGGCAGCCGCCGTTGCGGGGGCGTCTCCGAGCGCCTCGAGAATCACAAGTGCCGGGTCGGCGCCGGTTCCACTGCTCTTCGGCGGAAAAGCGGTCGCCTCCACCTTCGCGCCGCCGGCCTCCAGCAGCCACGCGAGGTCCTTGCGCGCGCGGTCGTTGGCGAGACAGACCTCGATGGAGAGATCGCGAAGCGGCAGTCCGTGCCAGGTGCTCTCGTGTACTGACGCCTCGGCGGCGAGCTGGAAGGGGACCTCGAACCAGAACAGTGCGCCCTTGCTCCGGCGCGGACGGTATCCGATGTCGCCCTGCATCAGGCGCACCAGTTGCATGGAAACGGCGAGTCCCAAGCCGCTGCCCTCGAAGCGCCGCGTGGGCGTCGCGTCCACCTGCGAGAAAGTCTGGAAGAGCAGGTGCTCCTTCTCCCGGGGAATCCCCGGACCGGTGTCGCGTACATCGAACCGAATGTGGGCGACCGAATGGGAGGAATCCTCGACGGAAACGTCGACCGAGATTTCGCCGCTTTCCGTGAACTTGATGGCATTGGACACCAGATTGCCGAGAACCTGCCGCACCCGCCCGACGTCCCCCCGCACGCGGGTCGGCACTCCGGGGCTGAGGCCAAGAGTCAGTTCGATCCCCTTGCGGTGCGCCTGCGGCGCGAACAGTTCGACGACGTCCTCGACGGCGGTGATCAGGGGAAAGTCGATGTCGTCCAGTTCGAAGCGGCCGGCCTCGATCTTCGAGAGGTCCAGGATGTCGTTGACGATCGCCAGCAGCGCCTCCCCGGAGCGCCTTGCCGTCAGAACGTAGTCCCGCTGCTCGGGATCGAGTTCGGTCCCCTGTAGCAGAGTCAGCATCCCAAGCGACCCGTTGAGCGGCGTGCGTATCTCGTGGCTCATGACGGCGAGGAACTTGCTCTTGGCGACGTTCGCGGCCTGGGCGTCCTCCTTCGCGCGAACGAGTTCGGCTCGATCATGCTCCCGCTCCAGCTCGGATCCGATCCAACGGGCGATCAGGCTCACGAACTCGATGTCGGCGCCGTCGAAATGGTCGGTCCGCGCGGTACGGGACGCGAACACGACGACGCCCCGAAGCTCGCCGCGAATTCTCCACGGGACGCCGATGAAGCTCCTGACGGGAACGCCGAAATGCGTCTGGCCGGAGGGGATGTCGGCACCCGCTTCGCCGGTGAACGAGACCGCGTCGCCGGACTTCAGGACATGGGCGGCGAGATCGCCGTCGAGCGGATAGTCGCGACCGGTCTGAAGCTCCCCGAGCGTTTGTTCGAAGAGATCGTAGTGGCGAAGCCTGATCGACCGGTCCGAGCTTTCCGCCACGGTCGCGATCTCCAGGCTCAACTGCTCCAGGCCGAGGCGGAGCGCCTGGGCCATCTGGTCGCGTATCGCCATGCCGGTGCTTCCGGCGATGACGCTGAGCGCGCGCATGGCTTCGCTCCTGCGGCGAAGCTCGCCCGCCGTCGCCTCGAACTCCGCCAGGTCGTGCCAGAAGGCAGCCAGCGACGGTTCGCCATGAAAGACGACAGGCGTGATGGAAACGCGCGCGGGAAAATCCGTGCCGTCGAGCCGGCGGAACATCCAGCGGAACCGCGCTCCGCCCTCGCGATAGGCCGTCAGCGTCAGGTCGATGAGCCACTCCGTGGAGAGACGCCCGTCGGGCTGGTAGCGCGGCGAGACGTCCTCGAATCGCAGTCTGCGCAGTTCATCCTGCGACTGGGCGCGAAGGGCCCTGGCACCGGCGGTGTTGCAGTCCAGAATGCCGGAGCTTCCCAGCACCAGGCACGGCTCGGACGTGCGGTTGTAGAGGGCGCGAAAGCTCCCTTCGGAACGAAGACGGTCGCACTCGCGCTCCAGCTCGTCGAGCCGGGCGAGCGCCGTGTCCAGCCGGTCGGCCAGTGGCCGTTCGTCGCGGCGGATATCCGGGGCTTTGTCCGTCATGTGGCTGCACCCATCTCCTGACTGGAACCGGTTCCATCCGGGATGCCAAGCCGATTGACGCCCGGGGGCGCGTCCGGGGCAATCGCCCGGAGGCGGTCGCCATGAGAATCAGGGTCGTGTTCGGCGGTTCCGAACGCCGGTTGGACGTCGAAGAAGGAGAGCCGCTGGCGCTGGCACTGCGGGGCGCCGGTATTCCGCTGCGCATGGAGTGCGGCGGAACGGGTGCCTGCAGGACGTGCAGCGTGCGAATCGGCGGCGCGAGCATCCTCTATCAGGGGGCGGTGTTGCGGATTCCCGAGGGGGACACCTGGTCTGTCTGCTCGTGCCAGACGGCGGTCGCGGAAGAGGGGGGAACCGTGGAGGTCCCCGCCACTTCGCTTTCCGAATAGGATCGAACCGGCTACTAAGCCGGCTTCGAGCCCGGCGCGCCTTCCATCCGCATCAGTCTTTCCTCGACCATCAGAATCCGGTCGGGTCCGGCCAGCCGAACCAGCTGAAGAAGCTCGGTGACGGTGGCGATTTCCTCGACCTGTTCGTCGATGAACCACTGGAGAAAGCTGGCGGTCGCGTAGTCCTTCTCCTCGTGTGCGAGCGCCATCAGGTCGTTGATCTGGGCGGTCACGCGCTCCTCCTGTTCGAGAGCCGCGGAGACGCCGGCCTCGACGCTCGCGTAGGAGCTCTTGGACTCGGGAATGGCGCCCACCGCGACCGGCGCGCCCACGTCCATCAGGTAGTTCACGAACTTCATCGCGTGTTCGCGCTCCTCGTCCGACTGGACGAAGAACCGTCTCGACATGGCCTTGAGCCCGAGCGAGTCGAAGTACCCGGCGAGCGCGATGTAGGCGTTCGAGGAATAGAGTTCGTGGACGATCTGCTCGTTGAGAGCCTTGGTCATCTTCTTCGAAATCATGGCGTGCTCCTTTGTCCGGCTGGCTATCCCGCCGGTGCGGGAATGGGATCGTCGGCGAAGAAGTCCTCGTCGTCGACGTTGCGACGCGTGGCGGGCTCCACCTGCTCGGGGGTGGGCCATTCGCGCCGGCGAAGGTACCACCACCCGCGCCGCGCGTCGTTGAGTATGAAAAGAAGGCACGGGATCATGACGAGCGTCAAGACCGTCGCGAACATGACGCCCGCCGCGATGGTGAGCCCCATGGGAATGAGGAACTGCGCCTGGAGGCTCTTTTCCAGAAGGAGCGGCGTGATTCCGCCCACGGTCGTCGCGGTCGTCAGGAAGATCGCCCGGAACCGCCGCGCGCCGCCGTCGACGATCGAATCGACGAGCGAAAGGCCGCGCGCGAGGCGCTCGTTGATCGCCTCGATCGTCACGATCGCGTCGTTCACGACCACGCCAGTGAGGGCCACCATGCCGAACATGCTCATGATGGTCAGGGCGTACCCCATCGCCAGGTGCCCCCAGATCGCTCCGACGATTCCGAAGGGAATCGTGATCATGATGACGATGGGCTGGAGATAGGACCGGAAGATCGTGGCGATGATCAGGAAGATGCCCATGACCGCCAGGGGGAATCCGATCTTCAGACTTCCCATGGACTCCTCGTTGTCGGCCTTTTCCCCCTCGACCGACGCCTCCACGCCATCGAATTCCAGAGGAATCGACGCGAGGAAACCGTCCATCTTCGCGAGAACGTCGTTCGGGGTCGTCACTTCCGTAAACACGTCGGCCGTCACGCGAACGCGGCGCCTGCCGTTCTGGCGGCTGATGGCCGTGTATCCTTCGTCCATGCGCAGGTCTGCGACGGTCGCAAGAGGAACCTCCGCACCGGTGGGCGTGCGAATGCGGATCGCATCGACATCGGCGAGCGAGCGACGCTCGTCCTCTGGGTATCGCACCCAGACCTTCACCTCGTCCTTGCCGCGCTGGACGCGCATGACTTCCTCGCCGTAGAATCCGCGGCGCAACTGGCCGGCCAGGGCGCCAAGCGTCAGCCCCAGGTTTCTCGCCTCGGGCTTCAGGCTCGCCCGCAGTTCCTTTTCCCCCGGGCGAAAGTCGTCCTCGATCTGGAACGTGCCGGCGAACTCCCCGAGTTTGGCCTTCGTCGCATCGGCCGCCGCCCGCAAATCGTCGAGATCGCGTCCGGTCAGCCAAATCTCGATGGGCATGCCGGGCGGGCCGCCGCTGGCGCCCTGGAACGAGGCGGAGAGCGCGCCGGGAATCGGGCCGGTCTCCTTCTCCCATTCCCGCAGCACGTCGCGGAAGCCGACGCCGCGTTCCTCGGAATCGAGAAGTTCGACCCGCAACTCGCCGATGTTCGGCGCGCTCGCTTCCGAGGCCCCGTTGTCCATCCCGATCCGGTGGCCGATGTTCGATTCGATGGCCCTGATCATCGGCTTTCCGCTCGTCGTTTCGATGCGGTCGTTGATGCGCCAGAGGGCTTCCTCCATCTGTACGACGGCGTCCTGCGTGCGCGAGGCGGGGGTGCCCTCGGCGAATTCCACGCCACCGACCAGGAACGAGGTGTCGATATCGGGAAAGAAGTAGAACTCGACGAAACCGCCGCGCACCAGGCCGACCGTCGAAAAGAGAACGAAGAAGCAGAATCCAAGGGAGAGATACCGCCACGAGAGCGCGACCCTCAAGAGCGGACGGTAGTACTTCTCGACCATCGTCTCGAACCCGCGGTTGAAGAAACCCTGGAACTTCGCCAGCCACGCCATCGGTCCGCGCCTGGTTTTCTTCTCCTCCTCCGCGAGATCCGGCAGGTCGTTCAGGTGCGCCGGCAGCACGATCAGTCCCTCGACGAGCGAAACCAGCAGCGCGCAAATCACGACGATGGGGATCACGCGGATGAACTTGCCCATGATCCCCTGGACGAAGAGCAGGGGCAGAAAGGCGATGATCGTCGTCAGAATCGCGGCGATGACTGGAAGAGCCACTTCGCTGGTTCCGTCGATCGCCGCCTGGATGGGGGATTTTCCGCTCTTGCGATGCACATAGATGGCCTCGCCGACGATGATCGCGTCGTCGACGATGATCCCCAGCACCATCAGCATCGCGAAGAGGCTGATCATGTTGATGGACGCGCCGATCGCGTACATCAGGAACATGGCGCCGGCCAGGGAGATGGGAATGCCCATCGAGACCCAGAACGCGAGGCGAAGATCGAGGAAGAGCCAGAGGAGCAGGAAGACCAGCAGCAGACCGGCCCGTCCGTTGCGCAGGAGCAGGTCGATGCGGCCCGTGATGTACTGCGTGCTGTCGAGCCAGATGGTGAGCGAAACCCCGTCGGGAAGCTCCGCGTTCTTCCTCTCCACGTATTCGTAGACGGCTTCCGCGATGTCCAGCGCGTCCTCGGACTCGCTGTTGTAGACCGCCAGCGAAACGGCGGGCGAACCGTTGAAGCGGCTGCGGACGTCGCTCTCGACGAAACCGTCGCGGATGGTGGCGACCTGGTCGAGCCGCAGCGACGTTCCGTCCGGTCTGGTCAGCAGCACGATGCGGCTGTACTCGTCGCCGGTATAGCGCCTGCCCAGGGTGCGAATGGTGATTTCCTCGCGGTCGGACTTCAGGCCGCCGGCGGGAAGGTTCATGCTGTTCTCGCGCACGGCCCGCGAGACGTCGTCGAACGTGAGGCCGTACTTGCGAAGGGCCTCCTCGGAGATTTCGATGGATATCTCGTAGTCGCGCGCGCCCCGGAGTTCGACGTCCGAAACGGCGGGCAGGGCGATCAGCTCCTCCCTGACCTCCTTGGCGAGCTCCTTGAGCTGGCGTTCGGGAAGATTGCCGGAAACGGCGATGGCCATCGTGTCGCGGCGAATGATCAGTTCCGAGACCGACGGGTTCTCCGCGTCGTCGGGAAAGTCCTGGATACCGTCGATCCGGTCGGCGATGCGGTCCTTGATGGCGCGAACGTCCTCGCCCTGGCGGATGTCGATGATGGCCGAAGCCATGCCCTCCGAGGAGGTCGTCGTGTACTCCTTGATGCCCTGGACCGTCTCGATGGCGTCTTCGATCTTCAGTGTGATGCCCTCTTCGACCTCTTCCGGCCCGGCACCGGGATAGGGAACGCGGACGATCACCGATTCGATGGCGAAGGACGGAAGGAGTTCGCGCAGCATCATGCCGGCCCCGCCCAGCCCGGCGAAGACGATGAGCACCATCAGGAGATTGGCGAAGACGGGATTGCGAACGAAACCGCGAATGATGCTCTTCATCCGTCGATTCCTGCGGGAGCGTCGTTCAGGAGCGTCACTTCGAGCCGGAGCCCGTCGACGATCCTGCCCGGCCTGTCGGTCAGGACGATGTCGTCCGTTTCAAGGCCATCCGAAACGAGCGCCATGTCGCGTTCGAAGCGCGCCACCGTCACCGAAACCGTCTTCAGGCGCCCGTCCTCCGACACGAGAACGTCGCCCTGCGAATCCACCGCCGCGCGGGGAATCGCGACGACGTTCTCCGCGACGCGACCCTCGATCTCGACTTCGCAGAACATACCGGCGGAAAGCGTCAGACCGTTCGCCGCTCCGCGCGCGAGGGCGTCCGTCACCTCGATCACGAGATCGAGGGTGCGGGTCTCGCGATCGTAGTCCGCGACGCGGGCGATCCGTCCATGCGACACCAGGCTGTCCTCGGAGCCCGTCCACCGGACCCGGACGGAAGCGCCGGGGTCCGCGAAGAACCAGCCGTCGGAGGATTCGCCTTCGGCAAACCTCAGCCATTCCGCCGCCTCCGTGCCGTCGATCGACACGGGAATCTCCAGCAAGGAATCGTCGGCCACGCGAAGGATGCGCGTGGCGGGCGTGACGTACTGGCCGACGTCGACGGACTCCGACACGATGCGCGCCGTGAAGGGCGCTTCGACGGTGGTGCGCGCAAGGTTCAGCTTCGCCTGCTCCAGCTGCGCGCGCGCCGTCTTCAGCCTCGCCCCGGCGGACTTCGACCGCGCGGGGAAGAGAGCGATGGCCAGCTCCATGTTGGCGACCTTGTCCTCCTCCTGCGTCACGCGGGAGCTCGCCATGTCCAGGGCCGATTCGCTCTCGACACCGCCGTCGCCGACCAGGGTTTCGATTCGCTCGTAGTCGCGCCGGGCGATCGCCAGCATCTCGGTGGAAAGCGCCAGGCGGCGCTGTTCGCTTTCGTGCTCGCGCGCGAGGCGCTCGACGTCCGCCTCGCCGGCGAGTACGTCGGCTTCGGCGCGTTCGACGGCGATGGCGTAGTCGGAGTCGTCGATGCGCAGCATCGTTTCGCCCTCTCCGACGATGCCACCGGCCTTCAGGTTCGGATGCGTCCACACGACGCGGCCGCTGACCTGGGGGAGAATGTCGGCTTCGCGCCGCGACTGCACCGTTCCGTATCCGCGCAGAACCGTCTGGAAGTCCGAACGGCTCACGACGATGCCTCTCGCACGCACGATCATCTCGGTCTCTTCGCGAACCGGCGGGTCCTCGCGCATCGACGCGATCACGTTCATCGCGAGGACGCCGGCCACGAGCACACCCGCGAACAGGCCGCCGCGCAGCCAGACGGAGTGGTGCTCCGTGCCGGTTACGTGGTGTCCGCCGCCGGTGATCTCAGACGATCCGTCTGTTTGAGCCATGTCCGTCATCTTCGGTCTCCCGCTTCAGAACCCGTGAGATTTCTCCGGCTACGTCGAGCCACTTCGCCGCGTAGTCCGGGCCGATCATATCCATCAGCTCCGCGATGCGGAGCAGAACCGATTCCTCGTGCGCCGTCGTGCACCGCCGCGCCTCGTCCGTGAGTTCGAGGACCACGCGGCGCCGGTCGTCGGGATCCTGGTGGCGATCGACCAGACCAAGGTCCACGAGGCGGTCGATCATCTGGGAGGCGGAGGCCCCCGAGATGCCGGAGCGATGGGCGAAGGCCTTGAGCGTGCAGGGAGCGATCGCGAACAGGACCAGCAGAGCCCGAATCTGGGGCAGCGTGAGGTCCTTGCCGGCCCAGGCGGTCTCCACGCCTCGTCCGCTCAGGATGTGGTCGCGCATCCGCTGCATGTGGGCGAAGACGGCCCGGGCGTTTTCGGTGGAATCGCTCGTCATGGGCGGGGGTGGTTGCGCGGCTTCGAGTGGTCGTCAAGGGAACAGTTCGTAATGCTAACTGTTCGGAAACCGGATAATCAGCCGGAGAAGGCTCCGAAGTCGATCGGGTCGGGAATCCGGTAGGTGCCGAGCTCCGGGGCCATCTCCCCCAGCATCCGCGCCAGCATCGCGCAAGGGAGCCCCATGACGTTGAACCAGTCGCCCTCGATCCGCTCGACGAACCGGCTTCCAACGTCCTGAATGCCGTAGGCGCCGGCCTTGTCCATCGGACCGCCGGTGGCGATGTACCGGTCGAGATCGACTCCGGAGAGTTCGTGGAAGACGACGCGGGTGGTGTCCGATTCGACGACAGGGACCGATTCGCCCCCCCGGGCAATGGCCACTGCTGTGATGACGTCGTGGGACTTGCCGTTGAGGCGGTCGAGCATCCAGCGCGCCTCCTTCCCGTTGGCGGGCTTTCCCAGCAGCATTCCGGAGACGGTGACGACGGTGTCGGCCGCGATGACGATGGTCTCCGGCATCTCCCCCGCCGCGACGGCTTTGGCCTTCAACCATGCGGCCCGGTTCGCGAACGTTCGCGGGTGGTCGGCGGGAATCTTCGATTCGTCCACGCCGGACGTCCTGACTTCGAACGTCATTCCCATGGCCGCGAGAAGCTCGCGGCGGCGGGGGGACCCGGAAGCCAGGACGATACTGGTCACTTCCACCGCTACTTTCTGCGGGCGAGGTCCATCACCCCGCCGGTCTGGGCTTCGAGTTCGACGATCCAGGTGTCGCCGATGGCGCGCCGGTTCTGGACGACCCGTGCTGCGGTGACCGCGCGGTTGACTTCCGCTTCGAGCATGACGTCCCAGCCGACCTGGTCGCCGACGGTGAGGTCTCCCTTGATGGGTTGCGCCAGCATGAGATTCCGAAGACGCACGGTCGCTTCCCGCTTTGCGAGCCTTTCGGCCTCGGCGTCGGCTTCCGCGCGGGTCGGCGGAGGGTTCGCTTCGCGGTCGGCGATCATGGCCAGACGCGCGGCTTCGGCGATGCTTGCGAGAGGAAGCGCGAGGCGGACGGTCAGCTGGCCTTCGGGAATCTCGGCGTGCAGTTGGGACGCCGACAGCTCGATTCCCTCGTCGATCACCGAGCGGAGCGCGGCGTCCGTTTCCCGCAGTCGCGAGAGCGGCGTACTGTCCTGGAGGGGGAGGAGGTCGATGTTTCGGCGAAGGTTCGCTTCGGCGGCCGCGCGGGCCTCCGGCTCGGCCACGGCGATGCGCAGTCCCGCGGTCTCGCCTTCGCCAAGCGGCGACATCTCCGCGGTGGCTTCCGCCGTGGCTTCGGTCTCCGCCCACGCCGACAGTTCGACGGGCAGCGGCTCCTCGGGAACGCGCACGGGAACTTCGGCGGCGGCGGTCAGCGTCTTCGGCACGCGCGACCCCACGCAGCCTGACACGAGCGTTAGCGCCATGAACAACAGGAGCGGTTTCATCCGGCCTCGATTCTGCGGGTCAGCCGCACGCGACGCTGCTCGTTCAGACGCTTCACGTCGCGGTCGAACCACGTCCAGGGCAGGAGGACGGATTCCTGGAAGACGCCGGAATTGGCGACGTAGATCGACGTCGCGTCCGTGCCGGCGGCAAGTCGCCTGAAGCGCCGCTTTTCCTCCGGCGAGATCGCGACCTCGTCGGTCACGGTGAACGAGTCGTCATCGAACCGGATGCGCCGGCGAAAGCGAATCGGCATGGGGCGTTTTCCCGTGATGAGAATCTTCTGGAGCAGGGAGCGCACCAGGTTCGCGTTGAACCGGCCGATGGTCAGAAGAAGGACGCGGAAGACGAGCTGCTTGAACGGCGAGGGGAGGTTCGACGCGCGCTTCTGGAACATGCCGGCGACGTCGATGCCGAGCCGGTCGTCGGAAACCGCGATGCGCGCGTCCCGATCGACGATGTGCGTCACCGCGACGGTGCCGTCGCTCAGTTCGCCGACGAGCCCCGTATCGCTCGCCAGCGGGCCCTCCGGGGTGAACGCCTTGTAGACGCCGCCCTTCGTCGCGCTGGCGACAGCATGGTACTGCGGCGTTCGCACGACCAGCAGGCCGGCCTTCGGATACCACGTCGTCTCCGTGCTCTTCGGCAGCGCGATCGTCCGGCGCGTTTCGCCGGAATAGTCACGCCAGGCCTGCATCCAGTCGTAGACGTAGTGCGCCGCCATGCGGTCGTCGTCGTTGAAATAGCGCCGGCGCTCCGGCAGCGCGCGCCGCAGGTAGGTCTCGGCGATCTCGCCGGCCTTCGGGAACTTCCAGGCGAGGACCTCGAACCCGTGCGGATAGAAGTGGAACGTGTTCCGGCTGCCGTACTCGCCGGCATAGGACCCGTCGGGGTGCATGAAGTTCCACGCGAAATCGACCGCGCGCCCTAGGGGTTCCAGCAGCGTTTCGTCGCGGCTCTTCTGCCAGAGCTTCGCGAGAAAGGCGATGGTGCAGGAATGATAGCCTGGGTCGGCGCCCTCGTATTCCTGGAACCAGCCTTCGTCCTTCTGCCAGCTCAGCGTCAGATCGCGGAACGCGTCGGAGGCGTCGCGAAAGCGCTTCTCGCCGGTCAGGATGTGGATGTTGTAGAGCGCGAGCGCGGCGAACGCCTGGTGGTTGGCGAGCTGTCCGGTTTCGTTGTGCTTGCGAAGCCAGTCGCCGCGGCGGGCGAAGAACTCCAGAAACCGCGGCTCCCGCAGGTCCAGTTCGATGCAGCTTTCCGTCATGGCGTAGAGCGAGAACACCAGCGCCCCGAGCGCGCGCTCGAACGGAAAGTAGTCGTCGCAGGTGCCGTTGCGGTACGACGACTTCCGCGCGAAATCGATCCCCGCGACGACGAGTTCGCGCAACCTCTCCGCGCCGCGCCACGGGTTGTTCGGCAGATCGAGTTTGTAGGCCAGGGCGAGGGGGAGCACGAACTCCTGACTCATCCCGCAGGGGAAATCCATCGTGCGGTAGTGCCAGAAGGAACGGTCGAAGGACCCGTACGTCCTGCTGAAGGGATTCTTGTCCGCCATCAGGATCAGACGGGGCAGGGCGCGCACGGCTTCCCACGCGTACCAGTCGCGGTGGCCGGGCGGCGGAAGGGGAAAGCGCTGCTGGTCCTGTTCGGTCATTCGGTTCCCCGAAAGGCGACAGGCCGGGACGAACCCGGCCTGTCGGTTGGAGAGATCATTCCACGGGTTTCGAAGGCGGTTCCGCGTCCGTCGCAGGCTGAGATGCAGGAGCCTCGTCCATCGCCGGCTCGGAGGCCGGAGCGGCGCTGCTCCCCCACTTCGCACCCTTGGGAAGGCGCACGACGGTGGCCTTCTCGATCACGACGGGGGTGACGGGCTTGTTGGTTCGCGGCGAATCCGTCCGAACGCGGGCAATGGCGTCGACGACGTCGCGTCCCTCGATGGCCTCGCCGAAGATCGTGTGGCGGTTGTTGAGATGGGAGGGCGTGCTGCCCTGGTCGGTGACGAAGAACTGAGAGCCGTTGGTGCCCGGACCGGAATTCGCCATCGCGAGAATGTAGGGCTTGTCGAACCGGCGGCCCGACTGGAACTCGTCCTGGAACCGGAATCCGGGGCTGCCCGTTCCGTTTCCGATGGGGCAGCCGCCCTGGATCATGAAACCGGGAATGACGCGGTGGAACGTCAGGCCGTCGTAGAAGGGCTCGGTCACCGTTTCGTCCGTCCGGGGGTTCTTCCAGGGCTTCGTGCCCTCGATCAGGTTCACGAAGTTCTGCACCGTCAGCGGCGCGTCGTCGGCGTACAGATGGAACACGATCTTGCCCATCGACGTGTCCATGACCGCGTAGTATTCCTTCTCCGCGTCGAGCTCCGGACCGTTCGGCGCGGACTGGGCCGGCGCCAGGGCGGGCAGGACGAGGGCCATCAGACAGGCCGCCAGGATTGCGAGTGACTTCTTCATGTGCTGTTCTCCTTTTGTGGTTCTTGCGTTTGGTCGTTTTCGTTCGCGAGTTCGCGAATGCGCCGGACCGCCCATTCGCTCCGGTCCGGGCCATCCTCCGCGTTCCAGATTCCGCCCTCGTCGCCCTCCCGGATCAGGCGGTCGAGCAGCTGGAACTTCTCCTCGTCGCCGAGCCCCTGTCCCAGCGGGCCCTTCAACTCGTTCCGCGCGGCGGCCACGACGTGCAACTGCGATTCGCAACCCTCGCCGAAGCAGCACTCCGAAAGGCGGCGGCGCTGGTACTTCGAATACGAGGGGCAGAGCCCGTCGGTGGAGATCGTCACCATCAGCTCGCCGCGCCGGATGATCGAGG
>JAJFLJ010000007.1 GCA_021772755.1 Candidatus Sumerlaeota bacterium
GACGACGCGGGCCGGCGCGGACCTGGGGTTCCAGTGCGTTCTGCCGCACGACGCCTGCGCGACGCGCGACCTGGAGTTCCAGGGTCGCACCGTCGCCGCCGACGAAGTCCACGCCAGCTTCATGTCGGCCCTGGGCTGGATCTACGCGCAACTGGCGACGACGTCCGAGGCGCTCGACGGAATCGGCAAGGGTCGTTGAGGGGTCGCTGAATTCGGAACCGGGAGGGAACGCGATGGACCTGCAACCGAATCTGCCGGACCTGACGGTGCGCGGCCTCGCAGCGGAGGTGAGGCATCAGTGGCGCGAGAACCCCCTGGCGCGGCGCGTCTGGAAACGCATTCGCATCTGGGTGCTGGTGTTCGCGCTGGTCCAGGCGCTCCAGCAGGGCATCGCCATCCTCAGTCAGGTCATCGGGGCGACGTGGGGCCAGGGCGGGCTCTCGGTTTCGACGGTCGCGATCGTCGGCAGTTCGTGCTTCTTCGGTCTTCTTCAGTTCGCGGTCTGGATCATGGCGCCGGTGTGGTACGCGAAGTGGGTCCTGCGGAAGTACTGGCACGACGACCCGAACATGGGGACGGCTCCGTTTTCGCGGCGCGACCTCTTCATGGGAATGGCCGTGCCGGCGCTGCTGGGGATCGTGGTGTTCTATCTCCCCTCGCTCCTGGCCGTTCCGGCGACGATGGTGCTGACGTTCTCCGACCCCCAGATGGCGGCGATGATGGGGGGCGGGGGGATGATGACGAGCGTCTCGCTGTCCGTTTCGGGGTTCAGCCAGACGGTCGTCAGCGTGTGGACGTACGCGATTCTCTTTCCGACGGTGATGTTGCGGGTCATGCTGCTGGATTCGGTGACGGGCCAGGTGAACGGGCGCACGTGGTGGTGGGTCGTGCGCGCCTTCGCGGCGAACCTGGGGCTGACCATCGTGTGGTCGATGGTTCGGTACCTGCCGATGATGGCGATAATCATGGGTTCGACGTTCGCGATGAGCATGGGGGGCGGAGGCGCGTCGTGGACGGGCGGCGGGACGTGGGCGTTCATCGGCGTTTTTTCGGTTCTGCTGGACGTGCTGGGGGCGCTGCTCTTCGTGCGGGTGTTCAAGGTCTTCTGGAAACGCGACATCCCGCTGGCGCGCGACGTTCTCTTTCGGGCGGGGGAGTAGAAGGGAGCCAATAGCGTGCGGGGTCCTGAACGTCGCGGAACGAACGGAACGATTTCAACGCGGAGGCGCGGAGGCGCGGAGAAAACAGCGGAGGAGGAACGGGGCGGCTTCGGCGAAGCGCGTCTTCATGCCTCGGTCCCTCCGTGGCTCTCTCAATCGTCTATCGGTTCGAATATCGAGTTGTCGTCGGGGTACTGCTTGAGCAGGGTGCCCTCCAGAAACGCCTGACGGACAGAGTTCGTATACCAAATACTCTTGTAGAGCCTCTCACCGCCAAATACGACGTTCCTTCCCATCATTCGGCCGAACGTATCGCGCTTTACTCTGCGCTTCAGGGCGTTGGCGGCCCTCCATGTCGTTCGGTCGCCCACTTCGGCTTCGAAAACCGCCATCTCGGTCAGAAGAATAAGCTCTCGAGACGAATCTTCCAAGCGCCTCCCCGGCGTGATGTCCACCCATCCCCATGGTTTCGGCTTGATCTCGCCGAAAGCAAGCTTCCGAGGAAGATGCTGCTCTCTCGAGAGGAGAAAGACACGTTGCCATTCTGGGGCGAAATGCGCGTTTCCGGCGTCGAGGAGTTCGCGGTTCTGGAAGCGATCGCCTGCGTACGCGACCATCCGGAGGTCGTACTTCCCGCCGATTGTTCTCACCCATTCTTCGAGTTCGCCCAGAAGGCAGAAGACACTCATTCTCAGCGACTGCATCGCGCTTTCCTCCGCTCAGACGTGATTCACAGGTGCGAGTACGGGTCTGGTTCCAGTTCGACTGTCGTGGAAGGCGACGTTTTCGCAAGCGCTACCTGACGCAGAAATTGACCGAATGACTTCAGCACGGAGGCGCGGAGGAGAAAGAGCGGAGGAGGAGTGGGGAGGCTTCGGCACAGCGCGTCTCTGCGGTTCCCTTCAGTTCAGGCTGAGATAGACGGACCCGGCGGAGTCGGTGCCGCCGTCGCTGCGGAGATCGACGCGGATTTCGTATCCGGTGCCGGGCGCGTAGCGGGGGAGGTTCAGGTTGTAGATGTTGCCGAACTTGTCGGCGCCGCTCCAGCCGTCGTGGACGTCGCTGTCGATGACGCCGCCGTTGCCGACGATGCTGGCACCGGCAACGGCCACCGCGTGGCGGCCGGTTTCGTAGTCCACCAGCACCTGCAGCGTGCCTTCCGATTCGACGATGTCGGAGACGTTGAAGACCAGCGTCGTGAATTCGGAGTTGGAGAGCTGGCCGGGCTCCCATCCGCCGATGCGAACGCCCGCGGCGATCTTGCGCACGTCGATGACGAAGAGGTTTTCCTGGTCCGCGCCGACGGTCTGCCATTCGGCTTCGCCCCACCATTCGTTGTCGGAGGAGGTGAAGGTGACCTGGTACTCGCCGCCGAGCAGATCGAGGATCACGCGGTTCTCCTGGCGAAAGTGCGTGCGGATGAAGTCGTACCGGCGGCCCTGTTCGCGCGGGGTGACGACGGCCTGGCCCGGCTCGAACTGGCCCTCTTCGGGATAGACGAGGACGATCTCGCAGGGGACGAGTTCGAAGTCGAAGTCGCGCGACTGCTCGGCGGGTTCCGGCTCGACGGTGAACGGTACCGAAACGCCCTGGGCGCTCCCGCCTCTGGCCGAGACCGTGTATGTGCCGGGAGGGAGCTCGACGCGGTACGTGCCGTCGGAACCCGGTCGGGCGCTGTCCATCAGGTCGCCGTTCTGGTTGAAGCGCAGGGTGCCCAGGTCGGCGATTCCGGCGGTGCCTCCGTTCAGCGTGATACGGCCCGTGAGAACGACGTTGTCCGAGAGGTCGATGTCGAATTCCTTTTCCTCGCCGGGCGCGAGATCGACGGTGTTGGAGCGGCCTCCTGCGTAGACGTAGTGCGAACCTGCGGGCAGCCCCTCGAAGCGGTAGTTCCCTGTGGAATCGGTTGTCGTCCGGCCCGTGTCCCATCCGTCGGCGTTGGGGCGCTGGATCTGAATGGTCAGACTCTCGCTCCCGACGGGTTCGCGGTCGCGGTCGTACACGACGCCGAAGATCGAGCCCCCCTCTTTCAGAACGATCGTGGCCGGTTCCGGGTCCTGGCCGTAGGGTACGATGACATCCACCGCTTCCAGCGTGCGTACCTGGCCCTTCTCCGCGACGAGAGTGTACTTGCCGGGCGGAAGCCCGGTGTAGCTGAAGGCGCCGGATGCGTCGGTTCGCTGGTCGGGATAGTTGAACTCGGAGCGGGTCGGGTAGATGCCGAAGCCCACGCTGGGCGGGATGAAACGGACCACGGCGCCCTCGACGGGCGGTCCGCCGGGGCCGAGCACGACGGTGCCTTCGAGCGTTGCGCCGCCGGTGACGGGGACTTCGATCACGCGTTGCTTTTCGCCGGTTCCGACCTCGAAGTCCATCGCCGCCCTGAGTTCGCCCTCCATGCTGTCGGGTGATCGCACGCTGACTTCGACGCGCCACTTCGCGGGCTCGAGATCAATCAGGAGCGTACGCCCCGACGGATCGTTCACGGAACCCTCCATGCCGCGCTGGAGCATGTACTGACCGGTGACGTGATAGCGCGAAAGGCGGTAGTGGTAGAACTCGACGGGCGTGTCGTCCAGCTCCCAGAAGGCGAAGAGCGTCAGCTCGTTGGATTCGCGGAGAACGAACTTCTGGCGCCCTTCCAGGGGGCTGATGGCCGATCGCGTCTCGGGGAGGTAGTCTGGGTGGGTGACCGTCAGGCGCGTGACACCGACGCCTTCGGGAATGCCGACGATCTCGAAGAGCCCGTCGGCGTCGGTGCGGTATTCCTGCACGTCGGAGCGCGTCGTCGCAAGTACGTGGGCGTCCCCGACGGGTTCGCCCGCTTCGTTCAGCACGATGCCCGGCAGCGGGTCGCCGCCCGCCAGGCGCAGCGTCACGTCCGCGACGCGGTCGGGTTGAAGCTCGACGACGGCGGCGTCGATCATGCGGTAGGGAAAGCCCGATGGAGGCCTGGCGGAGACGGTCCACGTTCCGGGATTCAGGTTCTCGACGACGAAGCGGCCGTTCTCGTCGGTCCGTGCCCACTCCTGGTTCTGGGAGGGGACGATGCGATCGACGAGACCGTCGAATTTCATGGCGCCTGTGATCGTCACGCCGATCTCGGGCACCGGCTCGTTCTCGGGGTCGAGCACCGTGCCTCTCAGCGTCGCGAGTCCGGGCTCCGGCTTGTCGGAATCATCGGCGGCGAGTGCGGTGTCGTTCGCCGTTCCGCCGGCATCCGGCGAGCCGTCGGGAAGGGCGTGAAGGAGACTGTCGGCGCCGACGTGCGCTTCGGCGGTTTCGATCACTCCGGACGGGGCGGAAGCGGCTCGCGCCCTGGCGAGTGCCTCGGCCGTCTCCGCGGCGGCCCGTGCGGCGGCGGCTTCGTCGGCGGCCCGGGCGAGTTCGGCTTCGATGATCTGCTCCGGGACGCCGGTGCCGACGATGCCGGCTTGTTGCAGCAGAGCCCTGCCGCCGAGCACTCCGGCGACCACCAACAGGGCCACGACGATGGCCAGGGTTTCCTTGCGCGGTTTTCCGGACATAGGCCGACGGGCGATGCGCCCTCTCCCTTCTCGCATTGTCTTGCAGAATCACATTGGCCATGCCAGCGCAAAGGTGTCAATTGGGCTTCGGACGCACGCCCTTCCGCGATCGCCGGGCTGTCGCGTTCTTCGCGAACAACTCCGCACACGCGATACGGCCCCGCTGGTGTGCGGGGCCGTATCGGGCTTGCGGTGGCGGTGGGCGGTTACTTGCCGGTGGTGCGGCGGATGATGTCGCGGTTGAGTCCGCCGTTGATGGCCTGGGGAGGGATCTGGCCGGTGGCGACCGCGAAGTGGAGTTCCTCTTCGGTGAGCGTTTCCAGGAGGGAGCATTCCTGGAGTTCGCCGACGCCGATGTTGATGTCCTGGGTGTTGCCCTTTTCGCCGCGGACTCCGTCACCGTCGATGTCGCCGGTGGCGACGCGGATTCCTCCGGCAGGGGCGAGGGTGGCGACTCCAAGGATGGCGGCTGCGATGGCGGTCGAGAGGGTGGTGTGCTTGAATGTCTTCATGATCGTGTCTCCTGATCGGGTCGGTGGGTTGGCGCATGCCGGTGGGGTGGGTCTCTTCGTCCGCAGGCGGTTCAGCGTGCCTTCTGGACTGCGGGCAGCAGCAGCCCGATGAGGACGGCTTCGCGTTCTTCGGGGCTGAGGAGGTCGAGTTCCGGGAATTCGGAGCCTGGGTGGTAGTCGTAGCGCTCCTCCTGGGTCTGAAGGCTGGGTCGGCTGGCGGCTTCGCGAACCTTCTGGACTGCGGGAAGGGCGCTGGCCGCAGAGGTGACTCCGATGAGGAGGGCCGCCGTGGCGGCAACGAGGGTGGTGGTGCGTGTCTTCATTGTAGTGTTCCTTTTCGGATCTATTGTCCGTGATTCGATTCGCGCCTTTATTGACGCACCGGACTCATAGGCACGACGGGTGCCAGCGGCGCGCGAATCGGCAAGTGCAGTGATTGGAGCGATGCGCGATCGGAGACAACAAAACCAGGTCAAGGCGGGGGTGCACAAAAACTGGAGTTGTGCGAAATCCAGCACGATGACGGACTAATTATTGTGCGAGCGTTGGGGGGACGGAGTGGTTCCCCGATCTGGGACACATTCAGCCGCAGGCGTCGGCGTTGTCCGGATCGCGACGGCGGACGGGCGGGAGTTGGAGGCGGCCCGGGCGGAATAGCAGGCGAAGAGAGCGGATGGGCTTGCGGTTCGGGGGCGGCAGGCGTGACATGGCCGTGAGAAATACCATTCGAAGGAGCAACACCATGAAGTACGCACGGATACTGGGCAGCCTGGCCGTTTGCGGCCTTGTGGCGGCGGGAATTCCCGCTCTCGCCGACGACGAAAAGAAGAAGGATGCGAAGACCGTGGAGGCGGCCGAGGCGCCGGCGGTCGGCGTTCCGGCGCTGAAGCAGCGGGTCGCGGACCTTCGCCAGATCGCGAAGGAAATGAAATCGAGCGGGAACGACAAGGCCTCGAAGAAGGTTCACGTCGTCGCGGACGCGCTGGAACAGGACATCCTGGCGATCGAGAAGGCGGGACTCTTCAAGAAGGAAACGAAGAAGGGCTTCGAGGACGGCAAGTCGAAGGACGGCGACGGGGCCTCCGATGGCCGCCTTGGCAACCAAGGCCGTGGTGTCGGCCACGGCAAGCCTTCGGAGCCAGGCACCGGCAAGCCCGATACGGTCGGCGAGCCCGACAAGGAGCACAAGGACACGAAGGACAAGGACAAGAAGGACGCGTAGGCGGGGGGGCACCCTGCCAGGCGAGAGTGGTGCGGGCGTCCGCCACGAGCGGGGACGCCCGGGCCGCACCGTTCGGGTCAGTTGTGGAGGGCGGTGATGTCCTGCCAGGTGGTCTGGTTGGGGATGACGGTGACGCGGTTGCGTTCCTTGCCGTCGGGGCCGAGGACCATCATGGTGGGGACACGGAAGACGTTGAAGCGTCCGGCGAGCTGGCCGCCGCCGAGCTGGTTGGTGTCGATGCGCAGCGGGATGAACTGGGAGAGCCAGGTCTTCGCGCTTTCGTTGTTGGGGCAGAGATCGACGAGGTACTTGTAGCTGGGAATCTCCGGCACGCAGAACATGACGAGGAGCGGCTTGTTCTTGCTTTGCGATTCCGCCCAGGCTTCGGTCGGGCTGATGCGCCAGGCGACGGGGGAGTCCGCTTCCATGAGCTTGGGATTGTTGCCGCCGACGACGGCGACGGCGTTGGGGTCCCTCGTCCACGGCGAGATGGGAAGCTGCGAGACGGGCTGCGGCGTCCACTGGATCGAGAGGTTGTCGGAGACGACCGGCAGGTTGGGGGCGCCTTCGCGGTGCGTGACCATGATGCCGGGGCTGAGACGGGTGAGCGTCGGTTCGATGATCGGCGAGAAGGATGTCATCTGTCCATCGACGGCGCAGTAGATGCGGTCCTGTCCGTAGAAGACGATCTGGAAGCGGTGCCATCCCGGGCGGAAGAGGTTGAGCTCGGAGAGCGGCTGCTGGTGGTATTCCTTCGGGCGCTCGCCGCCGTCGGAGAAGGAGAAGTAGACGCGATCGTCGAGCGTGCCGAAACGGTAGAAGTGGTAGTTCCCCTCCTTGGCGGGATCGCTGTCGCTGGCGAGCATGGCGAAGTTCGGCCAGGGCGTTCCGACGGGAGGGACGTAGAAGTCGGCCTGGACGAGGGCGGAGCCGAGCTGGCCCAGGCGGCGGCGTTCCAGGAAGGTCTTGTTCACGACGCTGAGGTGCTGCTTTTCGGGCTGGGGCTGAAACCGCAGCGCCACCAGACCGTTCTCGATTTCGGCCAGGGGCGTGCGGATGGCGGGGAACTTCGGGAGCATGCTGTAGGGAACCGCGGAGACGGTTTCCGCGTCGGCATAGTGGCCGAGGACCAGGTGCTCGGGGAGCGTGGACTGCGTTTCCTCGAAGCTGTCCCAGGTGAAGACGCGGTACTGGGCGTGAACGGCGAGCCGCCCCAGCGTCAGGACGAGAATCAGAAGGCCCGCGACGCGGACCGGTAGGGCGGGATGGTGCATGTGGGAGGCCTCCACCTCGGGGGGAGAAAAAAGTGTCGGGCGGATGGCGTCGGGGGTCAACGCGGTTCGCTCCCGGGAAGGCCGTTGACCGGCTGGTATTCCACCCCGACCGTCCGCGCATGGGACTGCGCGTGGACAAACGGTGGACAATTCTGGCGGGGGCGATGTTCCTGCTGGCGCTCTCGTTCGTCCAAACCGGTCCGATGGTCCAGCAGCGCCCCGCCGACGGTGGTCCCTGGTTTCTCTACGGGTTCGATACCGTCGCGCACGACATTCCCGTCCAGCTTTGGGTGTGGCGCGAGATCGCCGGCGGCGGCGGGGAGTTCCCCCTTTGGATGCCGCCGCTCAAGGGTGGTCTGCCCACGGTCGGCGCGTTCCTCTGGAACCCGCTGTCGCCGACGCTTTGGCTGCACGCGGCGCTGCCGTTCCACCTTGCGCAGCGGCTGCAGTTCACGCTGGCGTTCTGGTGGGCGGCGATGGGCGGTTGGTGGCTGGCGCGGGTGCTGGGCGTTCGGCGCGACGTCGCGATGATCGCGGCGGTGGGCGTCGGGTTGTCGGGGCATCTCGTGACGCTGGTGCATCCGGGACACCTGACGAAGATTCTCGCACTGGCGTGGCTGCCCTGGTTCGCCGGCGGAATCGCCAAGGCTCTCGGCGCGCAGGGCGGGCGTTCCTCCATGCTGCGGGGTGCGACGGTCGCGGGTCTTGCGCTGGGCATGGCGTTCCTGAACGGTCATCCGCAGATCGCCTATACCATGCTGCTGCTCGGTGGGATGCGCCTGCTGTACGCGCTCGGCACGACGCGGCGGTTCGGCGCGTGCATCGCGATGTTCGCGCTGGCGTGCGCGCTGGGCGGCCTGGTGGGTTCGGCGCAGTTGCTGCCGGGGCTCGAAACCGGGGCGCTCTCGAACCGGGGCGCCGGCATCGCGTGGGAGGAAGCCGTTCACACCAGTTATCCGCCGGGGGAAATCGCGGAGTTCGCGCTGCCGGTCTTTCGCGGCGACTCCTCTTCGGTGGGCGTGAACCGCTATCTCGGTTCGTGGGCCGGGGGGCGCCTGGTGTCCGACTATGCCGGCGCGCTGCTTGTGCTCTTCGCCTTCGGGGCGGTTCTGGTGCGGTCGTGCCTGCGCGAGGCGGCGTTCTGGTGGACCGTGGCGATCGTGTTTCTCGTCATCGGGCTCGGCAGTCACACGCCGCTCTACCGGCTGATGTGGACCGTCGCGCCGGGGTTCGACAGCTTTCGCTCTCCGGGCACCTTCATGGCGGGAACGGCGCTGGCGCTGCCGGTGCTGGCCGCGTTCGGACTCTCGGGAATGACCGGTGCGCTGGAAGGCGGCGACCGAAAGGCGTTTCGCGTCGTCAAGACCGTGGGCATCGGTGCCATCGCGTTCGGGTTTCTGTTCGCGGTGGCGCATTCGCGCAGCGTCCCGAGCGTCGCCATGTCGCTCTACGACGGCGACGCGAACCCCTGGGTCGCCGCGCTCTTCTGGCGATCCGTGCGCCGCGCCGCCATGACGGCCGGTACGGGGCTGCTCTTCGTTCCCGCAGCGTGGGCCGTCTGCCACCGCTATCGCGCGTTGCGCGCGATGCTGCCGCTCGGCATCGCCGCGATCGTGGCGGCGGATTCGATGACGGCGAACGCGATGTTCCTGCGGGCGGACGACTGGCGGAACTACGACGCGTGGATATCGCCCGGCGATCTCGACATCGCGCTCGCCGACGAGCCGCCGCCGGTGCGCCTGCACTGGCCGGGCCGCGAGGAATCGCTCCGCCCGGTGCTGCTGGGCCGCGACGCGCTGCTGGGCTATCACCCCATCAGCTTCGAGGCCTTCGAGCGGAACCTGCGGGAACTCGACTTCAACACGGCGCGATGGCGCGATTTCTGGGGCGTGACCCACATCGCCACGGCGGAGGGTCTGGAGCGGACATCGAGCAAGGGCCCCGTGCGGCTCTCAGTCGGCACCTGGAGGTAGACCGGCC
>JAJFLJ010000061.1 GCA_021772755.1 Candidatus Sumerlaeota bacterium
CCCTCGCCGCCGTCCAGATGGGATTGATCTACGTGAATCCGGAAGGTCCGAACGGCAATCCGGACCCGATCGCCGCGGCGCGCGACATCCGCGAGACCTTCGCGCGCATGGCGATGAACGACGAGGAAACCGTCGCGCTGATCGCCGGAGGCCACACGTTCGGCAAGTGCCACGGCGCCGGCGATCCGGCGAACGTCGGGCCCGAACCCGAAGGGGCGGCGATCGAGGAGCAGGGCCTGGGATGGAAGAACAGACTCGGCAGCGGCAAGGCCGGCGACACGATCACCAGCGGGCTCGAAGGTGCCTGGACTCCGACTCCGACGACGTGGGACAACAGCTACTTCGACACGCTCTTCGGCTACGAGTGGGAGCTGGTCAAGAGCCCCGCCGGCGCGTATCAGTGGGCGCCGCAGGGCGGCGCGGCATCGAACGCCGTTCCCGACGCGCACGATCCCGCGAAGCGACACGCGCCGATGATGGCCACGACGGACCTGTCGCTGCGCATGGACCCGGTCTACGCACCGATCTCGAAGCGCTTTCACGAGAACCCCGGCGAGTTCGCCGACGCCTTCGCCAAGGCATGGTACAAGCTGACCCATCGCGACATGGGGCCGGTCTCGCGGTATCTTGGCCCGCTGGTTCCCTCGGAGACGCTGCTCTGGCAGGACCCCCTCCCCGCCGCCGATCGCGAACCGGTCGGAGAAGCGGAGATCGCCGCCCTCAAGAGCAGCATCCTCGCGTCGGGGCTTTCCGTCTCCCAACTCGTCTCGACGGCCTGGGCGTCGGCGGCGACGTTCCGCGGCACCGACAAGCGCGGCGGTGCGAACGGCGCGCGCGTCCGTCTCGCGCCGCAGAAGTTCTGGGAAGCGAACGACCCGGCGGAACTGGGCAAGTCGCTGAAGAAGCTGGAGGAAGTCCGAAACGCGTTCAACGATTCGCAGCTCGGCGGCAGGAGCGTCTCGCTGGCCGACACGATCGTCCTGGGCGGATGCGCCGCCATCGAGGAAGCCGCGAAGAAGGCCGGACACGACGTGCGCGTTCCCTTCTCGCCGGGACGCACGGATGCATCGCAGGAGCAGACCGACGTGGAGTCGTTCGCCGCGCTCGAACCGGCCGCCGACGGATTCCGCAACTACCTTCGCAAGGGAGTCGCCAGACCGGCGGAGGAGCTGCTGGTCGACCGTGCGCACCTGCTGACGCTGACGGCTCCGGAGATGACGGTGCTCGTCGGCGGCATGCGCGTTCTGAACGCCAACACCGGACGGACGAAGTACGGGGTCTTCACCGACCGGCCCGGAACGCTGACCAACGACTTCTTCGTGAACCTGCTCGATATGAATACCGAGTGGCGCGCGATGCCCGAATGCGGGCATGTGTTCGAAGGGCGCGATCGCGGAACGGACAAGGTCAGGTGGACCGGCACGTCGGTCGACCTCCTCTTCGGCTCGCACTCCCAACTGCGGGCGATCGCGGAAGTCTACGCATGCGACGACTCTCAGGAAGCGTTCGTGCGCGACTTCGTCGCCGCGTGGAACAAGGTCATGAACCTCGACCGATTCGACCTGGCCTGATCGCGGGCCGGTCGAACCCGACAAGCTTCAGTCGGCACGGGCGGGGGCGCCCGTGACACCCTTGGGGGCGGAAGTTTGCCGTTGCGATCCGGCGGGGCGCGGCTAGTCTCGCCCCGTGGACTGGATCGTGAAACGCACCGACCTTTTCTTCCGCCGTCTGCCGACGCTTCTGCTGGCGGGGCTGTTCCTGGTGATGGCGACGGACGTTCTGCATGGCGTCTGTGGCGAGGGCGAGGGCGTGCCGGAGAAGACCGAACAGGTCGTGCACTGCATGTGCATCTGCCACCACCCAGTCTGCGTTCCTGCCGTACAGCCGGTTTCCGCGCGGCTCGTGCTCGCGCGCGAATCCCCGGATTTCGACGCGAACGACCCTGTTCCCGAAGCCGAACCCACCGGCATCTTCCGCCCTCCCAAGCACCTCGTCTGAGTCCCCTGCGGGAGACCTGCGTCTTCCGCCCGGCGAGGCCTCGCGGCCCGCCGCATCACTCTGACGAGGTACGTCTATGGACACCCCCTTACGCGGGGCGGCCCTTCCGAAGGCCGTTCCCCGAATGTTCGTCGTGGCAGGCCTGGCGCTGGTCGCCGGATGCGCCGGCTACGACCGAAAGCCGCTTTCCGGCGATGACTTCGGACGCGTGCTGGAGCAGCGCACGCCCGGGGCCGTCGGGATGGCGGAAGCCGTGCGGAGCGCGGACTACGCGCCCGCCGACGGTCTCTCCCCCGCCGAAGCGGAACTTCTCGCGCTCTACCTGAATCCACGCCTTCGGGCGGCACGCGAAGCCGCCAAGGTTCCCGCCGCCGCCGCGCGCTACGCCGGTCTCTGGGACGATCCCGAGATCGGCGCCGATGCGCTTCGCATCCTCGACGACGTCGACGAGCCCTGGATCGCGGGCGCGTCGCTTTCCTTTACCATCCCGATTTCCGGCCGTCTGGCGGTCGCAAAGAAGCGGGCCGAGGCGGAAGCCCTTGCCGCCCTGGTGGAGGCGTGGGCCGAAGAGCAAGCCGTTCTGCGGGACCTGCGCGTGGCATGGGCGGAGTGGGAGGCGGCCGCGCGGTCGGCTTCCGTCAGCCGCGATCTGCACGAACGACTACGCGAACTCGTGTCGCTAACCGACCGGCGCGAGGAACTCGGCGAGATGATCGCGGCGGAGGCCGTCGCCTTCCGCCTGGCCGAAGCGCGTCTTCGTCTCGATGTCGGCGAACTCGAAGCCGACGAAGCGCAGGCCCGCCTGCGCGTGCTGGAACTGCTCGGTCTGCTGCCCGGTTCGGAGGCGGTGCTCGTCCCTGCGGACGATGCGAAGGCGGAGGACCCGCCGTCGCACGGAACGGTCTGGAAGAACTCGCCGGCCGTGCTGCTCGCCGCCGCCCGCTACGAAGCCGCCGAAGAGCGCCTCCGCCTGGAGGTTCGCAAGCAGTACCCCGACATCACGCTCGGCCCCCTCTACGGAAACGAAGAGGGCATGGACCGTCTTGGCGTCGGCGTCTCGGTTCCCGTGCCGATCCTGAACGCCAACCGCCAGGGCATCGCCGAAGCCGACGCCGCCCGCAACGCGGCGCGCGCGGAGTGGGAGCGGACGGTCCAGGAAAGTATCTCGGCCCTGGCCCGAACCGAAGCGGCGATCGCGGCAGGCGAACGACGACTGGTGACGATGCGGTCGACCGTCGTCCCCCTCGCGAACCGGCAGATCGAACACGCGCGCCGGCTCGCGGAACTCGGCGAGATCGACACGCTGCTGATACTCGAAGCGATTCAGTCGGAACGGGAGGCGGCGCTCGACCTGATCGAAGCGGAGACCGCCGTCGCCCGCGTCCGTGCGGAGCTGCGGGCGCTTCTTCCCGAAGAGGTGCCTGCGTTCGAACTCGACAAGACGGAGGAAACGCGATGAAGCGGATCAACGAAACGATCGTCACCGCACTTCTGGCGGTGGCGCTTTTTGCAGGATATTCCCTGGCTCCGGCCCAGGACGAACACGAACACGAAGGCGAAGCGCACGCCGACGAAGTCGTACTGACGGAAGAGGCCGTTCGCCTCTCCGGCATCGCCATCGAGCGGGCCGGGCGGCGGGCGCTCGCCGACACCGTCACGGTGCCGGCGCGCGTCGGGTACGACGCCGAAGCGATGGCCCACATCGGAACCCAGGTGCAGGGCCGCGTTCGCGAGATCGCGGTGCGCCTGGGGGATCGCGTCGGCGAGGGCGATTTGCTGCTGGTCATCGACAGCCCCGAACTGGGGAGAGCCCAGAGCGCGTATCTCGAAGCGGACGCCGCCCTGGACGCGGCCCGAATCGGCGCCGAAGCGGCGAAGACGATGAGCGAGGTCGCCGGTACGGCCTACGAACGGGCGGAGAAGCTGCGCGAGTCCAACGGCATCTCGATCACCGAATTCCTGGAACGCAAGGGCGCGCTTCTCCAGGCCGAAGCCGCCGTCCGCATGGCGGAAGCCGACGCGAAGGTGGCGGAGTCCGCGAGACTGGCGGCGGAGAACCAACTGCACATCTACGGCATCTCGCAGGACCAGGTGCGGGAGCTTCTGGAGACGGGCGAGATATCCACACGGTACGAAGTCCGCTCCCCGATCGCGGGTCGCGTGATCGAGCGCGAGGTGACGCCGGGCGAGGTCGTCCACTCCGACGACGAAGCGCTGATGGTGGTCGCGAACATGGACGAACTTTGGGTGACGGCCGACGTTCCGGAACGCAGCATCGGCCGCGTTGCGGAGGGCGGTCCGGCCAGCGTGACCGTCGGTTTCCTGGGCGGCATGACGTTCGAAGGGACGGTGTCCTACATCGCGCCGCAACTCGACCCGAGAACCCGAACGGCTTCCGTTCGTATCGTCGTTCCCGCATCCGCACCGGCGGCGGGCATCGGGGAGGACGCCGCCGCAGGACGCATTCTCAAGCCCGGAATGTTCGGAGAGGCGGAACTGACTCTCGATCCGCCTCCCGGACAGTCCGGACTGCTGACCGTCGTCGTGCGGCACGAAGCGGTGCTGACCGTCGAGGGCGGCCCCGCCGTTTTCGTTCCGGTGCACGGCGAGCCGAACACCTTCGCGAAGCGCGCGGTCGACGTGGGCGACCGCATCGGCCGGTACCGCCCGGTGCTCTCCGGTCTGGAGGAGGGCGAGGAATACGTCGCGACGAACCCCTTCATCCTGAAGGCGGAACTCGGAAAGGCGGGCGCCGCTCATGAACACTGAGAACCGCGACGCCGACATACACGACCAGGGCGGTCCGGGTCCGTTCGAGAGGATTCTGCACTTCTCGATCCAGCACCGCTATCTGGTGCTGCTGCTGACCGCGGGCGTCGCCGCGATCGGAGCGCTTTCCCTTCGGCATCTTCCGATCGACGCGGTGCCCGACATCACCAACAACCAGGTGCAGATCAACACCGAAGCACCCTCGCTCTCGCCGGACGAGATCGAGAAGCAGGTCACCTTCGTCGTCGAAACGGCGATGGCGGGGATTCCCGGCCTCGAATACACGCGCTCGATCTCGCGAAACGGGTTCTCGCAGGTCACCGCCGTCTTCACGGACGACACCGACGTCTACTTCGCGCGGCAGCAGGTCTCCGAACGCCTTGGCGCCGCAGGCGATTCGCTGCCTCCAGGGGCCGAACCGCGCCTTGGGCCCGTCTCCACCGGCCTGGGTGAAAT